>CAZKWA010000062.1:0-15001 GCA_964556345.1 uncultured Alcanivorax sp.
GGCGCCAGATCAGCACCTGCTCGTCGCCGTACTTCTCGGCGGTTTCCGCCTTGTTGAGACCCTGCAGGGCGCCATAGTGACGCTCGTTGAGGCGGTAGTCGCGGATCACCGGGATCCACATCTGATCCATGCCGTCGAGGATGGTCCAGAGGGTGCGGATGGCACGCTTGAGCACCGAGGTATAGGCCATGTCGAATTCAAAGCCGGCCTCCTTCAGCAGCTCGCCGGCCTGGCGGGCTTCCTCGCGGCCCTGATCGGTGAGGTCCACGTCCTTCCAGCCGGTGAAGCGGTTTTCCTTGTTCCAGACACTCTGGCCGTGGCGGACCAGTACCAGTTTGGTGCTCATGGCGGTTTCCTGTGCAACTGACGATTCAGAGGGCGCAAAGGGTAGCAGAAACCGGCGTCGAAATTGAGTGTCGCCGGGCCGCTGCTCAGGGATGCGTTTCAGCCACCGCCCCCGACCCGTATAATGCCCGCACATTCAGCGACGCAACGGATTCCCATGGCGTACATCTGGTGCGAAAGCACCGACTCCCTGCGGGACTGGGCGGAAAGCCTGGCTCCGGATCAGCCGCTTTATCTGGACACCGAGTTCATGCGCGAACGGACCTACTTTCCGCGCCTGGCCCTGGTGCAGGTGCACGACGGCGAGCACATTCGCCTGATCGACACCACCCGGGTGGACCCGCCGGCCCTGGTGCCGTTGTTCGCCGAACGCCCGCTGATCATGCACGCCTGCTCCGAGGACCTGGAGGCGCTGGCGGCGTTCGCCGGCGCCTACCCGAAGCAGGTCCGGGACACCCAGATCGCCGCGGCGCTCACCGGCGAGGACATGCAGGTGGGCTACCAGCGTCTGGTGGAGAGCCGGCTGGGGGTGAGTCTGGCCAAGGGCGCCACCCGCACTGACTGGCTGAAACGGCCGCTCAGCGAAGAGCAGCTTCGTTACGCCGAGGACGACGTCAAATACCTGCCGGAGCTGACCGGGCAGCTGTACGCCGAGCTGGAACGTCTCGGGCGGCTGGACTGGTGGCGCGAGGAATGCGAGCGGCTGCGCGACGACGCGCGCCGGCGCGCCGAGCCGCGGGCGGTATGGCGCCAGGTGAAGGGCGCCGGCAATTTGCGCGGCCGTGAACTGGCGGTGCTGGAGAAGCTGGCCGAGTGGCGCGAGGCGACGGCGCGGGAGCGCGATCTGCCCAAGGGCTTCGTGCTGCGCGATAATACGCTACTGGATCTAAGCCGGGGCGGGCTGGGCAGCCGGGTGGACCTGCAGAAGCTGGGTGTGCACCCGCGCGCCATCCGCCGCGACGGCGATGCCTTGCTGGCGCTGATCGACCAGGCGGCCACGGCGGAGCCGCCGGAACCCCTGCCCGGGCCGCTGGACCCGGAGCAGCGCCGCACCATGAAGGCGCTGCGCGAACGGGTGGAGCGGATCGCCGAGGACCTGGCGCTGAAACCCGATGTGCTGGTCCGGCGCCGCTGGCTGGAAGCCCTGCTGCGTGACCCGGACACCTTGCCGGAGCCGCTCACCGGGTGGCGCCGGGACCTGGTCGCACAACCGCTGAGGGAGATGTTATGAGCGCTTCGAGCCTGCTCAAGGGCAAGCTGTTCTGTTCCATCTACAAGAGCCGCAAGCGCCCGGATATGTACCTCTATGTGGCCCGGGGCAAGGGTCTCAAGGAGCTGCCCGAGGCGCTCGCCGAGCAGTTCGGCCCCGGCGTGCACGTCAGTGATCTGATTCTGTCTCCGGATCGCCCCTTGGCGCGTGCCGATGTCGGCAAGGTCATGGCCGCGGTGCGCGAGCAGGGCTTTTACCTGCAGATGCCGCCGCCGCCGGACCCGGATCTGTACCTGGCCGACGGCCACCCGGATCGCCCGCGCCGTGCGTGAGCGGTTCTGGGAACTGCCCCTGGAGCAACTCGATGCCCGGGAGTGGGAAGCCCTCTGTGATGGCTGCGGGCGCTGCTGTCTGGTTAAACTGGAGGACGAAGACAGCGGCGAAGTGGCGTTCACCGACGTGGCCTGCGGCTACCTGGACACTGAGCGCTGCCGTTGCCGGGTGTACCCGGAGCGTCATCATTATGTGCCCGACTGTGTTGAGGTGACCACGGAGGTGGCGCGGCATTTCGACTGGCTGCCGGCCACCTGCGCCTACCGGCTGCGCGCCCGGGGCCGACCGCTCAAGCCCTGGCATCCATTACGGTCCGGACGCGTGGAGTCGGTCCGCGAGGCCGGCATCAGCGTGGCCGGCCGGGTGGTCAGCGAGACCACGGTGGATGAAGCGGACCTGGAAGAGCGTATTATTCACTGGGTGGACTGAGCGCGGCTCACTTTGCTCACTTTAACGTTGGAGAGATCGTGACGACGAAAGCCTATTTGTGGGGATGGTTCGCCTACTTGCTCGGGTCCGTGGGGGTGCTGTTCGTGCTCTGGTACATTACCCGGCCGCTGCGCGGCTGGTTGCGGCTGCCCCTGCGCGCCCTGGCGGCGGCGCTGTTGTTGATGCCCTGGCCGGTATCACCCACCCATGACCAATGGGGGCCGGCCTGGGTGGTGAGTTTGTTCGACGGCCTGGCCCAGGAGGACATCAGCCTGTGGCGCGCCGGCGGCCCGCTGCTGGCGGTGCTGATTCTGGCCCTGCTGCTGGCCGGGGCGGAGCTTTGGCGTCAACGACGTAAGCAGGCCGACCTGCAACCGGAGGACTGAGTGGCGGATTGCGTGTTTTGCCAGATACTGGAAGGGCGCGCCGAAGGCAGCGTGGTATACCGGGACGAGCGGGCGATCGTGCTGCTGGATCTGTTCCCGGTGCGCGAGGCCCATTGCCTGGTGATCCCGGTGCAGCACCAGCCCTTGCTCCAGGACCTGGAGCCGGATCTCTGCGCCCATCTGTTTGAATTGGCCCGGCGCACCATCCGGGCCCACAAGCGGGCGGGGCTGGATGTGCTCGCCCACAACGTGATCGTTAACGACGGCCGCGAGGCCAACCAGCATGTCCCCCATGTGCACGTGCATGTCATCCCCCGCCGGGGCGGCGACACGCTGGCCACCGCGCTGACCTGGGGGACGCGGATGATGAACATCTTCGGGCTGGCCAAGCGCCGCCGCCGGCTGGACCGCCTCGCCGGATTGCTCGCCGAACACTTTCCCGAGTCCTGATGGGGTCGGCACCCTGACGGGGCCCGGGTCCTGCCAGGGGGCTCGCCGGCTGGTCAGGCCGGGCGCGGCGGTCGCGCGCAAACGCGCAATTGCAGCGGCCAGCGGACTTCCCGGGACGTCTCCCCCCATTGCCGTTCCAGTTCCGGCAAAAACGCCGCCAGCGGGTCGTCACCGCTTTCACGGGCCTTCACCAGCGCCGACCAGGTATCCAGATAACCGGCCATCTCCCGCCAGTGCCATTGTCGCACCAGCGGCATGGCCGGCGGCCCGTCGATCTCCGGCCAGGGCAGGGTGACGCTGCGGTAGCCGTCAATGACCAGCCAGCGTGCCGCCGGCCACCACGGCTTGAGAATCCGGTTGTGGAAATCCTCGATCAGGCCTTCCAGGCCCGCCACGCTGCACAGGCCGTAACTGATCACGGCCAGCAGGCCACCGTCTTTCAGTACCCGTTCCGCCTCGCGGAAAAAGCCGGGCAGGGGGAACCAGTGCAAAGCCTGGGCCACGGTGATCAGGTCAAGGCTGTTAGCGGTGATCGGCAGAGTGTCGGCCCGGGCCGACAGATAGTGGCTGGCGCTGGCCGGCGCGGCGCTCAACTGGCCGAGGCTGATATCCGCGCCGAGCACCGTCTCGAACCAGGGTTCCAGGGCCCGGCAGGCCTGGCCGCTGCCGCAACCCAGGTCCAGGGCCCGCCGGTGGCCGGGGCTGTGCCGGGCCAGCCATTCGAACAGGGTGGCGGGGTAGTCCGGGCGATGGTCCTGGTAGCGGCCGCCACTGCGAAACAAGGGGGCTTCAGTGTTCGGCGAAGTCATGGTCATCGTCGAAGTGCGCCGACCAGTATTGACCGTCGCTGCGTTCCAGATTCAACGCCACGCCGGCGCGCCACTGCCCCAGAGGGGCGGCGCACCAGGCCACGGTGCCGTACAAATGCAGACGCCGTTCGTCACCGGGCAGGGTAATCCACACTTCCACATCGGTGTCCGGCGGGATCGAGTGGGGCAAGGCCACGCCCAGGCCGGTTCGGGACACATCCCGGCATAACAGGTGCAACGACTCCTCGCCGTTATGCGGCGGATCCCGGCGCAGGGTCAGTGACACCCCCCGGGGCGGATCGCGGCGTGGATGATGGCGGTGCTCTCCCTGAGACGACATGATTCACCCGTTCAACTGGTTCACCCGTAAATCTGCCGGTCCACCACATAGGCGGCACCGGCGATCACCATCGTCACCATAAACAAAAAACCGAGGAACAGCAGCGCCGGCTTGACCGATTTGGGCAACGGTTCCGTGGGACGCTCGCGGTGTCGGGATTCCTGATCACTCATTACTGCACCTGCTTGAGGATAAGCGTAGGGATACAGAGTATCCGATATCCCCGGGGCGGAGGAAACCGTCTTGCGGAGCCTGTCCCGGGCGGAAAGGGTCCGCCCGGGAACACAGGGCGGGCTCAGGCCGCCGTTTGTATCTTCTGGAACAGCCAGTCGTGCAGGCCGTCGGACAACAACGGCAGGAAGGCGACGATCAGCAGGGCGGTGAGCATCACCGCGATGGGCAGCAGGAATTTTTCGTAACGCCTGAAGAAAGTGCCAGTGGAAAGCTTCGCGCTTTCCACTTCGTCGTCGCCCACCACCTGACGGGATAACAAGTGGTTCAGCGCCACCGGTGGCGTCAGGTAGCCGAGCTCGAACGCGACCAGCGCGATCATCCAGAAATGCAGCGGCGCTATGCCATTGCTGGCGGCGAGCGGCGCGAAGGTGGCGTTGACCAGAATCACCGCGCCGAGCGGGTCGATGAACATGCCCACCAGTACCAGCGCGACCACCAGGAACAGCCCGGCGACCCAGATCGACGCGAACGCGTCCGGCAGCAATTCCAGCATACCGGAGCGCTCGATGATGCCGGCGGTACCCACCGACAAGGCGATCAACATCAACATGGCGCCGATATGGCCGGCGGTTTCACCGGTGGCGAAACGCAAGCTGCCTTCCAGCTTCTCGGAAATGCCCTCTTCGGGCGGGTAATCCGCCACCGGGTCGCTGTCTCTTCGGGGGGACAGCGCGGACAGGTAATGCACCGCCAGGAACACGGCGAAAAGCAGATTACGCCAGGCTTCGCTCCACAGCGCCGCTTCCAATTCCGCGGCCGAGGTGCCGCCGGGTATCTCGCCGCTGGCCAGTATCTGGTAGCCGTCGGCGATGGCCATGAAGGAGAGCACCAGCATCGGGACCAGGAAAAGGCTGAACAGATGCAGCGTATGGCGGCTGAACTTCTCGTAGACCAGGATCGCCAGCAGCATCACCGGCAGAATAATGGGGGCGGAGAATTCGTCCAGTTGGCGCCCCAGCACATCGCTGAAGAATACCGCCACGGCCCCCACCACGATGCCGTAGGGCATCAGCGGGATCATCCGCTTGAGACTCGCCGGCAGTGCCTGGGAGAACGGGGCGATACGGGCCGGGGTGGTGCGCGCGAACTGACTGAAGATAAAGAAGACAAACAGGCTGAGCGCGAACACCTTGGCGCCGGACGCGAACAGCTCGCTGGTGGTGACGCTCTTGTTGAGCGCGGCGATGATCACCACCAGCAGACAGGGACGCAGCACCACGCCCATGGAGCCGGACATGGCGGTGGCGGCCAGCGCCAGCTGCTTGCGCGCGCCGACGCGCCGGAGCTCGGTGTAGATGGTCGCGCCGGCGGCGATCACGAAGATGCCGGAGGCACCGGTATAGGCGGTCAGAACGGCGGCGATCGCCAGTACCACCACGCACATCAGTTCCGGTGACATCTGCCAGGGGCGCAGGGCGTCGAAGAAAATATGCGTGAGCCGGGTCTGCTTCAGCATCATGCCGATCCAGATGTACAGCGCCAGGTTCAGAAACACGCTGGACAGCTCCATCATCATATTCAGATAGACGCTGGTGCCGTGGAAATAGCCCTGGGAAAAGAACTGGGCGGACGCCGACAGGCACATATAGCTGTACAGCGGGATGGTCAGGAAGGCCTTGCCCCAGGACCCGCCCGGCTCCAGATCCCGGGGCGCGTGCACCAGCCTGTACAGCGCCGCCAGGGTGAGCACCCCGAAGCCGGCGATCCAGACATTGTGCAGGTAGAAGTTATCGATGGTCACGCCGGCGGCCATGGAGGCGGCGTCCTGCACCCGGTAGGCGATGGCGGACACCAACAGCAAGGCGTTGGCCGTCAGCTGCCCGCCCAGGGAGACCAGGTGATCCTTGCGGGTTCGCGCCGGACGGAGCGCGATGTGATGGCGCTGGAAGGTGGTCGTGGTGGCGCAGATCAGCAGCAGCAGGCAGAGCAGCAGGCGTTTGTAATCGCCGAGGGTGGACACCACCAGGGCGACGCCACCTTCCACGTTTCGGAACGCGATCACCGCCGGCGTCACTTTCTCCTGCACGGTGTGGTAGCGGTCCAGCTTGGCCCGGCAATTTTCCCGGGTGGCTTCCAGGGAACGGCGGATGGCGTCTTCATCCACCGAGGCTCCGCCGAGAATACCCGCGAGCGGATCGCCGGCGGCTTCCGCCTGGCGCTGCTTGACGATTTCGCCGACCCGCAGGTTGATGTCCGGGTCCGGATTGCAGGTGGGCTCCGGCATGATGCCGGCACCACGCAACATGAAGTATTCCTGCCAGGTGGCTTCGCCGATTTTCAGCAGTTGCGAGTGGATGATCTGTCCGGAGGACAGGAACACGACAACCAGCAGGAGCAGCAGCGTCGGCAGGGTGGACAGCCATTCAGTGGGCGTACGTCGGGGCAGGCCCAGGGTCCGTTCCGTCATGGGGCATTCCTTTTTTATTATTAGTAATCGTTGTTGTTATTTTGATCAGTCTAGCTCTTTTTTTTACATTGATCCAACTCGCCTGGAGAGGTCCGCGATAATCGAAAGAAACGCGCCCGCTACAGCGCAATGGCCATAAAAAAGGGCCGCGAAAGCGGCCCTTGTGGGTCTGGCTGATAAGGGTGGCGGGATCAGCCGCCGGACTGGATTTTCTGGAACAGCCACTCATGCAGGCCGTCGGAAACCAGCGGCAGGAAAGACACGATCAGCAGCGCCGTCAGCATGGTCGCGATGGGAAGCAGGAACTTCTCATAGCGCCGGAAGAAGCTGCCGGTGCTTAGCCGGGCGCTCTCCACCTCATCGTCACCCACCACCTGTCGGGTCAACAGATGGTTCAGGGCCACCGGTGGTGTCAGATACCCCAGCTCGAACGCCACCAGCGTGATCATCCAGAAGTGCAATGGATCAATGCCGTTGTTGAAGGCCACCTGGGCAATCGTGGCGTTCACAAGAATCACCGCGCCATAGGGGTCCATGATCATGCCGATGATCACCATGGTCACCACCAGAATGCCCATTGCCACCCATATTGACGGGAACACCTCGGGCAGCATTTCCAGCAGGCCCGAGCGCTCGATGATGCCGCCGGTGCTCACCGACAGGGCCATCAACATCAGCAGGGCGCCGATGTGGCCGGTGGTCTCGTTGGTGGCCAGGCGCAGGGAGCCTTCCAGCTTCTCGGAGACGCCGGCTTCCGGCTTGTAGTGCGGGTCCTGATCACCGGTTTTGACCAGATAATGAATAATCAGGAAAGCACTGAGTACCGTATTGCGCCAGAACTCGGCCCACAGAACGTCTTCCAGCTCCGCCGCAGAAATACCCACCGGGATCTGGCCGGTCGTCAGCGCCTGGTAGCCTTCCCAGATGCCCATGAAGGACAGTACCAGCATCGGTATCAGGAACAGGCTGAACAGGTGCAGAAGATGACGGCTGAGCTTCTCGTAAAAGAGAATGCCGATCATGATCACCGGCAGGATGATGGGCGCGGAGAACTCGTCCAGTTGCCGGCCGAGCACGTCGCTGAACAGCACCAGGATGGCGCCCACCACGACGCCGTACGGCATCAGCGGCACCATGCGCTTGAGGCTCTTCGGCAGCGCCTCGGAGAACGGCGCGATGCGGGCCGGCGAGGTGCGCGCGAACTGGCTGTAGATAAAGAACAGGAACAGGCTCAGGAAGAAGATCTTGTAGCCGGACGAGAACAGTTCCGCGGTGGTCACGCTCTTGTTGAGCGCGGCGATGATCACCACCAGCAGGCAGGGACGCAGCACCACACCCATGGAGCCGGACATGGCGGTGGCGGCCAGAGCGAGCTGCTTACGGGCGCCCACCCGGATCAGTTCCTGATAGATGGTGGCGCCGGCGGCGATCACGAAGATGCCGGACGCGCCCGTGTAGGCGGTGGGGATGGCGGCGACCGCCAGGACCACGAAACACATCAGTTCCGGCGACATTTTCCACGGCCGCAGAATGTCGAACACCAGGTGCGCCAGCTTGGTCTGCTTGAGCAGCATGCCGATCCAGATGTACAGCGCCAGGTTCAGGAACAGCGTGGACAGCTCCATCATCATGTTCAGATAGACACTGATGCCGTGGTAGTAGCCCTGGCTGGCGAACTGGGCGGCCGCCGTGAGCGACATGAAGCTGTACAGCGGGATGGTCAGGAACGCCTTGGGCCAGGACCCCCCGGTTTCAAGATTCTTGGGCGGGCGGATCAACTGGTAGATCGACGCCGCCGTCAATAACGCGAAGCCGATGATCCAGAACTGGTGCAGATAGAAGTTGCTGACCGTCACACCGGACGCCATGGCGTCCACTTCCTCCGCCCGGTAGACCGTCGCCGACATCAACAAGGAGGCGTTGGCGACCAACTGCGCGGTGGTGGTGACAAAATGGTCCTTGCGGGTGCGGGGCGGGCGCAGCGAAATATGGTGCCGGGCCAGGGTGGCGGTGATCGCGCAGATCATTACCAGCAGGCACAGCAGCAGGCGTTTATAGTCGCCCAGCGTGGAGACCACCTTGGCGACGCCGCCCTCGATATTGCGGAACATGATCACCGCGGGGGTGACCTTTTCCTCCACGATCCTGAAACGGTCCCACTTATTGCGGCAGTTCTCCCGGGAGGATTCCAGCGAGTTGCGGATCGCGTCCTCGTCCACGGACGAGCCACCAAGAATGTCGCCCAACGGGTCGTCGGCCGCCTCGGCCTTGCGTTGTTCCACGACTTCCCTGACCCGCTGGTTGATGTCCGGGTCGGGGTTACAGGTGGGCTCGGAGACCATGCCGGCGCCACGCAACAGGAAATATTCGTCCCAGGTGTTCTCACCGATCTTGAGGAGCTGGGAATGGATAATCTGACCGGAAGACAAAAAAATCACGGTCAGCAGAATGAAAAGGGTGGGTAGCGATGACAGCCACTCCGCCACCGAACGCCTGGCCACGGTCAACTGAGGTTTTTCCATTATTCACCCGGTTGTTGTTATGCCTTGATAAGCGCGGGAAGACGCTCTGGAGAAAAGCGCGCACTCCGCACAGAGGCACTATCACCTTGCCGGCACCGAGGCTTGTCCGCGGCGCCAGCGTGCTTACTACATCAAAAGAGAAAACGGGGCCCGGTCAGGCCCCGTTTGGTTCGCGTCCGGCGAGGTGATTACTCCATCGCCAAGGTGCACTCGGCCCGGCTCGGGTCGGTTTTGCAGCGCACCTTGCGAAGGAGGTCCATCAGGTCCTTGTTGTACATACCGCTCTCGGTCATGTTGACGCGGGCTTCGCGCAGCATTTCGTTGTAGCGGCGTTTGTCTTCGTCGGGGATATCAATCCACCATTTGTCATCCACTTCGTTTTCGGCGTTGCGGATCACCTGCATGGCACGGTCGAACTGACCCAGCATCCAGGTGCGCGACTGGGCCGCGAACTCGTCGGAGAACTTATCGTTGCGCAGCACGATCTGGGTGGTCAACTGGCCCAGGGTGTAGCGAACGATGCCGCCGTCCGGTTGCATGCCCTTGTAGAGCTCGAGAGCGGAGTAGGCGACCACCGGGGCGAAGCAGATGTCCACCGAGTCGTTATTGAAGCGGCCGGCGAAGTTGGTGATGTCCGAGGGTACCGGCGACATGCCCACCTGGGCGGCCATGTTGGCCTGGTCCGGGGCGTACTCCATCACCGAGATCGACTTGCCGGACAGCTCGCCGACGGTGTCGATGCTCTTGTCCTTGACGAACAGGTAGGCCGCGCCCATCGGGGCGAAACCGGCAATGGTGTAGCCGTTGGCCTTGAGTTGGTTGTTGATGGATTCGTTACCGCTGGCCATCACCCGGAACACGGTGTGCAGCTCCTCGTAGGTGGGGATCGCGCCCACCGCTTCCATGCTGCCGGCGTAGCTGTTGAACTGACGCACCCGCAGGCCGGTGAGGACGGCGCCGTCGCACTGACCGGCTTTGAGATCCTCGGCGGCGATCTTCTCGTCGGTATAGGGCTTAAGCGTGATGTCCACGCCCCAGCCGAGCGCCTGGGTTTTGTAGTCCTTCATGATGTTATACACATCACCGCTGGCACCGATGATATCGAACACGCAAAGGCTGCGCTCGGTGTTGGCGGCCTGCGCGGACATGGAGGCCAGGCCCATCGTCGTTACCGCCGCCATCGCTAAGGCTTTGAAAACGCGCATCGGTTTCTCTCCTTGCATACTTCTTGTCTGATGGGAAAGGCGGGCCCGGGGGAAAGGGCCCGCTTACATATAAGGACTACAGCAGGTCGTCGATGTTCGTCTGCGGCTCGCTGGACTGATCGTCCCAGAAGGTACCGAGACCGTTCAGCGGGGTACGCTTACCGGCGTTTTCGGTCCAGAGACGGTCGGAGAGGCCAAGAACCAGAACTTCGGCGATGGCGTCGATCATCGCGTATTCCTTGCTGATGTTCTCATCGTTGGCGGCGAAATCGCGGATCGCGGTGCGCAGGCGCTCGTTGTCACCCTTGCCATAGGCGCTGATGGCGTAGAAAGCGCTGCCCAGGCGGACGCCGCTTTGGAAGCCCATCTCGGCGGATTGCTCCAGGGTCTGCCAGGGCTGGGCGCCTTCCGGTGCCAGCTGCGGCAGGATGGTCCAGACCGCCGCGCGCAGGCCCTGGGGCGCGCCCCACCACTTCTCGTTGTCGAGACACTTGGCGTTACGCTCCACCTGACCGACGATGTCGCGCGGCACCCCGACGCTGCCTTCGGCGGCGCCATCGGCCACCAGCGCCTGAACGCCGGCGATGTTGCCGATCATCCAGACCAGCTGGTCCAACTCACGATTGAGCTTCGGACACTCGTCGGGTTCGAGCGGCCCGTAGACTTCGTTCATCAGGTCGTAGGACTTCAGCAGGCGCTTGGACGCGACCGCGGACCAGCGCTTGTACTCGATGCGGGCATCCTGCGCTTCGTCGACCCGGCCGGCATTGATGGCGCGCAGATAACGGAGGTCGGCTTCCAGCGCCAGTTGTTCGGCACAGACGGCGGAAGTGGTGTAGGTCATCACGCCGAGTTTTTCCGGGTGGGAGCCCACCTCGCCGAAGGACATCAGCAGCGGTGTTTGCGCTTCGCCCATGACGCAGCCCATGCGGACGTCATCGTAAGTGAGCAGATGGGGAGCGAGCTCCGCCTGACCGAAGCTGACGAGGACGTCACCGGTGGTCTTGTAGATCATGCCACAACCGGAAAGTGCAGTGATGACGCCACCGGCGATGAGGGCACGCGCGGGGCGCGTGATTTTACTGAGTAGAGAACGCATTCCTTGAGCTCCTTTTTATTGTTCTCACGGCGTCGATGACAGTACCCAACCTTGCTGAGTTGGCACAAGCGCCGATTACAAAAATGCATGTAAGCCATTACAAACCTAATGCTAGGCTTGCGATCATGGGTTCGCGGCGCTCCGCTGATAATGACCCTGGGTCTCGGCTCTTGTGTCGGAACAGCCAATGCCTTCAGGGAACTTCACGAGCGTTGACCTTTATGCTTTATTTTTCAACCTGTTAGCGTCAGGGTCGTGGTGCCGCCGTCGAACGGCGGCGCTCGGGAAGGCTGTTTTTTTAAAATCGCTGTCCGGAATAGCGCGAAAAACAGAGAGGGCGGTGTTGACTCTTTTAACTGGAACCTAGGTAGAAGTGATGAGTAAAGACACCATCGTTAATGAAATGCGCGCAAACCTCGCCCGCGAGCGGGAGGGGCTGGCCCTGGTGCGCAATACCGCCCGCGGTGCTTTCCGCGTCATCGAAACGGTGGGTGTGGTCGGCCGCCAGGGCCTGGGCTGGCTGCTGGGTGACCGCGACGCCCTGCCGCGGCACCTGCGCCGCACCTTCGAATCCCTGGGCGCCACTTATATCAAGCTGGGTCAATTCATCGCCAGCTCCCCGTCGCTGTTTCCGGAGGCGTACGTCAGCGAATTCCAGAAATGCCTGGATCGCACGCCGCCACTGCCGTTTCACTACATCCGCGAGACCGTGGAGGCGGAGCTGGGCCAGCCCCTGGAAACCCTTTACGAATGGGTCGACCCCAAGCCGCTGGCCAGCGCCTCCATCGCCCAGGTGCACGCGGCGCGCCTGAAAAACGGCGCCGACGTGGTGATCAAAGTGCAGCGCCCGGGCGTCCGCCACGTGCTGCTCACCGATTTTAATTTTCTTTATGTCTCCGCCCGCGTGGTCGAATCGCTGGCCCCGGGCCTGTCGCGCTCGGCGCTCTCCGGTGTGATCGAGGAATTGCAGGCGGGCATGCTGGAGGAGTGCGACTTCCTGCAGGAAGCGCGCAACCTGGACGCCTTCAACCGCTTCCTGGCCGAGACCGGCAACACCGGCGCCGTGGCGCCGCGGCCGGTGGCGTCGCACACCACCGCGCGGGTGCTGACCATGGAGCGCTTCCACGGTGTGCCGCTCACCGATCTGCAGGTGCTGCGACGCTATACCGATGACCCGGCGGGCACCCTGATCACGGCGCTGAACACCTGGTTTTCCAGCCTGATGGTGTGCGACTTTTTCCACGCCGACGTGCACGCCGGCAACCTGATGTTGCTGGAAGACGGCCGGGTGGGCTTTATTGATTTCGGCATGGTCGGGCGTATTCGTCCGGAAGCCTGGCAGGGCATGATGGCGTTCTTCGAAGCCATCGGCAGCGGCGACGTGCCGGCCATGGCCCGGGCCATGGCCATGGTGGGCATGACCCGCGAGGAGGTCGACGTGGACGCCCTGGCGCGGGACATTTCCGCGCTGCAAGACCGGCTCACCGACGTGGACGCCAGCGCCCTGGTGCAGGCGGACCGCAACGACCGCGAGGTCAACCAGCTGCTCACCGACCTGGTGCGTATCGGCGAGGGCCACGGTATCCGCTTCCCCCGCGAGTTCGCGCTGTTATTGAAACAGTTCCTGTATTTCGACCGTTACGTGCAGGCGCTGGCGCCGGAGCTGGACATGTTCAGCGATCAGCGCGTCGACCTGTTCGGTACCCTCGATCAGCTGCCCGGCGACGAGCCGCTCCACTGAGCGGCTCCGGGGTTTATTCCTGCGGGTCGGCGCATTCGGCCCGTGACGAATCCAGCTTGCAGCGGATGCGGCGCTGCAGCGTCAGCATCTCGGCGCTGTAATAGTCGCGTTCGCGCAGTTGCAGGCGAACCTCGCGCATCATCACTTCGTATTCCCGTTTATCGTCTTCGGGGATGGTGATCCACCAGTGGTCCGGTATGTGCTTGGTCTCTTCGTGCACCCGGGCCATGATCTGGTCGTAACTTTCGTAGAAAACCTCACGCACCAGCTGGGCGGCCTCGTTGGGAATGCGTTCGCGGTGGGCCACCAGCTGCATGCTGATCTGCGCGATCGGGTAGTCGACGATGCCGCCGTCCGGCGTCATGCCCTTGTACAGCTCGACGATTTCATAGGCGGCCAGCGGCGCGGCCAGCACGTCCACCACGCCGTTGTTGAACATGTTCGGCGCGTTGACGATGTCCGTGGGCACCGGGGAGGCGCCCACCTGGCTGACCATTTCCGCCTGGACCGGATCGTAGTCGAGCACCGCCACGTTCTTGCCCGCCGCCGCCGCCAGGGTATTGATCGTTTTGTCGTTCACGAACAGGTAGGCACCGCCGCCGGGCGCGATGCCGGCCACCACATAGTCCCCTTGCACCATGTGCGGCGCCGATTGGGGATCGGCGAGCACCTGCAGCAGAATGCGCATGTGCTGCTGGTCGGGCAGCCCGCCGATGGAATCAATGGTGCCGGTATAAGTATTGAACAGCCGCGCGCGCAGGCCGCTCATCAGCGCCGCGTCGCAAAGGCCGGCTTTGAATTCGTCCACCATCACCCGTTCATCGGTGTAGGGCACCAGCTCCAGCTGGATACCGTACTCAAGCAGTCTGGCGCGCTGATCCTGGGCCGCGGCGTAGATCGGGCCGTTCCGGCCGATGATGTCCCAGATGCAGATCTTGCGGGTGTCGTTGCCGGGCTGGCCCAGGCCGGTCAGTTCCCGCATGGCGGCGACACGTTGCGTCATGGGCAGGTCGTCGTTATAGACGGTGTCGCGCAGGCCGGCGTCCGAAGCGGACGCCGCCGGCGCGACGGCCAGGGCCAGGGCGGCGCCCAGGCCGAGCAGGGTAGGGCGTACTAGGCGGGGTGCGTACACACGGCCTCCTGGGTAGGGTTTATTTTTTATTCGAGCATTCGCCACGGGACGGATCGAACTTGCAGCGGATACGGCGCTGCAGATCAAGCATGCGGCCGTCGTAGTACTCCTGGCGGCGCAGCGTATCGCGGGCTTCCTGCATCATCGCCTCGTACTCACGCTTTTCGTCGGCGGGGATCTCGATCCACCAATGATCCGGCACCCGGTCTTCCTCGATCTTCACCCGCTCGCGTACCTGATCATAGGCTTCGAAGGAGGCTTCGCGGATCAGTTGCGCCACCTCGTTGGGAAACTTGTCCAGCCGGCCCACCAGCTGCATGCTGATCTGCGCGATCGGGTAGTCGACGATACCGCCATCG
>CAZKWA010000062.1:15011-20334 GCA_964556345.1 uncultured Alcanivorax sp.
CTTTATAGAGTTCCAGAAGTTCATAGGCGATCAGCGGCGCGGCCAGAATGTCGACGACGCCGTTGTTGAACTTGTTGGGCGCGCTGACAATGTCCGAGGGCACCGGCGTGGCACCGATGCCGGCGACCATTTCCGATTGTGTTTTGTCGTAATCCAGCACCGCCACCCTTTTACCGGCGGCCTTGGCCAGCGAGCTGATCCGTTTGTCGTTGACGAAAACGTGCGCGGCGCCGCCGGAAAAGATCCCCATGATCACGTACTCGCCCTGAACCATGTGGCCCGCCTGGCTGGGGTGCGCCAGCACCTGCAACAGGGTGCGCATGTGCTTGTTGTCGGGAATCGCGCCGATCGCGTCGATGCTGCCGGTGTAGCTGTTGAACAGCCGCGCGCGCATGCCGCTCATCAGCCCGGCGTCACAGCGCCCGGCTTTGAGCTCCTCGACCAGAATGGTTTCGTTGGTGAACGGGATCATCTCCAGGTCGATGCCGTATTCCAGCGCCATGGCGCGCTGTTCCATGGCCGCCTGAAAGACCGGCCCGTTGCGCCCGGCGATGTCCCAGATGCAGATCTTGCGGTTCAGGGCGGTGCCCGGCGGCATCTGATCGATCCCCACCAGCTTGGCGATGGCGGCCAGTCTTACGCGGACCGGCATCTCCCGCGAATAGAAAATGTCCGCCAGCGAGCGGACCAGGTCCTGGTCGACGTCAACGCCGGGGAGAAGCTGTTCCATCTTCTGCTGCTGCTCCGGCGAAAGGCGCACTTCCTGCGCGCCGATGGACAGCGAAGAGAACACCAGAATCAATAAAGCGAATGCGAAGCGAAGCATGGCTATCCCTGTTTGTTATTCGAAAGAGGATCGCCGGCAGTAATAGCATGGACGTGAAGGCGCACGGGTGCCGTTTAGCCATACCGGAATGTCGCTGGGGTCAAGCTGGTTCAGCGCGGCTGCGCGTCCACCGAGCAGCCGTTGATCGCGGCGCCCTCGGGGCCCAGCAGGTATAAATAGCTGGCGACGATCTGTTCCGGAGTTTTCAGCTTTTCCGCGTCCTCGCCGGGATAGGCAAGGGCGCGCATATCGGTGCGTGTGGCGCCGGGGTTAATGGTGTTCACGCGGATTTTCGAGGTGTTCTCCAATTCCTCGGCGAGGGTCTGGGAAAGATTTTCCGTGGCCGCCTTGGACGCCGCGTAGGCGCCCCAGAACGCCCGGCCCCGACGCCCCACGCTGGAAGAGGTGAACAGGATGCGCCCGTCGTCGCTCTCGCGCAGCAGCGGCAGCAACGCCTGGGTCAGGTAGAAGGCGCTGCTGACGTTGACCCGCATCACCGAATCCCAGGTGTCCGCGCCATAGCGTTCCAGGGGGGTGATGTCACCCAGCACCGAGGCGTTATGCAGCACGCCGTCGAGACGCCCGAATTCGCGGCCGAACAGCGTGGCCAGCTCCTGGTAGTCCTCCGGGCGGGCCACTTCCATATTGACCGGCGCCAGGGCCGGCTCCGGGCCACCGGCGGCTTTGATCTTGTCGTAGACCGCTTCCAGCTTGCTCTGGGTGCGGCCGAGCAGAATCACGGTGGCGCCGTGGGCGGCGAGGGCGAGGGCCACCGCGCGGCCGATGCCGGCGCCGGCGCCGGTGACCAGAATAATACGATCCTTGAAGGCGTCCGGCGGGCATTGGTATTGGGCCGCCAGGCTGTTGAGTGCCTTGATGTCCATGTCGACTGTACCTACTTCTTCACAGTGTTTTCAGCAGCGGCAGCAGTTGCTCGCCGCGTTCCAGGAAATAATCCGCCGGCCAGGCGCGCGGGTTGTCGTCCGCGTCGATATAGCCGAACCCGGCGGTGACGGTGATCATCTTCGCATTCAGACCGGCCTGGATGTCACGCAAATGATCGCCCACATAGACACAGTGGGTGGGGTTGGCACCCACGGCGGCGGCGGCCATCAGCAGACCTTCCGGGTCCGGCTTGCGCTCGCGGACCTGGTCCGGGCAGATCACCGAGGCGCACCGGTCCAGCAGGCCCAGCCCGGCCAGCACCGGGCGGGTGAAGCGCTCCGGTTTGTTGGTGATCACGCCCCAGGGCAGGCCTTGCTCTTCCAGCCAGGCCAGGGTCTCCGCCATGCCGTCGAACAGGCGGGTGTCCACCGCCAGGCGCGCGCCGTAGGCGTCGAGCACTTGGTTGAGCCGGTCATCGAAGCCCTCATCCACGGGGGCCAGGCCGAAGCCCAGTTCGGTGAGCGCCCGGGCGCCGTTGGACACGGTGGCGCGCACCGCCTGATAGCTGACCTCCGGCCGGCCGTGGTCGCGCAGCAGCTGATTCAGCACCACGTGGAAATCCGGCGCCGTGTCGACCAGAGTGCCGTCCAGATCGAAGAACACCGCCTCAAGCATGGCGCACCGCGTGCATCAGATAGTTCACCGACACATCGCGGTTGAGCTTGTACACCTGCGTCACCGGGTTGTAGGTCATGCCGGTGGTGTCGCGCACGTCCAGGCCCGCTTCGCGGCTCCAGCCGGCCAGCTCCGAGGGCCGGATCAGCTTGGCGTACTCGTGGGTGCCGCGGGGCAGCAGCCTCAGCACGTACTCGGCGCCCACGATGGCGAACAGAAACGCCTTGGGATTGCGGTTAATGGTGCTGAAGAACACCTGGCCGCCGGGTTTCACCAGTTTGGCGCAGGCGCGGATCACCGACGCCGGGTCGGGCACGTGCTCCAGCATTTCCAGACAGGTGACGGCGTCGTACTCTCCGGCGCGTTGCTCGGCGATGTCCTCCGCCAGGATCTGCAGGTATTCCACCTCCACGCCGCTCTGTTCGGCGTGCAGGCGCGCCACCGCCAGGGGCGCTTCGCCCAGGTCGATGCCGGTGACCGTGGCGCCGCGCCGTGCCATGCCCTCGGAGAGCAGGCCGCCGCCGCAGCCGATATCGATCACTTTCTTGCCCGGCAGGCTCAGGCGCTCGTCGATGTAGTTGAGGCGCAGCGGGTTAATGTCGTGCAGCGGGCGGAATTCCGAGTTCGGGTCCCACCAGCGCTCCGCCAGGGCGTTGAATTTGGCGATTTCGCCGCTGTCCACGTTGGGTTGGTTCATCGGCTGTCCCTCATCGGCTTTCATTGTTGTGCCTGGTCCTTGTTCGGGGCGATTTTACGCTGCCATTCGCCGGCGTTCTTGGCGATCAGCGCGGCATTCAGCGTGGTCAGCCGGCGATCCTGCATCAGGCAGCGTCCGGCCACCCAGCTGTGTGTCACCTGATCGCGGGTGGCCGCGTAGATCAGTTGCGCCACCGGGTCGTAGACCTGCTGGGTCTCCAGGGCGCCCAGGTCGACGGCGATCATATCCGCCTGCTTGCCGATTTCCAGTGAGCCGATGCGGCTCTCCAGGCCCAGGGCGCGGGCGCCGTTGAGGGTGGCCATGCGCAGGGCGGTGGCCGCCGGCACGGCGTCGGCGCGCAGGCTCACGCCCTTGGCGAGCAGGGCGGCGGTGCGGGTCTCGCCGATCATGTCCAGGTCGTTGTTGCTGGCCGAGCCGTCGGTGCCCAGGGCCACGTTGATGCCGGCGTCGAGCAGCTTTTGCACCGGGCAGAAGCCGCTGG
This sequence comes from uncultured Alcanivorax sp., assembly GCA_964556345.1. Classification (GTDB taxonomy): domain Bacteria; phylum Pseudomonadota; class Gammaproteobacteria; order Pseudomonadales; family Alcanivoracaceae; genus Alloalcanivorax. The sequence continues at coordinate 18,597 of CAZKWA010000062.1, forward strand.
CCAGTTTCAGGTTGGATTCGGGGCAATGCACCACCTGGCTGCCGGTTTCCGCCAGCCATTGGATTTCCTCGTCGAGAAGCTGGGTCAGGTGCACCGCCAGCAGGCGCGGGTTGAGCAGGCCCAGCTGCTTGAGCCGGGTCAGCGGTCTTTCGCCGCTGGCTTCCACCGCCTGGTGGATCTCGCCGGCGGTTTCATGGACATGCATCATCACCGGCGCATCGAGTTCCTCGGCCAGGGTGAGCACCTTTTCCAGCGGACCGTCGGACACGGTGTAGGGGGCGTGGGGGCCGAAGCCGATGGTGATGCGCGGCTCGTGACGCCAGTTGTCGGCGGCTTCCGTGGCCAGGCGCAGATAGTCCTCCGGGCCGTCGCCCATGGGGGTGGGGAAGTCCAGAATCGGCGAAAACAGCACCGCGCGCAGCCCCGCTTCCATGGCCACCCGGGCGGTGGTCTCCGGGAAGAAGTACATGTCCGCGAAGCAGGTGGTGCCGGAACGGATCATTTCGGCGGCGGCCAGGCGGGTGCCGTCGCGCACGAAGGCTTCGCTCATCCACTGCCCCTCGGCCGGCCAGATGTGCTGCTCCAGCCAGGTCATCAGGGGCAGGTCGTCGGCGAGGCCGCGAAACAGGTTCATGGCGGCGTGGGTATGGGCGTTGACCAGGCCGGGGGCAAGCAGGTGGCGGTCCAGCTCGACGACCTCGTCGGCGCGCCACTTCTGATCCGCCAGCGGCGTGGGCAGAAGATCGACGATGGTGTCGCCACGGACCACCAGGGCGTGGTCGGCGAGGGTGCCGGTGTCCGGCGCCACCGGGGCGATCCAGCGGGCCTTGATGATCAGGTCGGCGTGTTGGTGGTCCGGTGATGGCTGCATCGCTGACGGCTTGTCCTGCATCGCTGACGGCTCCTTTGCTCCGCGCGGTAGGGCGTGAGACCGGGCCGGGCCCGGTCGGTCCGGCGGCGAGTATAACCTGTCTGGCGTGCCTCGTCCGATGCCGGCGTCGGGCTCCCGGCGACGGCGTTGATGGGAATTATTTAGAGGCGCCAAAGCTGTGCTATCATCGGTGGCTTTTAGGAGCCCCCGAGTCGGGGCTTCCGCGGGTCGCTATCCACGCCACCGAGGGATATAAGGAACGCCATGACGGACCTCGCCAAAGAAGTCACTCCCGTCAACATCGAGGACGAACTCAGACAGTCATACCTGGATTACGCCATGAGCGTGATCGTGGGCCGGGCCTTGCCGGACGTGCGCGACGGCCTCAAGCCGGTGCACCGGCGCGTGCTGTTCGCCATGCACGAGCTCAGCAATGACTGGAATAAACCCTACAAGAAGTCCGCCCGTGTGGTGGGTGACGTGATTGGTAAATATCACCCCCACGGCGATTCCGCTGTGTACGACACCATCGTGCGCATGGCCCAGCCGTTCTCCCTGCGCTACATGCTGGTGGACGGGCAGGGCAACTTCGGTTCCATCGACGGCGATTCCGCCGCCGCCATGCGTTACACGGAAGTGCGCATGGCCAAGATCGCCCACGAACTGCTGGCCGATCTGGACAAGGAAACCGTCGACTATGTGGACAACTACGACGGCACCGAACGGATTCCCGACGTCATGCCGACGCGGGTGCCCAACCTGCTGGTCAACGGTTCGTCGGGCATCGCCGTGGGCATGGCCACCAATATCCCGCCCCACAACATGGGCGAGGTGGTGGACGGCTGTCTGGCGCTGATCGACGACGAC
>CAZKWA010000063.1:0-19814 GCA_964556345.1 uncultured Alcanivorax sp.
GGATAACAGGAGGTTCGACTGGGAGCCCCCTGGGAGGGGTCCCCGGGGTCCCCGTACGGGAAGAACACAGCCCCGCGTCCCCAGCTGGAGGGACCCACCTCCCGGAAAGCACCGCGCCTCGGATACGAAGCGCCCCCACAATGGAGGGCGCCACTCGGTTACAGCTCCGGCGTAAAGGTCGGCGCCACCCGCGGCTGGAACTGCTCCTGATAGGCGTACGCCAGCTTGATCAGGGTTTCCTCATCAAACTCGCGGCCCAGCATCTCCATGCCCACCGGCATGGCCGGCTCCAGATCTTCCGCCATGCCGGCCGGCATCACCAGCGCCGGGAACAGCGAGAACGGACTCAACCGGTTATTGCTGCCGGCGGACGGATTGCCACCCAACGGACCGGCGAGACCGGTGAGGGCCGGGTAGAGCAGTACGTCGTAGGGCGCGCCCAGCGCGTTGCCGTCGGCATCCAGGTTATCCAGCGCCCGCATCAGCCGTTCGCGCACGAACACCGGCCGTTCAATGGTGTTCTTTTCATACACCACCCGCTGTTCGTCGGTCAGGTTGTTCAGGTCGATGCCGCCCCGGAATTCCAGGCTGCCCTGGTTACGGTCCAGGTAACCGCCGCTGGCGACCAGGTCGTCGTAATCCAGAAGGTGGCCGTCCATGGTGTTCGGCCAGGCGTTAAGGTATGCCTCCAGGTCGTGGCGGAACTCATAGCTGGACATGGACTGGTAGTCGCCGAGGATGGTGGCGAGGTCATCGATGGTCACGTCTTCCACCACGGCGCCGGCGGCTTCCATGTTGGCGATCGCCTGGTCCATCACCGCCAGCACACTGTCATTGCCGCCGAACAGATCGCGGACCACACCGATGCGCGCGCCCTGCAGACCATCGGCGTCGAGGAATTCAGTGTAGGTTTCCGGCACGCCGGTGACCTGCTGGTATTCCACTTCGTTGTTAATCAGGCGGGCGTCGATCTCAAAGCTGACCCGCTGGTTGCTGGCCGGCGAGGTGTCGAAGCCCACCATGGCGTCCATCAACACCGCGCAGTCCTCGACGGTACGGCACATGGGGCCGCCGGTGTCCTGCCAGGTGGCCAGGGGCATGATGCCGTCCAGGCTCACCAGCCGCAGGCTGGGACGAATGCCGACCAGGCCGTTCAGGCTGGAGGGCACGCGCACCGAACCGCCGGTGTCGCTGCCGGTGCCCAGCAACGCCAGGCTGGCGGCGATCGCGGTGCCGGTGCCGGTGGAGGAACCGCCGGACCCCTTGGTCAGGTCGTAGGGGTTTTTCACCAGGCCGCGCACCGAGCTCTCGCCACGGAAACCGAACGCGAACTCATCCATGTTGGCCTTGCCCAGCACAATGGCGCCGGCCTCGCGCATCTTGCGGACCGTGTAGGCGTCGCGCGTCGGCTGGTTGTACGCAAACGCCAGCGCGCCACCGGAGGTGGGCATCTGTTCGGTGTTGAAGTTGTCCTTGGGCAGAACCGGCACGCAGTACAGCGGGCCATCGATACCGGTGACGGCGAAATTCAGATCCTTTTCCCGGGCGTCGATGATCGCCTCCGGATTGATCGCCACCACGCTGTTGAGCTCGGTGGTCGAACCGGTGTCGTCATAGGCCCGGATGCGGTCGATGTAACCCTGAACCACTTCTTCACAGGTGACGCCGCCGGTTTCCAGGGAGGTATGCAGATCGGCGATGGTCGATTCAACAAAAGAGAACGCGACACCATCGTCACCGCCGGGCGGCGGCGTGCCGGCATCGTCGGAGGAAGACGATGAGCCGCCGCAACCGCTAAGCAGTGCCGCGAGCACCGCGGAGCCCACCAGTAATTTGGGATCAAACATGAAGGTTCCTCAGGCAGAATCAAGACAAGGCACCCCATGACGGAGGCCGTAAAAAACACAATAAAAAGCAGGCGTCCGGGCAGAGGATCGGAAACGCCCGAAGCAAATACTTCAAGAAACATGCCAGAGTTTGGAAAGGCTTTAGCGGCGTGGTTTTACGAGAGAGGCGAGGGCTTTGAAGGCAATAAAACAGGTAAAATTAGATGTATTCTGGTGCACGGCATGCCCCGTTCGGAGGCTCCGGTCAGGGCAGCAGCGTCCACAGTGACGCGAGCAACGCCACCGGCGCCGTTTCCGCCCGCAGCACCCGTTCACCGAGCGCAAAGCCGAGGAAGCCGGCCTGCCGGGCGGCCGCCAGTTCGTCATCGGAGAAGCCGCCCTCCGGTCCGGTGAGCAAGGCGATGGCGTTCGCGTCCCGCACCGCCGCGGCATCAAGCGGACGCTCCCCGGGGTGGGCGATCAGCCTCAGGCCTTGCGCCTGATCAATGAAGGTTTTCAGCGGCAAGACGCCGTCCACCGCCGGCGGCCGGTTCAGGCCACATTGTTCGCAGGCGCTGATCGCCACCTGCCGCCAGTGGTCCAGCTTCTTGCTTTCACGTTCGCCCTTGAGCCGCACTTCGGTGCGCTCGCTCTCCAGTACCCGGATCGCCGCCGCGCCCATTTCCACCGCTTTCTGAATCGCGAAGTCCATGCGGTCCCCCTTGATCAGCGGCAGACCCAGCGTCACCGGGCGCGGCGCGGCGCGGTCCAGGTCCAGAAAGGTGTCTGGCAACACGGTGACGGTTTTCTTGTCCACCGCCTCAAGCGTGGCGGACCATTCACCGCCTTCCCCATTGAACAGGGTCAGGCGGTCGCCGGGGCGCATGCGCAGCACCTTGCCGATGTGATGGCTGGCGTGCGGGCCCAGCTCGGCGGGCCGGCCGGCCTGGAAGCGTTGCGGATCAAAGAAGCGACGGCTCATGGGTTTCGGTCCTGGTCAGCGGGGACGAAGCAGGCGTGAAAGGCTAACATAGGCGGCCGTTGATTCACCCGACAGAGACTCCAACCCATGGGCGAAATGATTCCGGCCGCCTTCCAGGCGCCGGCCTGGCTGCGCTCGGCGCATCTGCAGACAATGTGGTCGACCTTCTTCCGCCGGCCCGAGCCGCTTTCCCGGCGCCGCGAAGTCCTGCCGCTGGAAGACGGCGACCACCTGCTGCTGGACTGGGCCGGCCCGGCCCCGCGGGCGGGCGCGCTGCGCGTGCTGCTGCTGCACGGCCTGTCGGGCTGCAGCGACTCCCACTATATTCGCGGCACCCAGGCGCGGCTGGCGGCACTGGGGATTACCTCGGTGGCGATGAATTCGCGCGGCGCGGCGGCGCCCAACGACACCGCCCTGTGCGCCCACGCCGGTGAAATCGGCGACCTGGACGCGGTGATCCGGGCGCTGCGCCGGCGCGACCGGGACGGCCCGCTGATCGCCATGGGCGTGTCCCTGGGCGGCAGCCGCGTGCTCAATTGGCTGGCGCGCGCGGACGACGGCTCGCTCAGCGCGGCGGCGGCGGTGTGCAGCCCGCTGCGGCTGGATCTGTGCGCCAACCGCATGGACCGGGGGCTGTCGCGGATCTACCGGCGCCACCTGATCAGCAGCCTGCTGACCACGCTGAAACGACAACAGCGTCACCTGCGACACGCCGCTCCGGAGGAAGCCGCCCGGCTGGCGGCGCTCAACCTGCGCGGCGTCAGGTCGTTCTGGACCTTTGACGAGCGGGTGATCGCGCCCCTCTATGGCTTTCGCGGCGCCGCCCACTACTACGCCGAGGCGTCCGCCGGGCCGCGTCTTCATGCGATCCGTACCCCGACCCTGATGATCCAGGCCGAGGACGACCCCTTCATGACGCCGGCCATGCTGCCGGCCCGCGCCGACCTGGGCCCCGGCGTGACCCTGGAGCTGTCGTCCGGCGGCGGCCATGTGGGCTTCGTGGCCGGCTCGCCGGCACACCCGGAGTACTGGCTGGAGCAGCGGCTGGCGGCGTTCGCCGCCGGCTTTCTTCCGGTCTAGGTGCCCTGGGCCAGCAGCAGGGTGAGCAACGCCGCCAGCGCGCCGCTGAACAACAGCGTCGTGGACGAAAGGATCCCATTCCAATGCACGGCGGCCTGCCGCGCCGGGTAACCGGTAAGGCGTTCCAACAACAAAGCGTTGGCGGAATAGGGCGTGCCGGCGGTGGTGATCCCCCAGCCGGAAACCATGGCGAGGCCCAGCCCGAGCACCGCCTCGGCGGGCCAGATCGGCGCCAGCACACCGCCGGTGAGCGTGCCGATCACAATCGGATTCAGGCCCACCATGCCGCCCGCGAAGAAGCCCCAGGGGACCAGCAGCGCGGCCAGCGGATAGCCCCAAGCGGGCAGCGCGAAGCCGGCGCCCAGGCTGTGCGCGGCGAAGGCGCTGATCAGCGCGCCCAGAAACGCCGAGCCCCCGACGATCACCAGTTCGTTGGTGACCGGCGCCATGGACGGCAATACGATTTTCTCGCCCCGCAGCCGCGTGGCGGCCAGCCCCACTACCACGGTGGCCAGGCAGCTCAGGGTCACCGCCCGGGAATAGCTCAACCCGGCCACGCCGCTCAAGGTGAAGGTCGCCAGGCAGATGCCGCCGACAATACCGGCGAACCGCAACCACGGCCCCACGCCGGTGGGGGCCGGCGGCACGTCGCCCGGGTCGGCGCGAACTTCGTGATCGCGGAACAGGGCGCCGCCCAGCAAATAGAGCACCGCCAGCGGCAGGCTCAGGCCGATCAATTGCCAGCCGTGCAGGCCGGGCAGAAAGGTGAGCGTAATAACCACGGAGATCGACAGCGGCGAGCAGATCGGCGAGGCGCCGAAGCCACGCAGCGCCGCCCGCGCGGCATTACGAGTTACCGCACTATCGCCATGACGCTCGATACGCCCGCCGATCAGCGTCGCCACCACTCCCACCGAGCCGAAGTTCAGCGGCACCGACAGGAAGGCGGTGCCAAAAGTCAGGCTGTAGTAGCGCGGCAAAGGCCGGCCGGCGAACAGGCTGGTGGAAATCCGATCCAGATCCCGGGATCGGCCAAGCACGGCGGAGAGCAGAATCACGGTAACGATCAGCGCGGTCAGCCGGGTCATGTTATCGGCGGCGCTGAGCAGCACCGCCGGATCGCTGGCCAGAGCCAGCAACCCGCCCAGCACCACCAGGCAAAACAGCAACAACGCGACCCGGCGCAGGTTCCGCCAGCCCAGCAGGATAGCCAAGAACACCGCCACCGCGCCGACCGCGCCGGCGCCGGGCACCGGCGCCAGCACCCCCGCCGCCACGGCCAGATAGGCCAGCGCGGAACGCCAGGTGAGCAGGGGGGACGACAACGCCGGACCGCTCATCCCCGCGATCAGGCCGGCGGCAACAGGGGGGCGCCGGTGACCGCCCGCACCTCCTCGAGGGTATTGCCGGCGTGCAGTTCCCGCACCCGCAGACCCTCGGTGGTGACGTCGATCACCGCCAGGTCGGTGTAGATGCGCTTGACCACACCGGCGCCGGTGAGCGGATAGTCGCACCGTTCGAGAATCTTGGGCCGGCCGTCCTTGGTGGTGTGCCGCATCAGCACGAACAGCCGGCGCGCGCCCACCGCCAGATCCATGGCGCCACCCACCGCCGGTGGCAGTTTCTCGTCGTTGGCGGCCCAGTTGGCCAGATCCCCGGCCATGGACACCTGGAAGGCGCCCAGCACCGCCAGGTCCAGATGGCCGCCGCGCATCATGGCGAAGGACTCGGCGTTATCGAAGTAGGCGCCACCGGGCAGCAGCGTGACGTATTGCTTGCCGGCGTTGATCAGATCCGGATTTTCTTCGCCCGGCGCCGGCGCCGGGCCCACGCCGAGGATGCCGTTTTCACTGTGGTAGATCACTTGCCGGTCCTCGGAGACATGGTTGGCGACCCGCGTGGGCATGCCGATGCCCAGGTTCACGTAGGCGCCATCGGGGATGTCGCGGGCCACGCGGGCCGCCATGTCGTCCAGATCAAGCCGCGTCATGTTGCTGCTCCTCGTGGGCCACCACCCGGTCGACGAAAATGCCCGGCGTGATGATGTGTTCGGGCGCCAGCCCGCCCACCGGCACCACGGTGTTCACTTCCGCCACGGTGGTTCGCGCCGCCGTCGCCATGAGTGGATTGAAATTGCGGCCGGCGGTGTTGTAAACAAGGTTGCCCCAGGGGTCGGCGCATTCCGCTCTGATCAGAGCCACATCCGCGTGCAGGGCGGTTTCCAGTATCTGCCCACGACCGTCGATAATACGGCTCTCCTTACCTTCCGCCAGCAGCGTGCCGTAGCCGGTGGGCGTGAAAAAGCCACCCAGCCCGGCGCCCGCGGCGCGGATGCGCTCGCTCAAGGTACCCTGGGGCACCAGCTCCAGTTCGATGGCGCCTTGCTCGTAAAGGCGTTCGAACCATACCGAACCGGCGGAACGCGGAAAAGAACAAACGATCTTGCGCACCAGCCGGTCGCGCAGCAGGGCGGCGATGCCCTCGTCGCCGACACCGGCATTGTTGGAGATCACGGTCAGATCGCGGGCGCCGTGCCGGCGCAGCGCCTCGATCAGTTGCATCGGAATGCCGGAACTGCCGAAGCCGCCGATCATCACGACGTCACCGTCCTTGACGTCGGCGACGGCGGCATGAATAGATTCACAGACTTTGTTGATCACGGTTATCCACCATCGAAAACGCTAGTGTTCACGGGTTGCGGTGGCGGCCGGTGACGGAAACAACCGGGCCGCGAGATAGATCAGCGCCACCAGGGCCACGCCGACCAGGTCACTGACGCCCTCCGGGTAGATCAGCAGCAACCCGGCGGTCATCGCCAGTGCCCGCTGGGCCCAGGTCAGCATGCCGAGGCGGTAAAGGTAACCTTCCATCGCCGAGGCCAGCAGCCAGATGGCGGTGATCGCGGTCAGCGCGGACATCAGGATCTGGCCCGCCGAGCCCTGCAGGATCAGTGACGGATTCAGCACGAACAAAAACGGCAACACGAACAGGATGGCACCGAGCCGCATCGCGTACAGGCCGGTCTTGTTGGCGGGCGCGCCGGCCACGCCGGCGGCGGTGATGGCCGCCAGCGCCACCGGCGGCGTCACGTAGGACATCATGCCCCAATACAGAATGAACAAATGGCTGGCGAGCGGGTTCAGGCCGGCGTTGACCAGCGCCGGCGCCAGCAAAATCGATAAGAATATGTAGCAGGCACTGACGGTCATGCCCATGCCCAGCACGAAACTGGTCACGGCGCCCGCGGCCAGCATCAGCGCGATATTGCCGTCGGCGTACAACAGCAGCTCCCGGGAGAACGCCCCGGCCACGCCGGTGTACGACAGGCCGCCCACCACCAGGCCGATACCGGCGAGAATACCCACCAGATTGGCCACGCTGGTACTCAGATCCTGGATGAACGCCAGCGCCCGTTTGCCGTTGAGCCGGTATTTGCGCTTGAACAATGAAATGGCGAGCAGCACCACGGTGGCGTAGTAGGGCGCGTAGGCCTCGAGACGCATCACCAGGAGCATGTAAATCAGCATCGCCAGGCTGAACAGGTAGGGCCAGCCGTCCTTAAGGGTGTCCTTGAGGCTGGGAATCTCCGAAGCCGGCATCCCCTTCAGGCCCCGCTTGGCGGCGTAGTTGTCGACCTGGAACAGCAACGCCAGGTAGAACAGCAGCGCCGGCAAAAAGGCGGCGATCATGATCTGTGAGTAGGGCACGCCCAGAAACGACGCCATGATGAAGGCCACCGCGCCCATGATCGGCGGCATCAGGGTGCCGCCGGTGGACGCGCAGGCCTCGATGGCGGCGGCGTAATGGGCCGGGTAGCCGGTCTTCTTCATGGTCGGAATGGTGATCGGCCCGGTGGTCAGAATATTGGAGATCACGCTGCCGGAGAGACTGCCGAGGATACCGCTGGAAAGTACCGCCACCTTGGCGGGGCCGCCCCGGCTTTTACCCATTAACGCGGTGGCGAAGCGCATGAAGAATTCGCCGCCGCCGGTGACGGTGAGCGCGGCGCCGAACACCACGAAACCGATAACCAGCTGGGCCACCACCTGCATGGGAATACCGATGATGCTCTCCACGCCGATCACATGGGCGCGGACGGTTTCGCCCAGACCGTACTGGTTGCCCCACAGAAAACCGGGCATCTGCCCGGCGTACAGCGGGTAGCTGCCGAACAGCAGCGCCACGCCCAGCAGGGGCCAGCCACCGCAGCGGCGCACGCCTTCCAGAACCAGCACCAACAATACCGCCGACGCCGCCGTGGCTTCGCCGGGCGCCATGAAATCCCAGCCTTCCTGAATCATGACCAGACCGTGATAGCCCAGGTAGCCGCAGCTACCCAGGGCGGCGGCGCCGAGCACCCAGTCGTACCAGGGCACGGCGTCACGCGCCCCGGACCAGGCCGGAAAACTCAGAAAGGCGGCGGCCAGAAACAGGCCGATCAGATAATACAGGTAGGCGTTACCGAGCGGCTCGAAGCCGAGCAGCGCCAGATTGAACGTCTGGTTGATGGCCAGCAGCAGACCCAGGGTCCCGAGCGTAATCAGCGCCCAGTAAGCGGCCCCGCGCAAACGACTCTGCCGGGTCCCGCCGTCGGACGGCGGGACGGATACAGCCGGAGAACTCATAGCACTTCTTCTCCAGAACAGGGCGGCTCAAAGCCGGTTCAAAGCGAGTCCAGGGCCTTTTGGCGGTGCGCTTCCCAGATCTTGGCGAAGGCGTCGTCGCTCTTGCCCTCGGCCTCGGCCACCGCCTTGTCCCAGGCGGCGCGCAGCGCGTTGAGGCGCTCCAGGCGCTGATCGTTCCAGGCCTGGTGTTGCTCGGTCCAGATACCCTTTTCCTTGAGGTAACGGATGGCACCGGGATGGAAGGGGGCGTCGATGGGTGGCTTGCCGGACTGCGCCAGCTCCCAGCGTGGCATCACCGAGGTGGCGTCCTTGTACATGCCGTAGGTTTCGTCCAGGGCCTTGATGAAGGCGTACACCAGATCCTCGTTGGTGTCGGCGCGGGTCACCAGCACCGGGTAACGGTAGGCGAGAATGTCCACCGGCTTTTCCTTGCTGATACCGGCGCCCACGGTTTCGGTGTAAGGCTGGAAGAACGGCGCCACCTCGCGCAGCCGGGCCCAGCCTTCCTTGTCGTCCGGCGGGGTTTCCAGCCAGCGGATACCGCGCGGCGATTCGGCCAGCTCGTACACATGGCTGGGCGTGGTGGTGGTACAGGACGCGTCCGCCTCGTTGCGCGCCAGCGAGCTCATGGTGTTGGCATAGGTGGGGAACATGATGGCGTCCACGTCATCGCGGGTGAGCCCGGCGAAGGCGAGGAAGGCGTCGCATTTGACGTTGATCGAGGGATTGCCCGCCACATAGGCGAAGCGCTTGCCTTTGAGATCCTTGAGCGTCTCGATGTTGGCGTCGGCGGCGGTGAAAATACCGAACGATGAAGGCCGGCCGGCAATGGCACGCAGATCCTGCGGCCCCCAACGGCGATCGGAAAAGTCGTAAACGCCCTCGGTGGCGAAGAAGGTTTCGGTGGCCAGAAAGCCGACCTGGGCGCGCTCGGCGAGCACCGGCTGCAGGCGGCCGATGGCGGAACCGGACGGTTGAATACGGATGCGCGTGCCGTACTTCTTGCCGAAGGCATCGGCGATGGCGGAGGCCTCGGCATAACCGGCGGAGCCGACATCATAGGAAGACCAGGTCATGGTCGCGGGGAGGTCTTCGGCGGTGGCCTGGACGCTCCAGCACAGGCCGGCGGCCAGGGTGCCGAGGGCCAGGAAACGGCGCGCACGGGTAGCATCGAACATAGGTACTCTCCTATGAATTATTGTTTTTCGGCGCTGGCGACGGACGTCAGCCTCGGTCTCGAAACTAGACCGGGGCTGACTGGGCAGTCAACAATTTTCTCGAATTAACATAAAATTTTCCCGTATAACGAGAAACAAGTCGCGCACGGACCTCTCCCTCGCGGCCGTCGCCGCGGTTATCGGGAGTGGGTAACCAGGGGGAGAATGCCGGCGCGCGGCGCTTAACCGGCCAGATGACGGTGGATTTCGTCGCGCATCACCGCCAGCACCATCTCGCGCCGCTCGCGCATGCGCGAAACCACCGAGGCCACACTGATGGCCACGTACTGCCCGGTATCGGGCATCTGGAAAGCAATGCCCAGGGCCGCCACCTCCGGCACGATGCGGCCGTTATTAAAGGCAAAACCATCGCGGCGGCACTCCGCCAGCCAGCGCGCCACCTCTTCCAGGGTGATGCCTGAATAGCGCTCGTAGCGGTCGCGATTCAGCTGCAGCATCCGGTCGCCCTCGTCCTCGGGCAGCGCCGCCAACAGGGCCGTGGCGCCGGCGCCGATACCCAACGGCCGGCGGGCGCCGGCTACCAGGGTGTTGGCGCTGATCGGGTAGGTGCCTTCGGTATGATCGATGCATACCGAATCCCGGTTGGAGCGGATCGACAGATAAGAGGATTCCTCGGTACGCCGGGCAATGTTCGCCAACATGGGCCGCAGCCGGTGGCGCAAGCGCAAATCCGGTGCCACCGCCTGGGCGGATTCGGCGATCCGCAGCAGCTCGAAGCCCACGTGATAGGTCTTCGCGTAGGGGTCGAACGTGAGCAGCCCCTCATGGGCCAGGGCCGTGAGCAGCCGGTGCGCGGTGGCGGTGTTCATGCCCACTTCCCGGGCGATCCGCGACAAAGTGCCGCCGGTGGGAAAGGTCTGCGCCACGGTGCGCAGTAATTTCGACGCCTTGGCCAGCGTGGTACTGGTGGTCTGTTTCGTCATGCGGCCACTATGCCATTTTTTCTTGTTCTTCGATAATTTTATCCCGACATACGATATTTCAGGCTTCCCTGGCCACCGTGCCCGGGCCAGCCGCCGCGAACAGCAGATCCATGGTGGTGTCGCCGGTGCGGAACTCCTGTTTCATGGCGTCCAGGTGGTCGAGGGCTTCGCCACGCAGGTAGGGCGCCTCCAGGCAGATAATCTGGTAGATGCCCTGGCGCAGCAGGGTGCGGTCCAGCGCTTCGTCGCCGGTGGCGTCCGGGTTGAGCCCATGGGTAAAGCCCGGCCAGGAGGCCGCCAGCACCCAGGTGTTCACCAGCAGGCCGCGCAGTTCCTCGTCGCTGGCTTCGATCAGGCCGCTGGCACGCAGGCTGCGGTAGATCACCAGGCCGCGCTCCAGGCTGTCCTGCACGAACACTTTGTAGCGCTGGCGCAGCTCCGCGTCCTGATGGAGGAAATGGGCCAGGTCCCGGTGCAGGAAACGGGCCTGCCACATGGATTCCAGAATCCCTTCGAAGTAGCGCATTTTGTCCTGCCAGGTCAGGGGCCCCTGGGGCACCGTCAGCAGGTCGCGGATTTGTTCCTGGTAGCGTTCGAACAGCGCCGCCACGATGGCCGCCTTGTTCCGGTAGTGGTAGTAAAGATTGCCCGGGCTGATGCCCAGACCCTCGGCAATGTGGTTGGTGGTCACATTGCGCTCGCCCGAGCGATTGAACAGGTTCAGGGCGGTATCCAGAATGCGCGTTTTCGTGTCGGTCATAACGGGCCAAATCAAAGCGTACTGCGGGGACGATGAAACAGTCTGTTGACTCCTAGAGTAATTACTCTAAAAATCGAGGACAGTCTAATAAACAAACGCCCAGGGAGGCGCATTATGGTCGCCGAAATCAAAGAACTCCAAACCGAGCATGCGCAAATTGAGCGCATGAAGCGTATTTTCGCCGCCCAGAAAGCGGCGTACCGCCGCCAGCCCTACCCCACCGCCGAGCAGCGCATGGAGCATATTCAGCAACTCAAACCGATGTTGCTGGAGCACATGGACGCCTGGGTGGAAGCGCTGAACGCCGATTTCGGCAACCGCTCCGCCGATGAGACCAAGCTGGCGGAAATGCTCACCAGCGTGGAAGGCATCAAGTACCACGCCAAGCACCTGCGCAAGTGGATGAAGCCCTCCAAGCGCAAGGTCGGCGCCGCGCAGTGGCCGGGCAAGGTGTGGGTGGAGTACCAGCCGCTGGGCGTGGTGGGCATTATCGTGCCCTGGAACTACCCGCTGTACCTGGCCATCGGGCCGATGCTGGCGGCGCTGGCCGCCGGCAACCGGGTGATGATCAAGATGAGCGAGTCCACGCCGCGCACCGGCGAGCTGCTCGAAGAACTGATCGGCAAGACCTTCGCCGAGGACCACGTGGCCGTGGTCAACGGTGAAGTGGACGTGGCGGCGGCGTTTTCCAGCCTGCCGTTCGACCACCTGCTGTTCACCGGCTCCACCACCGTGGGCAAGCACATCATGCGCGCGGCGGCGGAAAACCTGACGCCGGTGACCCTGGAACTGGGCGGCAAAAGCCCCTGCATCATCGGCGAGGATTTCCCGATGCAGGACGCGGTGGAGCGCATCGCCTTCGGCAAATGCCTGAACAGCGGCCAGACCTGCGTGGCGCCGGACTACATCATGGTGCCGGAGAACCGGGTGCGGGAATTCGTGGACGCCTGGAAAGCCCAGGTCGGCCAGCTCTACCCGACGCTGCGCGACAACCCGGACTTCACCAGCATCATCAACGAGCGGCAGTACCGCCGGCTTAACGGCTACCTGGATGACGCCCGCGAGAAAGGCGCCGAGGTGATCACCATCAACCCGGCCGATGAAAACCTGGACGGCAGCCGCAAGATCCCCCACACCCTGGTGCTCAATGTCACCGACGACATGAAGATCGCCCAGGACGAGATCTTCGGCCCGCTGATGCTGGTGGTGCCGTACAAAACCCTCGACGACGCCATCGACTACGTCAACGACCGGCCGCGCCCGCTGGCGCTGTACTATTTCGACTGGAACGCCCGCAACGGCCAGCACGTACTGCACCACACCCATTCCGGCGGGGTCTGCCTGAACGACACCATCACCCAGGTGGGCGTGGACGACATGCCATTCGGCGGCGTCGGCCCCTCCGGCATGGGCCATTATCACGGCCCGGAAGGTTTCCTCACCTTCTCCAAGGCCAAGGGCGTCTACAAGAAGGGCAAGATGAACGCCACCAAACATATCCTGCCGCCGTACGGCCGGGGCATGCACAAGTTCATCTATAAGTTCATGTTGAAGTAAGCCATGCTGAAATAACCGGCGCCCCCGCCCGCAAGGGTGGGGACGGTCCGCCAGCCAACAACAAGAACAGGCCAGCCGAGGACCCGCACATGGACCAACAACCCTTTTCCGACTACGGCGTGGACCGCCGTGGCTTTCTCAAACTCGGTGTCTGGGGCGGGGCGGCGCTGGCCGTCGGCGCCGGCGCCAGCACGCTTCTCACCGGTTGCAGTGCCGATCCGGGCCCGGCGAGCGGCTACCAACACCTGCGCGACAAGGACGTCACTCTGCTGCGCCCGCTGATGTCGCCACTGCTCGGCGGCGGCCTGGAGGCGGTGAAAGGCGCCGGGCCGGACCAGGCCCTGCAGGCCTTCGACCGGCTGCTGCAAGGCGGCACCGACGGCCAGCGCGGCCAGTTGTTCCAGTTGCTGGATCTGATGCAGCTGGGCGCGGCGCGCTGGTGGATCACCGGCACCTGGGCGCACTTCCAGGAGCAAAGCGACGCGCAGCTGCGCGAGACCCTTTCCCAGTGGGCCAATAACGACAGCGGTTTCCCCAAGCTCGCCTTCAAGGGCCTGACCCAGCCGATCGTGATGGCCTGGTACGTCACCCCGGAAGCGGCCCTGACTACCGGATACCCCGGCCCGCCGGTGACCGGATCCGCCGCCAGCACCTGATACCGCCTGTTCCCACACCGATGCTTTGCCGATAAATCGCGCCGCTCCGCGACGCCAGAACAAGAAGGAGCCGGGTCATGCAGGACCTGTCCACGCTTAAAATTCAGAATATCGCCGACCCCTGGGAGAACGCCGGGGACAAATGGGACCTGATTGACGGCGCCACCGTCACCGGCGACCGCACCCTGGAAGCGGACGTGGTGATCATCGGCACCGGCGCCGGTGGCGGGGTCAGCGCGGAGATACTGAGCGCCGCCGGCCTCAAGGTGATTCTGGTGGAGGCCGGGCGCCTGACCAGCTCCCGGGATTTCAATCTCAACGAAGGCGACGCCTACCGGCGGCTCTATCAAGAAGGCGCCATGCGCGCCACCAAGGACGGCGCCATCACCATTCTGCAGGGCCGCGCCGTGGGCGGCACCACCGTGGTCAACTGGACGTCCAGTTTCCGCACCCCCGAGGAAACCCTGAACCACTGGCGCGAACGTTTCGGCGTCGACAACACCGGCCGCGCCGATCTGGACCCCTATTTCCAAAGCATGGAAGAACGGCTCGGCATCGAGCCCTCGGCACTACCCCCCAACGCCAACAACGACGTGATCAAACGCGGCTGCGAAAAGCTCGGCTGGGACTGGTCGGTGATCCCCCGCAATGTGCGCGGCTGCTGGAACATCGGCTACTGCGGCATGGGCTGCCCCACCAACGCCAAGCAGTCGATGCTGGTGACCACGCTGCCCGCCGCCATGGAGGCCGGCGCCACCCTGATACACAGCGCCCGCGCCGACAAGCTGGTGCACGACGGCACCCGGGTGAGCGCGGTGCGGGTCACGCCCCTGGGCCTGGACCGCAATCCCACCGGCGCCACCCTGACCCTGAAAGCGCCCACCGTGATCGCCGCCGGCGGCGGCATCCAGACCCCGGCGCTGCTGCTGCGTTCCGAGGTGCCCGACCCGGACGGTCGGGTGGGCAAACGGACCTTCCTGCACGTGACCAGCTTCGCCTTCGGCCGCTACGATCGGGAGATCGCGCCCTACTACGGCGCGCCCCAGTCCCTGCACTCGGACCAGTTCACCTTCACCGGGGGCGTGGACGGGCCGATCGGCTATAAACTGGAGATGATGCCGCTGCATCCCGGGCTCACCGGCGCCCTGCTGGCCGGCTTCGGCGAACAGGCCCGCGAACAGATCACCGCCTTGCCGCATACCGCCGCCTCCATCGCCCTGCTGCGCGACGGTTTCCATGAGGAGAGCCCCGGCGGCACGGTGGCGCTGCGCGACAACGGCGAGCCCGTGCTTGATTACCCGGTCACCGATTATCTGCTCGACGGCGCCCGGCGCAGTTTGTACACCCAGGTGGAGATGCAGTTCGCCGCCGGCGCCCGGGCGGTACGGCCCGGCCACATCCGCGCGCCGTTCTACACCAGCTGGTCGCAGGCCCGCGAGGCCATGGCGGGGCTCAGCTACCAGGCCCTGGACGTGCCGCTGGGCAGTGCCCACGTGATGGGCGGCTGCCCGATGGGCGACGAACAGCGCGGCCTGGTGGACGCGCAGGGGCGCTACCGTCACCTGGAAAACCTGTATGTGTTCGACGGCTCGGTGTTCCCCACCAGTCTGGGGGTCAATCCGCAGCTCAGCATCTACGGGTTGAGCGCGCGCAACGCCACCGCCCTGGCGGAGCGGCTGCGGGCCTGAATCGTAAACCCAGTTGCGTTATGCTTGGCGCCCGATCTCTGGACAAAGCGAGCCGAGCATGACCAATCGTGTTGTTTATCCGGGCACCTTCGACCCCATCACCAACGGCCATAAGGACCTGATCGAACGGGCGTCCAGCATGTTCGACGAGGTGGTGGTGGCGATCGCGGCCAGCGAGAAGAAGGGCCCGCTGTTCTCCCTGAACGAGCGGGTCAAGCTGGTGGAAGACAGTATCAGCCATCTGGACAACGTCCAGGTCACCGGCTTTTCCAAGCTGCTGGCCCATTTCTGCCGCGACCAGGAAGCCAACATCCTGCTGCGCGGCCTGCGCGCGGTGAGTGACTTCGAGTATGAATTCCAGCTCGCCAACATGAACCGCCAGCTTGCCCCGGAATTGGAAACGGTTTTCCTCACCCCGGCGGAGCATTTGTCCTTTATTTCCAGCTCCCTGGTGCGCGAAATCGCCCTGCTCGACGGCGATGTGCGCAATTTCGTCCCGTCCCATGTGGTGGAAGCGCTGGAACTGAAGAAACAGCAGCGGGGCGGCTGACCGTCCCCGCCACACCCTTGTCGCCATAAGGAGGCCGTCATGCGCTGGTTATTCCCGCTTGTGTTCCTGTTCGCCGTCACCGCCCAGGCCGCCGGGCCGGGCAAGGCGGCGATCGCCAGCGCCCACCCGCTGGCCACCGACGCCGGTTTCGAAATACTGGAGCAGGGCGGCAACGCCTATGACGCGGCGGTGGCGGTGGCCGCCGCCCTGGCGGTGGTGGAGCCCTATTCGGCGGGCATGGGCGGCGGCGGCTTCTGGCTGCTGCACCGTGAGAAAGACGGCCTGCAAACCATGCTCGACGCCCGCGAAACGGCGCCGGCGGCGGCCACCGAGGACATGTACCAGGACCAGGACGGCCAGGTGGTGCGCGACCGCGCCATCAACGGCCCTCTGGCGGCCGGCATCCCCGGCCAGGCGGCGGCCTTCGCCTATCTGGCCGAGCACTACGGCAAGCTGCCCCTGAAGACCACGCTGGCACCGGCGATCCGTCTGGCGCGCCAGGGCTTCGAGGTGGAAGACCACTACCGCGCCCTGGCCGGGTACCGGCAGGCGGTGCTCAACCGCTACCCCAGCGCCGCCTCGGTGTTCCTGGATGACGGCGACATCCCGGCCAACGGCGCCCGGATCCGCCAGCCGGATCTGGCCCGGGTATTGGAGGCCCTGGCGGAACAGGGCCGGGACGGTTTCTACCGGGGCGAGGTGGCGGAAAAACTGGTGCGCGGGGTCCGCGACGCCGGCGGCATTTGGACAAAAAAGGACCTGGACAACTATCGGGTCAAGGAGCGCGCGCCGGTGGTCGGCCACTTCCGCGGCGCCCGCATCGTCAGCGCGCCGCCGCCGTCCGCCGGCGGCATCGTGATGCTGGAAGCCCTGAACATCCTCAGTGAATTCAACGGCGGCGAGATTAGTGAGGACTTACTTCCTCATCTCACCGTGGAAGCCTGGCGGCGCGCCTATCAGGATCGCGGCCGCTATCTGGGCGATCCGGATTTCGTTTCCATGCCTGTGGATAACCTGTTGAGCAAATCCTACGCCGAGCAACGGGCGGCCTCCATAAAGCTGGATAAAGCGACACCCAGCAGCGAGCTGGGCGAACCCGTCGCCACCGAGGAAGGCTTCCACACCACCCACTTTTCCGTGCTCGACGAAGCCGGCAACCGGGTGGCCGCCACGCTCAGTATCAATCTGCCGTTCGGCAGCGGTTTCATGCCCGCCGGCACCGGCGTGATCCTCAATAACGAAATGGACGACTTTTCCGCCAAACCGGGCAGCCCCAACGCCTACGGCCTGGTCGGCAGCAAGGCCAACGCGGTGGCGCCGGGCAAGCGGCCGCTGTCCTCCATGACGCCCACCTTCGTGGAATTCGACGACCGGGTGGCGATCCTCGGCACGCCGGGCGGCAGCCGCATCATCACCATGGTGATGCTGGGCGTGCTCGAGGCGGCGAACGACGCCCCGGTGGATGCCTGGGTGAACCGGGTGCGTTTCCATCACCAGTTCCTGCCCGACCAGGTCCAGGCGGAGCCCGCCTTCCTGGACACCGAGGCGGCGAAAGGCCTGCGCCTGCGCGGCCACGACGTGGTCTCGGTGGACCGCGAGTACGGCAACATGCAGGCGATCCTGTGGCGCCTGGAGGACGGCAGCGTCAGCGCCGCCAGCGACCCGCGCGGCATCGGCGCATCCCGGGTCGAGGCCGTCGCCGAATCCCGGTGACGGCCATCGCGGGGTGTGGTCCACTTAGGCGATGGACGAGACCTTCTTGGCAAGCACCCTGCAACGCTACCCGCCGGCACCGGCCCTGCGCGGACTGGTCAGCCATTACTGGCTGAGCCGTGACGGCGGCGCCGGCACCCATACGGTGTTGCCGGACGGTTGCGTGGATCTGGTGCTGCGCCTGGCGGACGGCAACGGCGCCTGGCAGGCCTTCGGCACCAGCACCCGGCCGTTGCGGGTGCCCGTCGACCCCGGCTGTGTCTATTTCGGCATTCGTTTTCAGCCCGGCCAGAGCCGCCATTTCCTACCCGTCCCCGGGCGCCTGCTTACCGACACCGCCCAACCGCTGCTCCAGCCCGCCGGCTTGCAGGCCGAGCGTCTCGCCGAACGGATCGCCGGCCGCCACCCCGCCCTGGCCGTGGAGCGGCTTCTGTTGCAGTGGCTCGCCCGACAACCGCCCCGGCCAAGACGCCTGGACGGCGCCCTGGCGCTGCTCTCGCGCTCCGACCCCGGCGTCAGCGTGACCGCCCTGGCGGCGCGCCTGAACCTGAGCCGCCGGCAACTGGAGCGCGACTTCGTTGAGTGGGTCGGCGTGCCGCCCAAGGTGTTCATGGGCATTCGCCGCAGCCAGCGGGCCATGGCGTTGCTGAGCCGCCCGTCCCTGGCCGCGCCGCTGGCGGATGTCGCCCTGGCCGCCGGCTACGCCGATCAGAGCCACATGACCCGGGAGCTGAAGCGCTACCTGGGCGTCACCCCGGGAGCGCCCCGGCTGCCCGGCCACGATGTCGCTTTTATTCAAGAGCAATCTTCCCCACCGCCCTAGAGTGACGTTTCTTTCCCGTTTAAAGGAGCAAGGCAATGAAACTCTGGTCCGGTGTGGTCACCGAGCATTTACAGGCATGTCGGGATTTCTATGTGCGCCTGTTTCAATGCCAGGTGCTGTTCGACAGCGACTGGTTCGTACTGCTGGAACTGGGCGGCGGCGAGCTGGGTTTTCTGGCCCCGCAACAGGACGCCCAGGCGCCGGCGTTTCAGCGCCCACTGCGCGATGGGCAGGGCCTGTGGGTCACCATTGACGTGGACGACGCGGACGCCGAATACCAGCGTCTACAGGAAGAGGGCGTGCCGATCGAAGTGGCGATCCGCGACGAAGAGTGGGGCGACCGGCACTTCGTGATCCTCGACCCGGCCGGCATCGCCGTGGATGTGGTCCAGCACGGCTAACCCTAAAACAACACAATCACCGGCGTCTGGCCTTTTGGAACCTGGGCAAGACGCCGGAAGCGGCCCAGAATCGTTCTTTTTCAGAAACGGAGCGCCCATGGGCCAGCAACGCATCGAAATCGACAAAGAATTCCCGTTCCCGGTCAGCGACCTGTTCAACCATCTCAGTGAGCACGAGAACCTGTCCGCCCTGTTCGCGCCGGCCAAGGTGCGGCGCGTCAAGGAGGGGGACGTGGAACCCAATGGCGTGGGCTCGGTGCGCCGCCTGTCCCTGCCGCTGACACCGCCCTTCGAAGAGACCGTGACCGAGTTCGAGCGGGACCGTCGCATCGCCTACCGCATCACCAAGGGCAGCCCGCTGCGCGATCACCACGGCGTCATGGTGTTTTCCAGCACCCCGGGCGGCTCCCGGCTGCATTACACCATCGTGTTCAAGGGCAAGGTGCCGCTGATCGCGGCGCTGATCAAGCCGGTGCTGGACCGGGGGATCCGCAAAGGCCTGAACGACCTGCGGCTTTAAGCAGGTTCATCGCGCTTTGGTCTTCGGTGCTCCGTATCGGAGACGCGGTGCAACGGTGGTGCCTTCCGGGATCGCTCACTTAGCAGCGGAACCGCCACGGGCCAGAACACCGCCCGGACCGTTCTACGAAGCTGAGTTTGTAGGAGCGAGCCATGCTCGCGAAAGGCCGGCTTTGCCGGCCGGATCCCAGAGAGGCTGTTTGTGCTGCCGTGAGAAAGGTCTCTGGAATCCTGCGGGGCAACCTTTGCCGGGAGCTTCGCTCCCTTTCGCGGGCTGGGCCCGCTCCCACAAGCCAATACCCCACAAACCGAGCTTCGCAGAAAGGTTCGGCGCCAGCGATGACCCGGAGCGGTGACGCTAGCGGCTGAGCGGGTCTGTGTTCTGCCCTTCCGGGATCCTGGAGAACAGGACGTTCGACAGGAAGCCCCCAGGGACGGGTTCACGGCGTTCCCGGAAGGGCAGAACACAGACC
>CAZKWA010000064.1:0-19419 GCA_964556345.1 uncultured Alcanivorax sp.
ATACCGCCAAGTGGATGATGACCCTGCTGATGCTGCTCGGCCGCCTGGAAATCTTCACCTTCCTGGTGCTGTTCACGCCGCTGTTCTGGCGCCAGTAGCCCTTCAATCCTCCGGCGTCAGTCGACGCCGGGCACCGCCAGCCGGTAGACGCGCTTCGCCGTGTCGTAAAACAGCGCCTGCTTCTCCGCTTCGGAGCATTCCGCGGCCAGCCGTTTAAAGGCGTTCCACAGTACCGCGTAGGAACAGGACAACTGGTCCACCGGGAAATTGCTTTCGAACATGGCGCGCTCCACGCCGAAGGCGTCCACGCAGACCTGGAACCAGGGCCGCCAAAGATCCGCCAGCGCCTGGGAGGAGGGCGGCCGGGGCCGCCGGTCCAGCTCGAAACCACAGCTGTGCATGCCCAGCCCGCCCAGCTTCACCGACACATTGGGGCAGGCCGCCAGTGCCTCGATGGCGCGCCGCCATTCGCTGAACACCTGCTCGGCGCGACCGGCGTAATCCCCCACGCCCAGCACGCCGCCGACATGGTCGAGAACGATGCTCGTCTCCGGGAAGGCCCGCGCCAGATCGGTGAGGTCGTCGATCTGATGAAAATAATTCCAGCAATCGAAGCTCAGCCCCAGCGGCGCCAGCTCGGCGAAACCCCGGCGCAAATCCTGGTCCAGCAGCAGGCCGGCCGGCAGCACCCGGCGGGTGGTGCGGATATTCGGGTCCGGGTCCCAGACGCTGGACTGGCGAATGCCCCGGAAACGGCCCTTGCCGGCCTCCAGGTGCGCTTCCAGCACCTCTTTCACCGCCGCGCCCTGGCGCAAGTCCGTGTAGCCGACGATGCCGGTGCACACCCGCCCGCCGGTGGCGGTGGCCACGCCCTCGGCGAACACCGTTTCGCCCACCGGGCGCAGCGCCTCGTCGCCATCGGTGTAATAGCCCTCGGAGCATTCCACGAACACGGTGGCGCGCACGTCGTGACCGGCGGCCAGATCCCGCTCGATGTCGTCGCGCAGGTAGCGGGGGCGCGGCGCGTCCCAAAGATGGTGATGCGGATCGATGATCGGCCGCTCCGGTTCCAGTATCGGCTCCTGGTGCAGGGCCAGCCAGTCAAGATCCGGGGCGGGCAGGATCACCCGGCCGGAGGAGGATGAAGACGTATCGCTGCTCATTGAATTAGGCTTCCCGAACGGCTTTCAGAGTCGGTCCACATTAGAAGTCCGGCGGCGCCACGGCAAGCCGCTTTACCCATCCACGGCGCGCCCGTGGCCAACCCCATCGGCAGAGAGACCCCATGAGCGAACTGGTCCGCTATCAAAACCAAGACGGCATCGTCACCCTCACCCTCAACAGCCCGGAGACCCGCAACCCGATCTCCGACCACGACATGATCGAAGCGCTGCTGGCCGCCCTGGAGCGGCTGGAAACCGACCCGGACGCCCGGGTGGCGATCCTCACCGGCGCCGGCAGCGCCTTCTCCAGCGGCGGCAACGTCAAGAAGATGGGCGCCGCCGGCGGCCTCAACGACGCCCTGCCGGCGAAGACCCGGCTCAACTACAAGCAGGGCATTCAGCGGATCCCACTGGCGTTCGAAAAACTGGAGGTGCCGGTGATCGCCGCCGTCAACGGCCCGGCGGTGGGCGCCGGCTGCGACCTCGCCTGCATGTGCGACCTGCGCATCGCCGGCGAGAGCGCCTGGTTCGCGGAGAGTTTCGTCAAGCTGGGCATCATTCCCGGCGACGGCGGCGCCTGGCTGCTGCAGCGGGTGGTGGGCTTTTCCAAGGCGGCGGAGATGGCGCTCACCGGCGACCGCGTCAACGCCGACGAGGCCCTGGCCTGTGGCCTGGTGTCCCGGGTGGTGCCGGACGATCAGCTGCTCGAAGAAGCCCGCGCCCTGGCCGCGCGCATCGCCGCCAACCCCACCCAGGCGGTGCGCATGACCAAGCGGCTGCTGTGGGCGGGGCGCTCCCTGCGCCTGGACGCCCTGCTGGAGATGTCCGCCGCCATGCAGGCACTGGCCCATTCCACATCCGATCACCAGGAGGCGGTTCAGGCCTTTATCGACAAGCGCGCCCCGGACTTCACCGGCGAATAGGCGACCCATAAAAGAAGCCCCGCGGGGTGGCGGGGCAAAAGGGGTTTTACCGCTCATCCCGAGCTGAAATCAGGCGATGTTGTTGATCCGCCGTTCGCCACGGAACAGCTGGTCCATCTCACCCTCGTAGTAGGCCGCCACGCGGGGGTTCATCACCTTCTTCCACAGCGGCGGCACCAGCGCCAGCACGTACATGGCGGCGTACCCGCCCGGCAGCTGCGGGCTCTCTTCGTAATGACGCAGCACCTGATAACGGCGCTTGGCGTAGGCGTGGTGGTCGCTGTGACGCTGCAGTTGGAACAACGCCAGGTTGGTGAGCAGGTAGTTCGAGTTCCAGCTGTGCGCCGGGGTCACCCGCTCGTAGCGACCCTTGTCGGTGACCCTGCGGTGCAGGCCGTAGTGCTCGATGTAGTTGATCACTTCCAGGGTAAAGGCGGCCACGAAGCTCTGCGCCAGGAAAAACAGCACGCCCATCCAGCCGAACGCGAGACCGAACGCCACCGCGAACAGGGCGGAAATCGAATACCACCAGATCAGCTCGTTATGGCGGCTGAAGTTCTTCTTACCCTTGCGCTCCAGATACTGCTTCTCCAGCTTCCAGGCGTTCAGGAAGTTGTGCTTGAAGGCGCGCGGCAGAAACTCATACAGGCCCTGGTTGTACTGGGAAGACGAGGCGTCCTCCGGCGTGGAGACATGCACGTGGTGGCCGCGCACGTGCTCCACCTTGAAGCCGGCGTAGGTCACCGAGGACAGCAGCAGGCCGCCCATCCAGTTCTCCAGCTTGGGGTCCTTGTGCACGAACTCGTGCCCCAGGTTGATGGCGATGATGCCGCCCACGGTGCCGATGGAGATGATCCAGCCCAACTGACCGAACCAGGAATAGTCGTTGCTAACGAACACCCAACCGGAGAAGAACAGCACGCCCAGCCAGATAAAGCCCATCAGGAAGAGCGCCGCGGTGTAGATACGCTCCTGGCTCATGGACGGCACCTGCTGGTGCTCGTCCGGGTTGGACGGGTCCTTGCCGATCAGGTAATCGAGCACCGGAATAATGCCGAACACCACGAAATACAGGAACCAGGCCCAATAGTCCTGGGTGCCCGACTCGCGGCCGATGAAAGCGCTCATGGGCAGCAGCGGCAGCACCGCCGCCCAAAAGCCCAGGTAGCCCCACTTCTTAAGCTTCAACATGGTGTCGGAATGCATTCTCGCGAACATGGTTCGTCTCCTCCCTGGGCGTGGTCCTCGCCAGGCTCAGTCTTTATCAAGCAGGCGGTCGGGCGGACAGGATCCGGCCGACGCAGCCGTTACTTTGTCATTCTTCGATGGCAACATTAACAGCAATTCTTGAATTGTCAAACAACTCAATTCGTGACACAGAAGCAAAGTGCGCCGATAATAGCCCCGCAACCGGGAGGAACCCATGTCGCTGAAAGCAGTGAGTCTGAGTGAACAGATTGCCGAACATCTGAGTGAACGCATCGTGCGCGGAGACCTGGCGCCGGGAGAGAAACTGCCGGAAGCGGAACTCGCGAAAGAGCTTGATGTGAGTACTAACTCACTCCGAGAGGCCTTCAGACTGCTGGAAAAGCGACACCTGATCCGGCTGCAGCCGAGGCGCGGCGCACGGGTTTGCGAGGTCACGGAAAGCGAGGTCCGCGACCTGTATGACTTCCTGTTCCTGCTGCTCTCTCACCTCGCGGCCCAGGCCGCCCGGGACTGGAAACCGGGGGAAATCGAGGATCTGGCGATGATGCTCCCGGAGCTGGAGCGCCACTACCGCAACGCCGACATGCCCGGCGCCCACCAGGTGGCCTTCCGCTTCGTGGAAATGGCCACGGCCCGCTTCGCCCGTAACCGCTATCTCGCCGACGACATCGAAGACCTGGTGCCCCTGCTCAAGCGCTTTTCCTTCATCGCCCTGCAGGAAGACACCACCGAATTCGACGTGTCGCTGAAGATCTTCCAGCGGCTGCTGGAAAACGTGCTCGCCCGCAACGCCGAGCAGGCCGCCGCCGACATCCGCGAATACGGCGACAACCAGTGCCGGCTGGTGCTGCGCGCCATCGCCAAGCGGGACGCGGCTTAGGGCTGGCGACTTCCAAGCATGTAGGCCCTTAGCTGCTGCTCCTCGCGCATGACGTAGAGGACGAGAACCCGCGCCCCCTCCTCACGATAAAAAACGCGACATGGCGGCACCACGACTTCCCGGTATACGGAATTGGGCAGCTCAGGGGGGATTCGTCCAGACTGGGGGAAATCTTCCAGCCGCTCGGCGCTATCAAATACCGCTTCGACCAGATCGCCTGCTGCAACAGGATTATCCAAAGCGATGTACTCGGCGACGGCATCCAATTGCAGAAGCGCGGGTTCCGTCCAAACTACCTCAGCCATTTACTCATTTTCTCCCTGGCCTCACTTTGGCTGTACGTCCGTCCCTCGAGTACAGCACGCTCTCCCCGTGAGAGCCCCTCAAGCAACTCAAGCCGACGTTGCATGAACTCGTAATCCTGCACATCGACAAGATAGGCGGAGGGCTGACCGTGTTCGGTGATCAGCACCGGCTCCTTGGAGATGTGCAAATCCGCGAGAATCTTCGTGGCCTGACGCTTAAGGTTGGTAACCAGCTCAACTTTCATGGCCTCACCTTGGACCGAATCAATAGTGACACTAAAGTATCACTTCTTGGCTAGGGCAGCCACATTGAACGCTACGCTTCTGCCGCGCGGGCGGGGTTGTGACGCCTAAGGTATTAGTCGCAGGCGCGCTCTTATGCGAGCACAGAAGACTTTCGATGAAGCCAACCTTCGCCTGTTACCGACCCAGCAGCGCCCGCACCGCGGCATCCGCCAGTGCATCCCGGTGCTCGAGAGGACTGGCTGGCATAAGCCCGTCCAGCCAGGGCCGGGCCAGATAATCCACCGGGCCGAACACCAAGGCCAACACCAGAGCGGGACGTCCGGCCAGATGGCGGGTCTCCGGCCAGCGTTTCAACCAGTCCCGCAGGGCCGTGAAGTAGCGACCGTTGGCGTCGCGCAGGAACGGTCCGGCCGCGCTTTCCAGACGTGGGCGGGCCGCGAGCAGGAAGCGCGCCCAGTCCGGGTGCGCCACGATCCAGTCCAGATAATCCTCCACCAGGGCACGCAGGCCCGTTTCAGCGGAGTCGCTTCTTGCCATGGCCGCCATGGCGATCTCGCCGAAATGCTCCACGCCGGCCACGAACAGGGCGGCGAACACCCCCTGCTTGTCGCCGAAGTGGTGATAAAGGCTGCCCACGCTGACGCCGCTGCGGGCGCGGATCGCATCGATGGTGACCGCGTCCATGCCGCTTTCCGTGGCGCAGGCCAGCGCCGCCGCCAGTACACGCTCCCGGGTGCCGGCGCCGGGCCGAGCTGGACTTGCTTCCTTCATACTGGAACCTTATTCTAGAATTATATTCTAACTGACTAGTCTCTAGAGGTTGCCATGACACCGCAAGAAATGCAGGCCATGGGCGAACGCATCCTGGCGGCGCAGCCGTTCAGCCGCTTCCTGGGCGCCCGCCTGGATCGTTTCGTGGAAGGGGAGGCCCAGCTCTCGCTGGCCTTGCGTCCGGAATTCCTGCAGCAACACGGCCGCCCCCACGGCGGCGTGCTCAGTTATCTCGCCGACAATGCCCTGACCTTCGCCGGCGGTTCATTGTACGGCGACGGTCTGACGCTGGAGTTCAAGATCAACTACACGAAAGCCGCCAAGGGCGACACTCTGGTCGCCCGCGCCCGGGTGGAAAGCTCAGGCCGCCAGGCGGCGGTGTGCCGCTGCGACCTGTTCTCGGTGGCCAAGGACGGCTCGGAAACCCTGTGCGCGGTGGCTCAGGGCACCATTATGGCGCCGGCGACCACTAGGACAGGGTAAAAGAGGCAATCCGCTTACACATGACATCGACGGTGACGCCTTTGTACTCGCAGCGTTCCATATGGCACCACCCGAGTTTCTCATAGAGTGACGAGGCAAATTCGGTATAGAGGTACCAGGTGTTCGCTTTCGAGCGGATCGCTTCCTCCTCGCATCGAGCAATCAGCTCGGTAGCGATTCCTTGATGCCGGAATCGTTCCTTCACATAAACCGCGGCCAACCAGGGGGACAGCTCCGGCCGGGTGTCCATGTCGTTCTCTACCAAAGCCGCCGAGCCAACCAGTTGGTTTCCCAGCGTTGCGATAAAAATTGAAGGAATGCCCTCTTTCCCCGCCGCCTCGGCGATCGATTCGGTTCGCTCCGTGAGAGTCAGCGACGGATTCAGATGCTTCCACTCCGCATGGTGGAGCGTCGCCAACTCCGCGATGAGTTCTCTTCTGTCAGCCAGAGGAAGGATTTTCACGGTCTTTGTCTCTTAACATTAGCGCTCAGCCTTCCTTGACGGTGGCTGATCGCAGCGCTGTTGTCAGGCACCACTTTGTACGCCTTTCTCCGCCCTCACGACTCTGGATCAAACCCGAAGACTCGAAGCTCCTGATCACAGCGACACGCTTTCGCGATGCGTGCGGCCCATGCGGTGGCCTCCTTATTGGAAGGCAGCTCGAGGATGGTGAATCCACCATTGAGCGGAGGCGCCCACGGGTAGCCGCCCTCAGCGACCGAGCCATTGGCCGACACCAGAACCGGCGGCATTGTTTCATCAATACCACCGCCGAAGACGTAGACGCCCGCTTCCTTCGCCTCGCGTATCACGGCATGAGAATCTTGAACCACCGCCTCCCACTCACTGTCGGGCACCTTCATTGCCGCACTCGGGAATGAAATCAGATACTTTGCCATGATCTTTTTTCTCTAAACATTTTCCGTTAGTGGTACAGGTCATGCTTAACGCCGGGCTCTACCCTGGCGATGCTTTCAGGTTTGGGTTCTATAATTACACAGCTTACGGCCACGATTCACTGCTTGCATAACGGAAATATGACCCTGAAGAAATATAAAAAAACGCGGCCGAAGCCGCGTTCCTGATGCGAGGGAGGCTGGGGCTTGCGGGGAAGCAAGCCCTGGCTGGTTACCGGCCGAGAATATCCCGGGCGATAATCTCTTTCATGATCTCACTGGTGCCGCCGTAGATGCGCTGGATGCGCGCGTCGACGAAGTCGCGGGAGATCGGGTATTCCTGCATATAGCCGTAGCCGCCGAAGAGCTGCAGGCACTGATCCGCCACTTTGCCTTGCAGCTCGGTGGTGGTGAGCTTGGCGATGGAGGCGTTGGTGGTGCTGAGTTCGCCGCGGTCGTACTGCTCGATGGATTGCTGGCAGAACGCTTTGTTGACCTGCACCTGGGCGTGCAGGTCGGCGAGTACGAAGCGGGTGTTCTGGAACTTGCTGATCGACTGGCCGAAGGCCTGGCGTTCCTGGGTGTAGGCGATGGTGCGCTCGATCATGCCTTCGCAGGCGGCCACGGCGCCGAGCGCCAGGATCAGGCGTTCGCGGGGCAGTTCGTTCATCAGATTGGCGAAGCCGCGCCCTTCCCCGCCGAGGATCTGATCGGCGCCCACTTTAACGTTCTCGAAGAACAGCTCGGAGGTGTCGGCCGCGTGGTGGCCCATCTTCTCCAGGTTCCGGCCGCGGGCGAAGCCGGGCAGGGTGGTGTCCACGGTGAACAGGGTCATGCCCTTGGAGCCGGCGTTGGGGTCGGTCTTGGTGGCGAGCACGATGACGTCGCAGTGCTGGCCGTTGGTGATGAAGGTTTTCTGGCCGTTGATCACATAGCCGTCGCCGTCTTTGTCGGCGCGGGTTTTCATGCCCTGCAGGTCGGAGCCGGCGCCCGGTTCGGTCATGCCGATGGCGCCCACGGCGTCACCGCTGACCATCTTCGGCAGCCAGGTCTGTTTCTGCTCTTCGCTGCCCAGGTGCAGGATGTAGGGCGCGACGATGTCCGAGTGCACGGACAGGTTGGAGGCCAGGGCGCCGAAGCCCAGGCGCGAGGCTTCTTCCACCATGATCGCGGAAAGGCGGAAATCGGCGCCGAAGCCGCCGTATTCTTCCGGCACGTCCACGCACAGCAGGCCGTTTTCGCCCATGCGGTTCCAGAGATCGCGGGGAAACTTCTCGTCTTTTTCCCACTGGTCGTAGTGGGGCGCCACTTCCTTCTCGAGGAATTTGCGCACGTTGTCGCGGAACAGATCGATTTCGTTCTGATCGAGCATGACGGACCCTTTTGTCTGGACACAAAAGGGTATTTTACCCGCTCCGGCCCCGGGGGTCGCCGTCGGCCCGTGGCCGGCCGGTCACGGCGCCCCCGGGACGCTGGAGGTCAGTCTTCCGGCTCGACACTGACCTCGGAGCGCAGGGAGTTGGCGACGAAGCAGTTGCGATGCGCGCTTTCGTGCAGCTTGGCCAGCGCGGCGGGCTCCATGTCTTCCTCGAACACCACCTTGGGGCGCAGATTGATACGGGTGATCGCCAGACGCCCTTCGGCGTTTTTCTCCACCACGCCGTGGGGCCGGTCCACATAGCTGAGCACGCGCAGGCGCTGTTTGGCGGCGATCGACAGAAAGGTGAGCATGTGGCAGCTGGCGGTGGCGGCGATCACCGCCTCGTCCGGATTGACCCGCGAGGCGGTGCCGAAATATTCCGGAGAGCCGGAAGCCTGCACCACTTCGCCCCCGGAGAACGTCCATTCATGGGAACGGTCGAAGGTTTCGTAATCGAAGTTGGCATTCGGCGGCAGATGCCAGGCAACGGTGGCGCCATATTCGCTCATGGTGGGCTCCTTCTGCGTGTTTTCTCCCTACCATGCTACCGAAGCGCGCCGAGGGCAATATTGAGCACGCTCAATACCGCCCCCGATATCGTCACGGCGCCGCCGGTCACCGTTTGAGCGGCACGCCCAGGTATTGAAGCTTTACCGCGCCGGCGGGAATCTGCAGATGGATGCTCGCGCCCAGAAAGCCGAGCAGCTGGGTCAGCTCCACGGAGATCGGGATCACGTTGCCGTTAACCTGGTTGATCACCATGCGCCCGTTGGGCAGGAAGGTGACCGGGCCGGTCAACTCCATGGTGAGCGGGTAGCTGTGCTGGTTGTGCTGCCCGCCCAGCGGCGCTTCCAGGTAAGGGGCGTCCAGATAAAGATCCACATCGGCGCGGAACTCCGGCCCCTGGTCGGTGGCCACGATCCAGCCGGGAATCAGGCCGCCGTCGTCGGAATAGCGCATGCGCATCACCTGGGTGCCGGTGGGGCTCTCGATGGGGATGCCGCCTTCGATCAGCACGTCGGCTTTCACGGTCACCGAGGAGGCGAGGATCTGCGTGGGATAAAGCCCCACGCGCACGGCCGGCAGGCGCTCCTGTTGCTCGGTGCGCGGGTCGTCGTATTCGCCGGGGCCGATCACTTCGGAGTTCAGCGCGCCCACCACCTGAATGTCACAGCGCTCCGGTGTGTCGCAGGCAAGGCGCGGATTCTGCGTCAGGGTGCTGCCGCCCAGCACCTCCAGCCGGGTGGTGTTGACCCCCGGTTCGCCGCCGCCGTAACCGGGCTCGCCATCATCGAAACGACCATTGGCGTTAACGTCCGCCGACGGCAGGTTATTGAGTGCCTGGAAGACGCTGTCGACGGCCGGCGCGCCACGGAAGTGAATCTCCAGATCCGGGCCACCCCAGTCGGGCGCCGGCCCTTCCAGCAGAGCGGTCTGTAGCCGCTTGCCGGCTTGCGAACAGATCGCCTCGCCGGAGCGGCAGTCGTCGGGCTGCTGGCCGGAAACGCGATTCACGGATTGCAGGATGTAGCGGTAAGCGGTGCCCGGCTGCCAGGGCTGGTCGGGGATGAAGGTCAGGGTGCGGGCTTCGGTTTCCAGGCGACCCGGCACCGCCCCGGCACATTCGTACTTCAGCTTGTCGCCGTCTTGGGTGGCGAGCGGATCACCGTTGCCGTCCACCGCGACGCGCTCCACGCGGAAGCTGCCGCTGTCGCACTGCCGGCCCAGGCTCACCGACGCCGGATCGATGTCCTGTGACAGCGCCACGCGGATCGGCCGGTTGGCCGGCAAAGTGGCGACCGGCAGGTGGTCGTCGTCCGCGCGACCGCCCCGGCAGCGACCGTGGTCGCCCTCGGCGATGCGCCAGCTCGCCTTGTCCACGGCGCAGGGAAAGCCCGGGTAGGTGGTCACCAGCACCGGGGCCACCGGGTCGCCCACCAGCGCCGGCAGGCGGAAGGTGCGGCTGGCCGGTTGCACCGGGTTGGCCGGCTCGGCGAGATCGGTGGCGCGGTCGCTCACCGCCAGGGTATAGGTGTCACCGGGCCGCAGGGGCTGGTCCGGGCGCACCACCACCGAGGCGCCGTCCAGCGACCAGCTGAACGGCTCATCGCTGCCCTCACGGGTGAGCGACAACGCCTGCTCCAGGCTTTGCGGATCAAGCGGCTCGCTGAAATTCAGCACCAGAGCGTCACCGGGCTGCACCGTGGCGGCCAGGCCGTCTTCCGCCATCGGCATGGTGGACTGCAGAAACGGCGCGCGGGTATCGGGTATCGGCGCCGGCGCGTTGTTCTGATCCGGATAGGATTCCGTGTGCAGGCTGAGCAGGCCGAACGCGGTTTCCTGACCGAGCACCTCCGGCTCCACCACCCCCAGGGCGTCGATCACCAGACGCGCCCCTTCCACCTTGGCGATGCCCACCAGCTCCACCTGCAGCAGGGTCTGGCTGAGCGCGCCGTTGGCTTCCGGGTTCTCCGCCGTCATCGCCACATCCAGGAACAGGCGCACCTGGCGGGGCGCCTCGGGGCGTTCGCTGTACGGGTTGGGTAGCAGGTAACCGCTGGCGTCGGACAGGAAGGTCACGGCGATGTCGCCGGTTTCGATGCCCGCCGGCACCGCGCCGGCGATTTTCACTGTCACGTTGCTGCCGGTGAGCAGGCTGCCGCGCGGGATCCGCAACGGCGATACCTCCGGGTAATGGGGCAGGAAGGCGAGCTCGGTGAACACATCGCCGCCCTGCTGGGTGGCGTCGCCGTCGCCCAGCAGCACCGCTTCGATAGGCACGCAGTTCATCGCCTCGCCGGTGAGCCTGGAGCGGCGCGCGGCGGGGTCCGCGCAGGGGGCTTCGCCACGGTCGGAGGACGGTGGCGTGTCCTGGACCATCACCGTGCGCGGCCGCGAGTCCCGCGCCACCCAGCTGCGCTGCAGCCCGCCGCCGGCGAGGGCGGCGCCCTGGAAACCCCGAATCGAGGGCCCCAGGGTGAGGGTGTAGCGCGCGCCGGGGCGCAGGTCCCGCCGGGGGTCCACCGTGACGGCATCGCCCTTGATCAGCAATATCGCCGGGACCAGCTCGCCATCCTGCGTGAGAGAGACGGACTCGCCGTATTTCAGTGTGTCGGCGTCCAGCATCTGGTTGAAGCGCAGACGCAGGGTGGAAAAATCCATGAACGGCAGGGACTCACCGTCCGGCAGAATCTCCCGCAGACGCAGCACGGCTTCATGGCCGCGCTGCCGGTTGGGCCCGTCCGCCGACAGCCGGGTCTCGAATTCCAGCGCACCCTCCGGGAAAGCCAGCGGCCCGGCGGCGCTCTCGAGCCCGTCCAGCACCAGCCGGTAGCGGGTGCCCGGCTGCAAAGGGCCGGCGGGCGCCACGACCAGCCCCCGGCCGCCGTCCGCCGGGCGCGCTTCGGCCAGCGCCACCGGCTTGCCCTGGGCGTCGCTGAGCCGCACCCCGTCAATACCGCCGGTGAGCGGGTGGGAGAAGCGCAGTATCATGGGGCTGGCCGGCGAGACCCGGCGCTGGCCGTCGTAGGGGTAGCTGTAAAAGACCTCCGCCGGAGCGGCGCCAAAATAGTCCGGCGGCTCATCGCCGGCACCGCCGCAGGCGGCCAGCCAGGTCAGACAGAGGAGCATCAGCACGGAAAGCGAGGCGAATCGGATCGAGCTCATGGGCGTCTTTCTCCGTGTGCCGTGACGCTGGGGCGACCGGCGCGTTATTGTTGTACTGGGTTTAATTGGTACGAATGTACTATATTGCACTATCGTACTATTTAATAGCCAGCACAATCCGCCGCGCCGTGCTCGATGTCACAGTTCCCGCTTTCGGGCCACGCCTCAGTCAGCCAATAAGCGTTCGCACACCGCCCGCGCCACCCGGGGGCTGTAAAGCAGCGCGCAATGGCCCAGGTAGGGCAGATGCAGGTTCTCCTCGGCCTCCACCAGGGTGGCGGTGGAGGCGGGCAGCACGAAATTGTCCAGCTCCGAGTAGAAACAGTAGAAGCGGGCACCGCCCGGGCACTGGCCGCCTTCCGCCAGCTCTTCCACGAAGGGGCTCCGATAGCGCATCTGCGCCGCCGCGCCCCGGGCCGGGAACAACGAGGAAATGCGCGATCCGTAATGGGGGCTGCCCAGGGTGATGACTTTATGCACCTTACCGGCCAGGCCCAGGTTTTTCAGCGCATAGCGGGTCAGCGGGCCGCCCATGGAATGGCACACCAGGTCCACCTGGTCGGCGCCGGTGCGCGCCAGCACGTTCTCCACATGGCGCGCCACCTGGGCGGCCAGCTTGCGGGCATTGATGTGCGGCGGTGTATAGCTGACCGCGTAGACATTGCGGAAGCCCCAACGCCGCAACCGCCATTGCAGCCACAGGAAGTTGGCGCTGTTGCCGCCGTAACCGTGCACCAGAACCACCGGGCGGCGGTCACAGGCGCGGGCCCGCTTGGGCGAAGCGTCGTGGAGCAGGCGCAGCGGGTAGGTACCGGTGAGAAAGGTGAGGCTGGCCGCTTCCGTCAGGATCGCCCGGGCCACCGCGCCGCCGCGCAGCGGGTCCCGTTCACCCTCTGTCGGGGGCGCCTGGAAGTTGCGGCGGTCGTAGTGCCACACCAGATAGAACGCCAGGGTGACGTAGGTGGGAATCAAGACCACCACCGCCAGCACCACGGAAAGAACCCAAATCATCGACCTTCTCCCTTGCCCCGGGCCCGGCCCGTATTGGAAAACGCTCTGACACTAACCAGCCCCGGCGGGCGGCACAACGCGCACTGCCCGATTGTCGGACCAGCCGGGCCATTGACTTCCCGGCGACGCCACCCCCCGGATGCAGCCGACCCGCGGCCGTGGCACACTTTCTTCCCTTCACTCTCCGGCATGGGCAGGCAATGAAAGACAAGGCGATCGTCAATGAGGTGGGGCTGCGCGACGGCCTGCAGAATCAACCGGTGACGGTGGGCACCGAGGCCAAGGCGGCCATCGCCGATGCCCTGGTGGGCGCCGGTGTGCGTTACCTGGAGCCGGTCAGTTTCGTCAGCCCCAAGGCGATCCCGCAGATGGCCGACGCGGCGGCCCTGACCCCGCTGCTGCCCCGGAACGAGGGCCTGCATTACACCGCCCTGGTGCCCAACCTGAAGGGCTACCAACTGGCCCGCGACGCCGGTTACCCGACGGTGGCGCTGGTGCTCTCCACCACCGACACCTTCAACCAGCGCAATCTCAACATGAGCCTGGAACAGGCGGCGGCCAGCTGCGAGGCGATCATCAAAGCCGCCCGCGCCGACGGCGTGGCCACCCGCACCTATATCTCCGGCGCTTTCGCCTGCCCCTATGACGGGCCGGTGCCGGTGACGCTGCCGCAGCGCCTCAGCGAGCGCATGTTCCAGGCCGGCAGCGACGAGGTGGCCATCGCCGACACCATCGGCGCCGGCAATCCGCAACAAATGAAGGACATCATGGCGCCGTTGATCCGCGAGTTCGGCGCCGACCGCTTCTACGTGCATCTGCATGACACCCGCGGCCTGGCGGCGGCCATGGCCTGGGCGGCCCTGGATTTGGGCGTGCGCCGTTTCGACGCCTCCCTGGGCGGCCTGGGCGGCTGCCCGTTCGCGCCGGGCGCCACCGGCAACGTGGCCACCGAGGATCTGGTCTACCTGCTGGAAAGCTGCGGGCTGGATACCGGCATCGAGATTCAGGCGCTGCGCGAGGCGGTGGCGCTGGCCGCCGACGCCACGGAGCGGCCGCTGGGCGGCCGCATTCTCACCTGGATCGAAAGCCAGGAGGCGCGCGGCAAACGGATCACGCTGTAGGCTGGAGCACCGCCATTTCGGCGCGCAGCTCATCGGGCACCGGGGTGGGCCGGTGGGTGTCGCGGTCGATCAGCACCATCACGCTTTCCGCCATCGCCACCGGCCGGCGGTCCACGGCGGCGCGCCCGCGCAGCACGAAGGAGCTGTTGCCGATGCCGGCCAGCTCGGAGCTCAGCGCCACCTCGCCCATGCCGGTGTCCCAGCGCTGGTAGCGGATGTCGATGCGCGCCACCAGAAGGCCAAGCCCGGGTTGGCGCAGCATGGTCAGCGACCCGGCCCGGGCCTGCTCCAGGTAGCGCGCCAGGGCCAGCTCCGCCAGCCGGCGGTCCGGGTCCAGATCCGCATAGCGTGCCTCCAGGGCGACCCGCCGCGGCCCCTCCACCAGGGTCTCGCTTTCCTCGGGCAGCTCCGGCCAGGGCAGCAGGGGCTCGAGGCCGACCTGCTCGGCCTCGAGCGCCCGGCGCACCGGCGCCGGCAGCGCCACCCAGCCGGGTCCGTGCCAGGCGCCCATCAAGCACTCCTGCACGCCCACGCATTCGCCGCTCTGAAACAGCGCCTGCACCAGGCGATAGCAATCGTCTTCCACCGCCACCAGCCGCACCGCGGCGGTCACTTCATGGGGGTAGTGGGTTTCGCGCAGGAAGTGGGTCACGGTACGGCGCGGCCGCAACAGGACGTCATCGGAGTACCAGGCCCGGTCGCCGAGTACCGCCATGTGAAAGCGGGTGCGTGCCTCGGTGTGAAAGCTCTGCACCGCCACGTTGTTCACGTGGCGCTCCGTGTCGAGGTGGCTGTAGTGGGGGCTGAAACGAATCGAGAACGGGTAAGCGCCGGTCTGCAACTGCCAGGACTGTGTCTTCACTCAGAGCTCCATCAATGCAGCTGGAAGAGGATCTTCAGCAACTGCACGCCCAACAGCACGATCAGCGGGCTCAGGTCGATCCCGCCCATGTCCGGCAACAGGCGCCGGGCCGGCGCCATGATCGGCTCGGTGATCTGGATCACCACCCGCACCACCGGGTTGGACGGGTCCGGCGCCACCCAGCTCAGGATCACCCGGATCAACACCGCCCAGAACACATAGTCGAGAATCAGCGAGGCCAGCTCTCTGAGCGTGTAGACCAGCAGCTGCGGCCCGATGCCCGCCGGCAGCCCGCCGGTCTGGATGGTCAGCAACATCAGCGCCTTGACCACGATCAGAATCAACACCAGCACCAGCGAGGCGATATCCAGCCCCCCATAGCCGGGAATGATACGCCGCAGCGGTGCCAGCAGCGGGTTGGTGGCGCGCAATACGAACTGGGAAATGGGGTTGTAGAAGTCCGCCCGCGCCAGCTGCAGCACGAAGCGGGTCAAGACGATGAAGATGTATACGCTGAATGCGAAATCAATCAGGAAGACCGCGGCGCCCTGAGGATTCATGACCACTCCAGACTGTTCGTGTGGCGACAGAGTATTGGGGTAAAGGCGGCCGGTTTCAAATTTTTGGCCGGGCGTCGCGCGCCCGGCCCGGGAGCCCTAGCCGGAGAGCTGCTCGGAGCGTTCGCGGGCGGCGGCCACGGCGGCCTGCACCTGCTCGCGCAAACCCGCCTCTTCGAAGACCTGCAGCGCCGCCGCCGTGGTGCCGCCCGGGCTGGTGACCCGCTGACGCAGCACATCCGGGCCGTCCTCGCTGGTGATCGCCAGCTGGGAAGCGCCCCAGGCGGTCTGCAGCACCAGCTGGCGGGCGGTGGCGGCGGACAGGCCCTGGGCGCGGGCGGCGTCGATCAGCGCCTCCATGAGCAGGAAGAAATAGGCCGGGCCGGAGCCGGAGACCGCGGTCACCGCGTCCAGCTCACTTTCGCTTTCGAACCAGAAGGTCAGGCCCACGGCGCCCAGGATCTGACCGGCCATCTCTTTCTGTTCGGCGCTCACGTCCGGGGCGGCGTAGAGGCCGGTGGCCCCGGCCTGGACCAGTGACGGGGTGTTGGGCATGCAGCGCACGATGGGTGCGTCACCGAGCCAGTCGCGCAGGTTGGCGACGGTGACGCCGGCGGCGATGGAGATGATCAGCGGCTGGCGCTGCTCGATAATCTCCCGCAGCGCGGCGCAGGCGTCACCCATCACCTGGGGCTTCACCGCCAGCACCAGCACGTCCACGCGGCGGGCCACTTCCAGGTTGTCGCGGCTGACATGGACACGGTGCAGTTGGGCCACTTCGTCGAGGCGGTCCTGGGACGGATCGCTCATCCAGATGCGGGCGGGACGGATGCCTTTGGCGATCATGCCGCCCGCCAGACTGTTCGCCATGTTGCCGGCGCCGATGAACCCGATCAGTTGTTGTGCCATAGCTGCGTCGTCCTTTCAGCGAGTTTCCTTGGGCGGACGCGGCCCGAACAGGGCCGTGCCCAGGCGCACCAGGGTGGCGCCTTCTTCGATGGCCACCGTGTAATCCGCGCTCATACCCATGGACAGGGTGTCGAGGGCCGGCATTGTATTGCGCAATTGTGACAGTGTCATGGCGAGGGTCCGGAACGCCGCCCGGTTGTGGTCGTCGCTGTCGGCGCGGGGAATCGCCATCAGCCCGCGCAGCCGCAGGCGCGGCCAGTCGGCGAAGCCGGCGGCCAGCGCCGCCACCTGGTCCAGGGCGACGCCGCTTTTACTGGCTTCGTCGTCCACGTTCACCTGGATGCAGACGTTAAGCGGCGGCAGGCGGGCCGGGCGCTGCTCGTTGAGCCGGCGGGCGACCTTGGCCCGGTCCACGGTGTGCACCCAGTCGAAATGGGCGGCGATGTCACGGGTCTTGTTGGACTGGATCGGGCCGATGAAATGCCACACCAGGCCCCGGTCCGCCAGGGCGGGCATCTTGTCGAGGGCCTCCTGGAGGTAGTTTTCTCCGAAATGGCGCTGGCCCTGGTCGGCGAGAGCGGCGATTTCAGCGGCGCCACGGGTCTTGCTCACCGCCAGCAGGGTGGCGCTTTCCGGGGCGCGGCCGGCGCCGGCACAGGCGGCGTCGATTCGTGCGCGAATCGAGGTTAGCGGGGTATCGGCTTCGGGCATGATTGAATGGCTCACGGCGAGCGGTTAGTTTAAGGACCTAGACCGTCCTGCGAAATTCTACTGAGAAGAATACAGAAACCCATGGATATCACCGAACTGCTTGCCTTCAGCGCCAAAAACGGCGCCTCGGATTTGCACCTTTCCGCCGGCCTGCCCCCGATGATTCGGGTGGACGGCGACGTCCGCCGGATCAATTTGCCGGCCATGGAGCACAAGGAGGTGCACGCGCTCGTTTACGATATTATGAACGACAAGCAGCGCAAGGATTACGAGGAGTTCCTGGAAACCGACTTCTCCTTCGACGTGCCCGGCGTCGCGCGCTTCCGGGTGAACGCCTTCAACCAGAAC
The DNA here is from genome assembly GCA_964556345.1 of uncultured Alcanivorax sp. Classification (GTDB taxonomy): domain Bacteria; phylum Pseudomonadota; class Gammaproteobacteria; order Pseudomonadales; family Alcanivoracaceae; genus Alloalcanivorax. Next base: position 17,483 of record CAZKWA010000064.1, read on the forward strand.
CGGGGCGCCGGCGCCGTGTTCCGGACCATTCCCTCCAAGGTACTCACCATGGAGGATCTGGGCATGGGCAAGGTGTTCCAGAAGATCTCCGATTTCCCGCGCGGCATCGTGCTGGTGACCGGCCCCACCGGTTCCGGTAAGTCGACCACTCTGGCGGCGATGATGGACTACATCAACGAGAGCCGCTACGAGCACATCCTTACCATCGAGGACCCGATCGAATTCGTGCACGAGTCCAAGAAGTGCCTGGTCAACCAGCGGGAAGTGCATCGCGACACCCTGGGCTTCGCCGAGGCGCTGCGCTCCGCCCTGCGGGAAGACCCGGACATCATTCTGGTGGGCGAATTGCGGGACCTGGAAACCATTCGCCTGGCGCTCACCGCCGCCGAAACCGGGCACCTGGTGTTCGGCACCCTGCACACCACCTCCGCGGCCAAGACCATCGACCGGGTGGTGGACGTGTTCCCGGCGGAAGAAAAATCCATGGTCCGCTCGATGCTGTCCGAATCGCTGCAGGCGGTGATTTCGCAAACGTTGATGAAGAAGAACGGCGGCGGCCGGATCGCCGCCCACGAAATCATGATCGGCACCGCGGCGATCCGGAACCTGATCCGCGAAGACAAGGTGGCGCAGATGTACTCCGCCATCCAGACCGGCGGCGCCCTGGGCATGCAGACCCTCGACCAGTGCCTGCAGGGCCTGGTGAAGAAAGGCCTGGTGGCCCGTCAGGCGGCCCAGGAAAAAGCCAAGAACCCGGACTCCATTTAACCGGCATTATTGAGAGAGGGGCAGGCCCCACATGGAATTCGAAGATCTTCTTAAATTAATGGTGCAGAAAGGCGGCTCGGACCTGTTCATCACCGCCGGGGTGCCGCCGAGCATGAAAATTCACGGCAAGGTGCTGCCGGTGACGCGCAACGCCCTGACCCCGGATATGACCCGGGACATCGTGCTCAGCACCATGAACGAAAAGCAGCGCAAGGAGTTTCTCGAACACCACGAGTGCAACTTCGCGATTTCCGCGCGCGGCATCGGCCGGTTCCGGGCCAGCGCCTTCTACCAGCGCAACCTGGTGGGCATGGTGCTGCGCCGCATCGAGACCAAGATTCCCAATGTGGACGAGCTGCGCCTGCCGCCGGTGATCAAGGACCTGGCGATGACCAAACGCGGCCTGGTGATCTTCGTCGGCGCCACCGGCACCGGTAAGTCCACCTCGCTGGCGTCGATGATCGGCCACCGCAACAAGAACTCCAAAGGGCATATCATCTCCATTGAGGACCCGATCGAATTCATCCACCAGCACCAGGGCTGCATCGTCACCCAGCGCGAGGTGGGCATCGACACGGAATCCTTCGAGGTGGCCCTGAAGAACACCCTGCGCCAGGCGCCGGACGTGATTCTGATCGGCGAGATCCGCAGCCGGGAAGTGATGGACTACGCCATCGCCTTCGCCGAGACCGGGCACCTGTGTCTCGCCACCCTGCACGCCAACAACGCCAACCAGGCGCTGGACCGGATCATCCACTTCTTCCCGGCGGACCGGCACGGCCAGCTGTACATGGACCTGTCGCTGAACCTGCGCGGCATTGTCGCCCAGCAGCTGATACCCACGCCCGACGGCAAAGGACGGCGCGCGGCCATCGAAGTGCTGCTCAACACGCCGCTGGTGTCCGATCACATCCGCAAGGGCGAGATCCACCTGCTCAAGGCGCTGATGGGTAAGTCCCGGGAACAGGGCATGCAGACCTTCGACCAGGCACTCTATGATCTCTACGACGCCGGCGAGATCACCTACGAAGACGCCATCGCCCACGCCGACTCACCCAACGACCTGCGTCTGATGATCAAACTCGGCAACGAAACCGATGCCTCCAGCCTGGACCACGCCACCCGGGGCCTGACCATCGAGGGCAACGAATAGCCGGCGTTTATCCTTG
>CAZKWA010000065.1:0-19418 GCA_964556345.1 uncultured Alcanivorax sp.
TGGGAGCGGGCCCCGCCCGCGAAAGGGAGCGAAGCTCCCGGCAGGATCCCAGAGACCGGTCTAACACAGACACCAACAACGTCTCTGGCATCCTGCCGGCCGGCGTTGCCGCCCTTTCGCTTGCAGGCAAGCTCCCACAAAACTGGCTTCGTAGAACGCTTTGTTGCTCGATTCCGGGAAAGGAGCCGCCGTGAAAGGCGGCTCGTTCCGGTTCTCTTTGCGGTGCTCTCTCCGCTTACTCGGGCGCGCGGCCCAGGTAGTCGGCGATCAGCACCACGGATTCCGGCGCCGCCTGGGCGATGGACGCGTCCGGGGTGACGTCGCCACCGGCGGAGCCGAGGATGTTATCGAAACGCAGCACCTGGCCCTGGGACTTTTCAGCCACATAAAGGTTGGTGCCGTCGAAGGCGATGTCCACCGGGTTGCCGAGCTGGGTGTTGCCGACCGCGTTGTTGTCCTCGTCATCGATGCGCACCGCCACATTGGTGATGCCGTCGGCGCTGGAGGCGTTATCCAACACGTACAGCTTGCCGTCGGTGGGGTTGGCGCCGCTGCCCACGTCGGAGACGATCAGCTTGTCGCCATCCGCCACATGGACGATGCCGTGCAGGTTGGTGGGGGTCGCGAACGCGGTGCCGCCTTCCGCCGGGGTGATGATGCGGTCGGCGCCGCCGACGCCACGGTCGGTGCTCAGGTCATCGAACACCGCCACGGTGCCGTCGGTGAGCGCCACATACAGGCGGTCGCCTTCCGGGTCGTAGTCGAGGTCCCAGGGTTGGGCGGTCAGGGCGACGTTAAAGATCGGCGCCACATTGCCGTCCACCTGCGCGCCGAACACACGCACCGAACCCGGCGCGTCGTTCTCGGCAACCAGCACCCAGCCCAATTGGTCGGCGATTTCGAAGCCTTTGGGCGATACCAGGCCGGTGTTGGCGCCGGCGATCAGGCGGTCGCGGCTGAGATTGAAGCTTTCGCCGTCGCGGCCCACGCCGACCCGGTTCAGCACGCCGATACCGCCGTCATAGGTGATATAGGCGTCACCGGTCTGGTTGACGCTGATACTTTCGATCAGCTGGTTGGAGGTGAAATCGCGGGTGGCGCCGGTCAGATCGGTGTCATAGACCAGCACGTCCGGGTTGCCGTCCACGGCGCCCGGGTTGCGGGTCACCATCACCCCGTTGATCGCCACGCTGCTGTCTTCCAGGTCGGACAGGTCCGGCTGAACCGGGCTGTCCACAATCAGAGCCAAAGACTCGGGCTTGGTGCTGTCGACCGTTTTGTCCGGGGCCACGTCGCCGGAGGGGCCGCTGAACACGTTGCGGTAGACCAGGATGGCGTCGTTGGACTTTTCCGCGATATAGGCGGTGCCGCCGTCGAGCACCAGATCCACCGGGTTGCCCAGCAGGGTGGCCGGACCGTTGACGGTACGAGCCGGGGTCACGGTGCCGTTGGCGGTGGCCGCGTTTTCGATCACGTACAGGCGGCCGTCGTCGGCGATGGCGGCGTCGCCCACATCGGTGACCACCAGGGTATCGCTGTCGGCGTGGTAGCCGATGCCGTGCAGGTTGGAGGGGGTGCCGGCGCTGTCCGGGGTGATTTCACGGGCGCCGGCCACACTGAAGCCACTCGCCACATAGTCGTCGGCGACCAGGATGGTGCCGTTGGTCATCGCCAGGAACACCCGGTCGGCGGCTTCGTCGTAGGCCAGATCCCAGGCGTTGCCGGCGAGCACGGTGGAGGCCAGCGGCGTGGCGCCGGCACCGGCGGTGGTACCGTAAATCTCGATACTGTTGCCGTTAACGTTGGCGGCCATGATCAGACCGGCCTCGTGGGCCATCGCCACGCCTTTCAGATTGGAAGAGCCGGTGGCGGTGAAGGCGCGGTCCAGGGTGGCCACCGGCGCGGCGCCGTCCGGCCGGTCGAGGAGTTTATGCAGGGTCCGCACACTGCTGGGCACCGCGGTGTCATCGGCGGCGTGCACATTGCCGAGCAAATCCAGCACGATGCCCTCGTTGGCGTCGGCGTTGAAGGTGGACTGGACTTGCAGGGTGCTGTCGAGCCGGTCGATTTGCCCGACGCTGCCGCCGCCGTTGTGCATCACCAGGAGCGGCGAGTCCTGGGGACTCCCGCCGTTGTCGCCGCCGGGAATGAAACTGCTGCCGCCATTGCCGCCACAGGCGGCCAGGGTCACGGCCAGCGCCAGCGGCGACAGCCAGTAAAGACCATTGGTATTCAAGTTCATGCTCTCTCTCCTTGCTTCATCATGAAGGGGGCGGCCGACGGTCGCCCGAACCGGGAATCGAGATCCCGTAGGGGAATACCCGTGCTTTGCCGGCCCGGATGTAGCGAAACGTAACGTTTTGCAGGCACTCGGTTGGCACGCTGGAGAGAGCGCCGATCTAACGGCATGGCGAAAGGATATAAATGAGCCCTTTATTTTGCCGTTCCGGAATATAGAATCATCACCTCCCGGCAGGCTGACACCTGCCCACTGATTCCTGCTATGGAGCCCGCAGCCCATGCCGTCCGCAAACCGGCCGCAGAAATGGCACCAATGGATGCTGGTCGCCGCCGCGTTCGCCGCCGTGGTGGTGCTGCTGGTATTGCCACTGATCGTGATCTTCGCCGAGGCGTTCGCCCAGGGCACCGGGGTGGTGCTCGACAACCTGACCAGCGAGGATATGATCGGCGCCATCCAGCTGACCGTGATCGTGGCGCTGATCACGGTGCCGGTGAATCTGGTGTTCGGGGTCCTGCTGGCCTGGTGCGTGACCCGCTATGAGTTTCGCGGCCGCAAGCTGCTCAGCACCCTGATCGACATTCCGTTCGCCATGTCCCCGGTGGTGGCCGGCCTGTGCTATCTGGTGGTGTACGGCGGCCAGGGCCTGGTGGGCCAGTGGCTGGGCGACCGCTTCGACGTGCAGTTGATGTTCGCGCTGCCGGGCATGGTGATGGTCACCGTGTTCGTCACCTGCCCCTATGTGGCGCGGGTGCTGATTCCGCTGATGCAGTCCCAGGGCACCGAGGAGGAAGAAGCGGCGGTGCTGTTGGGCGCCTCCGGCTGGCAGGCGTTCTGGTACGTGACCCTGCCGAGAATCCGCTGGGCGCTGCTGTACGGCGTGGTGCTGACCAACGCCCGCGCGGTGGGCGAGTTCGGCGCGGTGAGCGTGGTCTCGGGTCTGATTCGCGGCGAAACCCTGACCCTGCCGCTGCTGATTCAGATGCTCAACGAGGACTACAACACCGTGGGCGCCTTCACCGCCGCCGGCCTGCTGGCGGCCATGGCGCTGGTCACCCTGCTGCTGAAAACCGTGCTGGAATGGCGCCAGAACAGCAAACTGAACGCCGCCGAGGAGACCCTGACATGAGCATCCGCGTCGACAGCATCCGCAAGACCTTCGGCGGCTTCACCGCGCTCGATGACATTTCCCTGAACGTCCCCCGGGGTGAATTGGTGGGCCTGCTGGGGCCGTCCGGTTCCGGCAAGACCACCCTGCTGCGCATTATCGCCGGCCTGGAAAAGCCGGACCACGGTCGGGTGCTGTTCAACGAACGGGACGTCACCACCCTGGACGTGCGCCGCCGCAAGGTGGGCTTCGTGTTCCAGCAGTACGCCCTGTTCCGCCACCTCACCGTGGCCGACAACGTGGCCTTCGGCCTGCGCATGCTGCCGCGCGGCGAGCGCCCCGGCCGCGACGCGGTGCACGCCCGGGTGCGCGAACTGCTGGAGCTGGTGCAAATGGACCGCATGGCCGGCCGCTACCCGGCGCAACTCTCCGGCGGCCAGAAGCAGCGCGTGGCGCTGGCCCGCGCCCTGGCCCTGGAGCCGGAGGTATTGCTGCTGGACGAGCCGTTCGGCGCCCTGGACGCCAAGGTGCGCAAGGAGCTGCGCCGCTGGCTGCGCCACCTGCATGAACAGATTTCGGTGACCAGCGTGTTCGTCACCCACGACCAGGAAGAGGCCATGGAAGTGTCCGACCAGGTGGTGGTGATGAGCCAGGGCCATATCGAGCAGATCGGCAGCCCGCTGACCGTCTACGAGCAGCCGGCGAGCCGCTTCGTGTTCGATTTCCTGGGCCATATCAACGCCCTGGAAGGGCTCTACGACGGTCGTGTCTGGCAGTCCGGCGAGGCACGTCTGCGCCTGGACACCCACGGCGCCTGCCCCGACGGCGCCCTGACCCTGTACCTGCGCCCCCACGAAGCGACCCTGGCCAAGGCCCCCGTCGAGAGCGCCCACCTGCCGGTGACACTGGCCGCGCGCAGCGTGTTCGGCGGCACCGTCACGCTGGAGCTGGAGCCGCGCGGCTGGGGCGGCGGCGTGCTGGAAGTGGAGCTGGACCGCGACACCTGGGCGGCGCTGGCGCCGGGCCGCGACGAGACCCTCTACCTGCTGCCGCGCAGCCTGCAAACGGTGACCTGCGACGGCGACCTGGGCCCGCGCGTGGCGCCCGCCTGAACCGCCCTGTCCGACAACCCCGTCACGGCGCTTGCCCCGATGCCGGGGGCCGGGCTAGAGTGCCGCCTGAGAGGGTTCCCCAGGGGAGCCCTTGAGAGTATTCTGAATTCATCGCCAACTGCCCCAGGGGCCACCTTTCCCAACTTGGACACACCAGCCGCTTCCCAGCAAGTCAGCCTCGAACCCTACGACTCCCGCCGTCTGGCCAGTCTGTGCGGCCGTCTCGACGAGCACATCAAGCAGATCGCCGACCGCCTGCACGTGGATATCCGCAATCGCGGCAACCTGTTCCACCTGTCCGGCGAATCGCGGGCGGTGGAAGCCGCTTCCACGGTGCTCAACGACCTGTACGCGCAAACCGCCGAGGTGGACGACCTGACGCCGGAGATGGTGCACCTGCATCTGCAGCAGTCCGACCTGGCCGAGAAAGTGGACAACACCGTGGCCTTCCCCAGCGACGAGGTGGTGATCCGCACCAAGCGCACGCGCATCAAGCCGCGCGGCGGCCACCAGCGCGAATACGTCAAGAAGATCCGCCGCTTCGACATCAACTTCGGCATCGGCCCGGCCGGTACCGGCAAGACCTGGCTGGCGGTGGCCTGCGCGGTGGACTCGCTGGAAAAGTCCGAGGTGCAGCGCATTCTGCTGGTGCGCCCGGCGGTGGAGGCCGGCGAGAAGCTCGGCTTCCTGCCCGGTGACCTGGCGGAGAAGATCGATCCGTATCTGCGGCCGCTCTACGACGCGCTCTACGAAATGCTCGGCTTCGAGAAAGTCGCCAAGCTGATGGACCGGGTGGTGATCGAAGTGGCGCCCCTGGCCTACATGCGCGGGCGCACCCTGAACAACAGCTTCGTGATTCTCGACGAGGCCCAGAACACCACCCCGGAACAAATGAAAATGTTCCTGACCCGCATCGGCTTCGGCTCCAAGGCCGTGATCACCGGCGACGTCACCCAGGTGGACCTGCCGCGCCATCAGAAATCCGGGCTGGTCAACGCCCTGGAAGTGCTCGCCGGCGAAGAGGAAATCGGCGTCACCCGTTTCGACAGCCGCGACGTGGTCCGCCACCCGCTGGTGCAACGCATAGTAGAGGCCTACGACCGTCATGAGCGGGATACCGACTCCCAACGTTGAAGTCCAGTGGGCCAGCGACGCCCCGGACGCCCCCGACGAAGCCGACTTACGCGCCTGGGCCGCCAAAGCCGTGGCGGTGGCCGGCGGCGTGGTCGGCGACATCACCCTGCGGGTGGTGGACGACACGGAAATCCAGACCCTCAACCGCGAGTACCGGGGCAAGGATAAACCCACCAACGTGCTGTCCTTTCCGTTCGAAATGCCGGAAGGCCTGCCCGAGGACGCCTGCGCGCCGCTGCTCGGCGACATCGTGATCAGCGCCCCGGTGGTACGCCGGGAAGCGGCCGAGCAGGACAAACCCCTGGAGGCCCACTGGGCGCACATGGTCACCCACGGCGTGTTGCATCTGCTCGGCTACGACCATATCGACGATGACGACGCGGAAGTGATGGAAGCCCTGGAAATCCGCGCCCTCGCCGAGCAGGGTTACCCTGATCCCTACACCGTTTCCCATTCAAGCAAGGAGTTGCATCTCTAATGTCGGACGACTATTCCGATAATGGCACCGGCCGAAGTTGGCTGGAGCGCGTCGGCCAGTTCTTCACTTCCACCCCCGGCTCCCGGGACGAACTGCTGGACCTGATGCGCTCCATGCGCGACAGCGACATTATTGACGGCGACACCCTGGGCATTATCGAAGGCGCCATCTGCGTCAGCGAGATGCAGGTGCGCGAGATTCTGATCCCCCGTTCGCAGATGGTCAGCATCCGTGCCTCCGACGACCCGCGCGATTTTCTGCCCACCATCATCGAGTGCGCTCACAGCCGCTTCCCGGTGCTCGGCGACGACCCGGACGAGATCATCGGCATTCTGCTGGCCAAGGATCTGCTGGCGCTGATCCTGGAACCGGCGCGCATGGAGCGCTTCGTGATCAAGGACCATGTGCGCTCGGCAATGGTGGTGCCGGAATCCAAGCGGCTGGATTCGCTGCTGCGCGAATTCCGCATCACCAAGAATCACATGGCCATCGTGGTCAACGAATACGGCGGCGTGGCCGGCCTGGTGACCATCGAGGACGTGCTGGAACAGATCGTCGGCGAGATCGAGGACGAGCATGACATCGAGGACGACGACTACCTGATCAAGGATCTGGAAGGCGACGACTTCACCGTCAAGGCGATCACCCCCATCGATGAATTCAACGAACACTTCAAAACCCAGTACCGCGACGATGAGTTCGACACCATCGGCGGCCTGGTGATGCAGGCGTTCGGCCACCTGCCCCAGCGCGAAGAGTCGGTGGACATGGGCAACCTGCGCTTCACCGTGCTCAGCGCCGACGGCCGCACCATCCGCCTGCTGCGCGTCACCCCCCTGGACCCGGACCGCGACCCGGACACCACGGACGGCTGATGACCCCCCTGCGCTTTCTGGTTCGCAAACGCAGTGCCTTCAATCAAGTCACCCGCGGGCTGGACCTCAACCTGAAAGCCCGCCTGCGTCAGGTGTTTCTCTGGCTGCTGGTGCTCACCGCGCTGCACACCGCCGCGATGATGGCGTTCGAGTCGCTGAGCTGGGACGACGCCCTGTGGCTGACCCTCACCACCCTGACCACGGTGGGCTACGGCGACCTGTCCGCCGCCACGCCCGCCGGGCGGCTGGCCACCGTACTGCTGCTCTATGTGGCCGGCATCACTCTGCTGGCGCAGCTTGCCAGCGACTATATCGACCACCGCCTCAAACGTAAGGAATACATGCTCAAAGGCCGCTGGAGATGGCAAATGAAAGACCACGTTGTAATCATCAACAGTCCCAAGCACAGCCCGGCCTTATACTTCGAGCGGCTGGTGGAACAGCTGCACGCCACGGAGCAGTTCGCCGGGGTCCCGGTGCTGATCCTCACCGACGTGTTCCCCGACGGCCTGCCCGCCTCGCTGCGCGAGCACGGCGTGGTGCACTACCACGCCGAATCCTCCGACCGGCACGCCCTGGAAGCGGTGACCCCCGACCAGGCCAAGGCCATCATCGTGCTGGCCCGCGACGAGTACAGCCGCATCTCCGACAGCGTCACTCTGGATGTGATCCTGCAGCTCAAGGCCCTCTACGGCGACCGGCTGCCCTACATCGTGGCCGAATGCGTCCACGAGGATAACCGTCGCCGCGCCCTCGGCGTCGGCGCCAGCACCACCCTGCGCCCGGTGCGGGCCTACCCGGAAATGCTGGTGCGCTCGCTGGTGGCGCCCGGCACCGAGAAGATCCTGGAAAACCTGTTCACCCATCACGACGACCACGCCATGCGCTACGCCGTGCCAGTGCGGGAACAGCTCTGGGCGGACGTGGCCTGCCGCCTGATGAACGCCGGCCTGGGCACGCTGATGGCCTACGTCGGCGACGACGAAACCGTGGTCTGCCACCCCGCCCACGACCACCGCTTCAGCGCCGACAGCCTGATCCTGATGGTACGCGCGGAAGCGATTCCGTCGGAGCACGCGGTGCGAGAGTGCCTGGCGGCGAACGCCTCCTAGCCCGTTTGGGGGATGACACCCCCCGCGACGCTGCTATTCTCCTTGATAAAAACGGGCCTGCTTGCCCGTCAATAACAAAACCACGTCAGGGAGCGACACCATGCGCTATTCCGCACTCGCCGCCACCGTCCTGTTCTTTGCCGGCTGCGCCGTCGCCCCATCCACCGAAAATGTCTCGTCGGCCCTGGAAACAACGCGGGCCGAGACAACGCCGGTGGTTTGCGAAAAGCTGTCGGCCGAGCACCCCCTGCGCAAGTCGCGAACTATCCGTGACCATGTGGTGCGGGTGAACCCGGACGGCCTGATGGTGGACCCGGTGCGCGAGAAGCCGTTCAGTCCCGCCGAAGCGGACAAGGCGTTCCAGCAAATGATGTGCGAGGCCAAACGCCTGGCCGAGTACCACGGTGAGGGGCAACGGCCACGTTTGCTGGTTTACGTGCACGGCGGGCTGAACAGCTATCAGGCCACGGACGAGAAAATCCACGACGGCCTGGCCCGGGACATCATGCTGGACCCGGACGACTGGCATTACCCCCTGTTTATCTCCTGGAAGTCCGACGCCATTTCCAACTGGGGCGAGCATCTGTTTCGCCTGCGCGAAGGCAAGAAAGCCAATGCCTTCGTGGGCGCCCTCGGCTCGCCCTTCATCCTGATCGTGGACGTGGCCACCACCGTGGGGCGCTTCCCCGCCACCCTCTGGTATCAAGTGAGCAATGAAAAAGACCGCCTGGCCAGCCGCGGCCGCCTGCCAACGAACTGGCGTTCCGGGGCCTGGAAAACCGCCAACCGCCGCCTGTGCGACAAGGACAGCTGCGACGACGAGGACCGGCGGGTTTACCGCGCCACGGACCCAGACCTCACCGCCAACCTGAGCGAGTATCACAGCCGCCTCTGGCCCGCCGTGGGACGCGGCACCCAGCAGGTGTTGACCGTCCCCGCCCGCTATACCCTGGGCAGCGTCTGGCACAGCGGCGTCTCCTCGGCCTCCTGGAAGGTGATGAAACGCCGCACTCTGACGCAATTCTTTCCCGCCTCGGATTTCGATGACCGCTGGAAGCCCGAGGGCACTCCGGTGCCCGGCGGCCACATCTTCCGGCAGATCCTGGCGCTGTCGGAGAACCCGGCGGATCGTCCCGACCTGACGCTGGTCGGCCACAGCATGGGCACCATGGTGATCAACGGCGCCCTGCAGCGATTTCAAAAGCAATGGCAGGACAGCCGCATGATCGACGATGTGGTCTACATGGCGGCCGCCGCCAGCATTGAGGACAGCCTGGCGGCACTGAAACCCATCCTCGCCGACCCGGACCCGGATCGACCGGCCCCGGAACCCAACGACCAGCCCGATCCGGACGCGGTGGGCTTCTATAATCTGACACTGAACCGCATAGCGGAGGTCTCGGAAGTGCACCTCTGGGGCGGTATCCCCACCGGCTCGCTGCTGGTTTCCATCGACCAGCACCACGAGCGCCCGGAGCATCCGTTGCGGCGCACCTTCGGCTCGGAGGTGAATGTGCTGTCGTCCATCACACTGATCCAGGAAGCCCTGCGGGACGCCAACGGCGAACTGGTGTTCAAGGCCTTCGACCGCTACGAGGGGAGCCTGCCTCAACAGCACGGCGATTTCGGCGAAATTCCATTTTGGCGCCAGGAAACCTGGCGGCTGAGCAGCCAGCCCTGACCCCGGTACGCCGGCGCGCCATGGATTGCCGGCGCCAACTTGCGTATAACAGGGCTTCGCCGACCCGGCTCCTTTGTCTTTTGCCATCGTGACCCTGCTTATGCGCAATCTGTTCCTGGCCCTGATCGCCGGCCTGCTGTTCCCTTTGGCGTTCGCCCCCTATGGCCTGTGGCCGCTGCTGCTGGTCAGTGTGGCGCTGGCCTACTGGGTGCAGGCCAGCGCCGGGTCGGCCAAGGCGGCGCTGCTCAGCGGCTGGGTGTACGGCCTGGGTATGTTCGGCTTCGGCATCGCCTGGCTGCAGGTGTCGATGACCGACTACGGCTATATGCCGCTGTGGATGGCGGTGCCCGCCACCGCCGCCTTCGCCGCGCTGCTGGCGCTGTTCTATGGCCTGGCGTTCTGGCTTACCCGCCGGTTCGGCGGTGGCGGGCTGATGTTCGCCGGCGCCTGGGTGCTGGCCGACTGGTTGCGCGGCTGGTTGCTGACCGGCTTTCCCTGGCTGTACGGCGGCTATGCGCTGATTGACACCCCCTTGGCCGGGCTGGCCCCCCTGGGCGGCGTCTGGCTGCTCACCCTGGCGGCGGTGATACTCCCCGCCACCGCCGTGGAGCTGGTGCTGCGTCGGGGCCGGGGCACCGGCCCGCTGGTGCTGTCGCTGGCGTTGATCGTGGCGGCGCTGGCGGGCGGTCAACTCAGCTTCACCCACGCCGAAGGCGACCGTCAGCAAGTCGCCCTGGTGCAAGGCAATGTGCCCCAGGACCTGAAATGGCTGGCCACCATGCGCGAGGAGACCCGCCAAATCTACGCCGGCCTCACCGAGGGCCTGCCGGAGGACACCCTGGTGGTGTGGCCGGAATCGGCGATGATCGAGTTCTACCAGGACATTCGCGGCTTCGTGGACGACCAGGGCGAAGCGGTGGCCGCCAACGGCGGCGCTTTGATCAGCGGCCTGCCCTGGCGCGATGAAAGCCGCACCCCGACCACCTACCACAACAGCATCGCGGTGGTGGGCACGGCCGCCGACGACAGCGTTTACCACAAGCAGAAACTGGTGCCCTTTGGCGAATACGTGCCGCTGCAGGGTTTGATTCGGGGGCTGATTCCGTTTTTCGATCTGCCCATGTCGAGCTTCACGCCGGGCAGCCCGCGCCAGCCCAACCTGCACGCCCTGGGCCACGAGATCGCGCCCTTTATCTGCTACGAAATCCTCTACCCGGAACTGGTGGCGAGCCGCACCGGCGGCGCCGATGTGTTGCTGACCATCAGCAACGACGCCTGGTTCGGCACCTCCGCCGGGCCGCACCAGCACTTCCAGATGACCCGTCTGCGCGCCCTGGAAACCGGCCGCTGGCTGCTGCGCGGCACCAACAATGGCATCACCGCGGTGGTCGACCATCGGGGCAAGGTGGTCGACCGGCTGCCGCAGTTCGAACGGGACGTGCTGGTCGCCGAATACCAGCCACGGCGGGGCGAGACCCCGTTCATGCTGGCCGGTGCCTGGCCCACCCTGCTACTGGCGCTGGCCTTCGTGGTGCTGGGCCGGGGCCGCCGGGCGCGCGGTTTACTGGAGTCCTTTTGACAGGCTGATGATCATATAACTTTTAGCGATAAACATATAACCAAATTTGACTTTCCCTGACCTCCGCCCTATAACGGGGCCGGGCGATTAACCTCGCCCGGCATTTCCCGTTCAGGAGGTCCCCATGTCCGACTACAGACAGCTCACCGCGAACCTGGCCGTGGCGCCGCAGATCCGCGCCGAAGACCTGCCAGGGCTGGCCCGCGCCGGATTCCGCGCGCTCATCAATAATCGCCCGGACGGTGAAGAGGGCGACCAGCCGGACAGTGTCGAACTGGAACAGGCGGCCCGCGCCGCCGGACTGACCTACTACCACCAGCCGGTGGAACCCGGCGCCATCAATGACTCCGAAGGGCTACGCTTCGCGGCGCTGGTGAACAGAACCGCCGGCCCGGTGCTGGCGTTCTGCGGCACCGGCGCCCGCTCCGCCGCGCTGTGGGCGCTGGCCGAAAGCCCGCGCACCGACCCGCAAACCCTTAAGCACACCGCCAGACGGGCGGGCTATGACCTGAGCCGCCTGGAAGAGCGGCTGCGCCAGCGCTGGCAACGGCACTCCGGCCACGGCGCCCATGGCTAGCCCGCCACGGCGCTGGCCCATCGCCCCCTGGCTGGCCGGGTACCGGCGCCAGGACGCCGCCGCCGATGGCCTGGCGGCGTTGATCGTCACCCTGATGCTGATTCCGCAGAGCCTCGCCTATGCGCTGCTCGCCGGGGTACCGGCCCAGATGGGCCTGTACGCCAGCATCCTGCCGCTGATCGGCTATGCCCTGTTCGGTTCCAGTCGCACCCTGGCGGTGGGCCCGGTGGCGGTGGTCTCGCTGATGACGGCGGCGGCCGCCGGCCAGGTGGCCGGGGGCGACAGCGCCGCCTACCTGACCGCCACCGTGGTGCTGGCGCTGCTCTCCGGCGCCATGCTGGTGGCCATGGGCCTGCTGCGTTTGGGCTGGGTGGCCAACCTGCTCAGCCATTCGGTAATCAGCGGTTTTATCACCGCCTCCGGCCTGCTGATCGCCGCCAGTCAGCTTAAACACCTGCTGGGCATTCCCATGCAGGGCGACACACTCTGGGAACTGGCGCTCTCGGCCTGGCGCGAAGGGCACCGCCTTAACGGCCCCACCCTGCTGGTGGGTACGGTCGCCGTGGCGTTTCTGCTGGCGGCGCGCGGCCCGCTGAAACGATGGCTGGCACGCGGCCCCCTGCCACCGACGCTGGCCGATCTGCTCGCCAAGGCGGCGCCGGTGCTGGCGGTGATCGGCACCACCCTGGCGGTGATGGCCGGGGACCTGCACCATCATGGGGTGGCGATTGTGGGCGCCATCCCCGGCGGCCTGCCGGCGTTGTCGTTGCCGGCGTTCGACGCCGGCATCTGGGGCCAGCTGGCGCTGCCGGCGTTGCTGATCAGCCTGATCGGCTTCGTGGAATCGGTGTCCGTGGCGCAAACCCTGGCCGCCAAGCGGCGCCAGCGGGTGGACAGCAACGCCGAGTTGATCGGCCTGGGCGCCGCCAATCTGGCCTCCGGCGCCAGTGGCGGTTTTCCGGTCAGCGGCGGTTTTTCCCGTTCCGTGATCAATTTCGAGGCCGGCGCGCGCAGCCCCATGGCCGGTGTGCTCACCGCCGGCGGCATCGCCCTCACCGCGCTGTTTTTCACCCCCTGGTTTTACTACCTGCCCAAGGCCACGCTGGCGGCGACCATTATCGTCGCCGTGCTCACCCTGGTGGATCCGCGCGCGCTGAAACGCGCCTGGCGCTACTCCAAGGCGGACTTCACCGCCATGCTGGTGACGCTGGCCGGAGTGCTGCTGGCGGGGGTGGAAATCGGCGTGCTTACCGGGGTGGCCACGGCGCTGGCCCTGCATCTGTGGCGCACCAGCCAGCCGCATATGGCGGAGCTGGGGCTGGTGCCCGGCACCGAGCATTTCCGCAATGTGCGCCGCCATCTGGTGGTGACCTCGCCCCGGGTGCTGTCGATCCGCGTGGACGAGTCGCTCTACTTCGCCAACGCCCGGCGCACCGAGGACGCCATCTACGACCGGGCGCTGCACTGCGACGGCCGCCGCCATGCGGTGCTGCTCTGCTCGGCGATCAATCACATCGACGCCAGCGCCCTGGACAGCCTGGAAAGCCTCAACCGACGCCTGACGGACGCCGGCGTGACCTTGCATCTGTCGGAGGTGAAGGGCCCGGTGATGGACCAACTGAAACGCAGTGATTTTCTGGAACAGCTGAGCGGAGAGGTTTTTCTGAGCCACTACCAGGCGCTGGCGACGCTGGACCCGGAAACGACGCACTGACGTTGTTTTCGAGCTACCAGAAATAGCGCAGGCAATACCAGACCAGCGCCGCCCACTCGCGCCAGATCACCGGCAGCTGCGAGAGCGCCCCAGCGGAGGGGGCCCAGGCGGGCCTGGGCAGGGATTCCAGCGCCACCGCCTCGACCCGCAGCCCGTGGCGCTGGAAACAGAGTATCGCTCTGGGCATGTGGGCGCGGTCGGTGACCAGCACCACCGAATCCACCCCCAGGGGACGCAAGAGCGCGGCGGTGTTGCGGGCGTTTTCCCAGGTGTTGCGACTGGCCGGCTCGACACGGGTGCGCGCCTCGGGCCATACCCGCAACACCTCCTGTTCCATCATCGCCGCCTCGGAATCGGCGGGGTCGGCGGGCACCCGGTCCTCGGCGCCACCACTGAGCACCAACGGCAGGTCGCGCTGCCAGGCTTCGCGCAGCCCGGCCTGGACCCGCCGCAGGCCGGTGGGGTTGAGCCGGTAGCCCTGGCCGTCGCGCTGACGGCCGGCGCCCAGCACCACCACCGCGCCCGGGCGCGCACCGGGTTCCTTCGCCGGCAGCGGCGGATAGAACTGGCGCACCACCGCCGGCAACGTGGCGCCGATCAACACCAGCGCCAGGGCGGCGGTGATCAACATACCGCGCATCCGCTGTCTGCCCGCCTTGTGCTCATGTATCCTATGGCCCTTTCCACGTCTTGTTCGTATTCCAGTAACACTCGACACCAAGAGAGCCGATGGACGCACAGTATCGCCCCGACCAGGTAGAACGGGAAGCCCAGCAACACTGGGAAGAGTCCCGCAGTTTCAAAGTCACCGAGCAGCCCGGTAAAGAGACCTTCTATTGCCTGAGCATGTTCCCCTACCCGTCCGGCCGTCTGCACATGGGCCATGTGCGCAACTACACCATCGGCGACGTGATCAGCCGCTACCAGCGGATGCAGGGCAAGAACGTGCTGCAGCCCATGGGCTGGGACGCCTTCGGCCTGCCGGCGGAAAACGCGGCGATCAAGAATAAAAGCGCCCCCGCCGCCTGGACCTACGAAAACATCGACTACATGCGCCGCCAGCTGCGGCGGCTCGGGTTCGGCTACGACTGGGACCGCGAGCTGGCCACCTGCCGGCCGGAATACTACCGCTGGGAACAGTGGTTCTTCACCAAGCTCTACGAAAAGGGCCTGGTGTATAAAAAGATGTCGACGGTGAACTGGGACCCGGTGGATCAGACCGTGCTCGCCAACGAGCAGGTGATCGAAGGCCGCGGCTGGCGCTCCGGCGCTCTGGTGGAGCGCAAGGACATCCCCCAGTGGTTCGTGAAAATCACCGCCTACGCGGACGAACTGCTCAACGACCTGGATCAGCTGGACGGCTGGCCGGAACAGGTCAAGGCGATGCAGAAGAACTGGATCGGCCGCTCCGAGGGCGTGGAACTCGACTTCGCCATCGAAGGCCCGCAGGGCAACGAACTGCTGCGCGTCTACACCACCCGCCCGGACACCCTGATGGGCGTCAGCTATATGGCGGTGGCCGCCGACCACCCGCTGGCCAGGGCCGCCGCCGACCGGGACCCGGAAGTGGCCGCCTTCGTGGAGGAATGCCAGCGGGCCGGCGTGGCGGAAGCCGACATCGCCACCATGGAAAAGAAAGGCATCTTCACCGGCGTTTATGCCCGGCACCCGATCAGCGGCGAGGAAGTGCCGGTGTGGGTCGCCAATTTCGTGCTGATGAGCTACGGCACCGGCGCGGTCATGGCGGTGCCCGCCCACGACCAGCGCGACTTCGAGTTCGCACACAAGTACGGCCTGCCGATCAAACCCGTAATTGATCCAATGGAAGTTGATCGATACGAGAAGGAATTCAATCCCAACGAAAAGGGAAAAGAACAGTTCGACCAAATCCGCAAGAACTGGGCCTTTGATAAATCTGAGTGGAAAGATTGGTACGATCTCAAGGGCACTCTTTACAATTCGGGGAAGTACGACGGTCTTCACTCCGATGAAGCATTCGAGAAGATCGCCGCAGACCTTGAAAATGCCGGTCTAGGACAAAAAAAGGTCAACTACCGGCTGCGCGACTGGGGCGTATCCCGGCAACGCTACTGGGGCGCCCCCATCCCCATGCTGACGCTGGAAGACGGCAGCCAGGTGCCGGTGCCCGAGGACCAGTTGCCCGTGGCGCTGCCCGAAGAGGTGGAAATGGACGGTGTGGTCTCGCCGATCAAGGCCGATCCGGAGTGGGCCAAAGCCAGTTACCAGGGGCAACCCGCCACCCGCGAGACCGACACCTTCGACACCTTCATGGAGTCGAGCTGGTACTACGCCCGCTTCACCTGCCCGGACGAAGACCAGGCGATGCTGGACCCGGCCCGCGCCAACTACTGGTTGCCGGTGGATCAGTACGTGGGTGGCATCGAGCACGCCATCCTGCACCTGCTGTACGCGCGCTTCTTCCACAAGCTGCTGCGCGACACCGGCCTGGTGGAGTCCGACGAGCCGTTCAAACAGCTGCTGTGCCAGGGCATGGTGCTCAAGGACGGCGCCAAGATGTCCAAGTCCAAGGGCAACACCGTGGACCCGCAGCAAATGATCGAGGAATTCGGCGCCGACACCGTGCGCCTGTTCATGATGTTCGCGGCGCCGCCGGAGCAGTCCCTGGAATGGAACGACGCCGGCGTGGAAGGCGCCCACCGCTTTATCAAGCGGCTGTGGCGGCTGGTGGCCGAACACGTCGAAGGCGGCCCGGCGCCGGCGCTGGACCCGGCGGCCCTGGACGACGACAGCAAGGCGCTGCGCCGCAAGACCCACGAAACCATTCAGAAAGTGAGCGACGACTTCAGCCGCCGCTACACCTTCAACACCGCCATCGCCGCGGTGATGGAACTGAGCAACGAGATCAGCCGCGCGTTCAACGAGGGCAGCGACGACGACTCGGCCCGCGCGGTGCGCCAGGAAGCCCTGGAAGCGTCGGTGTTGCTGCTGTCGCCCATCGTGCCCCACGCCGCCCACGCCCTGTGGCGGGCGCTCGGCCATGAACAGGCGGTGATCGATGCCCCCTGGCCGACGGTGGACGAGAGCGCCCTGGTCAAGGACACCCTGGAGATGGTGGTGCAGGTGAACGGCAAGGTGCGCGCCAAGCTGACCGTGCCGGCCAACGCCGACAAAGAGAGCGTGGAAGCGCTGGCCCGCGAAGAACCCAATGTGGTGCGCTTCACAGAGGGCAAGACTATTCGCAAGGTGATCGTGGTACCGGGAAAACTGGTTAATATTGTCGCCAACTGAACGTTGATCGGAGACCGCAAGTGATACGTCACGCCCGCACCATCCTGCTGCTCACCGCCGCCACCCTGCTGCTGGCGGCCTGCTCCGGCTGGCAATTGCGCGGTCAGACATCCACGCCGGAGCTGGCGTCGATCACCCTGGAGGGCGCCAGCGCGCGGCTGCGCTACACCCTGGAAGACGAGCTGGAACCCAGCGGCGTGCTGATCCACGGCCAGTCGCAGAACATCGTTAGGATTCTCGACGAGCGCTGGGACAGCCGCACCGCGGCGGTGGACGCACGGGGCCGCGCCGCCGAGCGCGAGCTGCGCTACGAAATCACCTGGCAGCTGGTGGACCGGGACACCCAGGCGATGCTCAACCCGCCCCGGCGCATTGCCGCGCTGCGCAGCTTCGCCTACTCGCCGGATAACGTCACCGCCACCTCCGACGAGGAAGAACTGGTGCGCGACGACCTCTACGAGGACGTGGCCTACCGGCTGATCAACCAGCTGGCCAACGCCGCCCGCAAAATCGACAGCCGGGACCGCTAACCGCTATGCGCCTGCATGTGGAGCAACTCGCCAAGCACCTGCGCGACGAGCTGCTGCCGGTCTATCTGGTGGCCGGCGACGAGCCCCTGCAGCAGGACGAATGCGTGGACGCCCTGCGCGCCGCCGCCCGCCAGAAAGGCTTCGACGAGCGCCACCGCTTCAGCGCCGACACCGGCATCGACTGGAATGCCCTGCTCAACGAATCGCAAAGCATGAGCCTGTTCGGCGGCCGCCGGATTCTGGAGCTGGTGCTGCTGGAGAAACGCCCGGACAAAACCGGCAGCCAGATTCTGCGCGACCTGCTGGACCACCCCAACGACGACACCCTGATCCTGATCCGCTGCTCGCGGCTGGACCGCCGCAAGGACTGGAACAGCGCCTGGGTGAAAGCGGTGGAGAAAGTCGGCGCGGTGGTGGAAATCTGGCCGGTGGAAGGCAAGCAGCTGCAGCACTGGCTGCGCGAGCGGCTCGCCGGGCTCAAGCTGACCATCGACGACGACGCCCTGGAACTGCTGATCCAGCGCAGCGAAGGCAACCTGCTGGCCGCCGCCCAGGAAGTGGACAAGCTCGCCCTGCTCGCCACGGACGGCCGCGTCGACGCCGTCACCGTGCAACAGGCGGTGGGCGACTCCAGCCGCTACACGCCCTTCGATCTCACCGACGCCACCAGCGGCGGCGACGCCAACCGGGCGCTGCGTATTCTGCGCACCCTGCGCGCCGAAGGCGTGGAAGCGCCGGTGGTGCTGTGGGCCCTGGGCCGCGAAATCCGCGCCCTGGACGCGCTCGCCACCGGCGGCGCCCCGCCGCGCCTGCCCCCCCAGCGCCTGCGCGCCCTGCAGGCCCAGGCCGGGCGCCTGCCGCCACGCCAGCTGCACCAGTGCCAGGCGCTGGCGATCCGCGCCGACCAGGCCGTCAAAGGCATGGGCCCCGGCGACCCCTGGCAGTTCCTCGCCGGCCTGGTGCTGCGCCTGTGCGGCAAGCCGCTGCCGGCGATCCTGGAAAAGTAACCGCTGGAACCGGCCAAGCAATACAGGCCATGTTTTGGCCTCTTCGTCCCGGGTGCCGGCGGGTCGCCTTTGCTAGCCTTCGGCGTTGCGATCACCACCACAGGCAGGACCGCCATGGCCAAGCACGCCCTCGATACGTCCTCGATCAGCTTTACCGCGCTCTATACCGGCCAGGTGTGGGTGCGCCACGGCCTGTCCGAACCGTTCTTCCGCACCCGCTCGGGGGCACTGCTTTACGGCGCCATGAGCCCCATGGAAGCGCTCGGCAAGCGGGTGCTGGGCGGCAATATCCGTACCTTTCTGCTGCAGCGCCACTATCTGATCGACGCCCGGCTGGCGGCGCTGATCGAGCGGCACCCGGACCTGCAGGTGGTGGAAATCGCCTGCGGCCTGTCGCCGCGCGGCTGTCGTTTCCGGCAACGCTTTCCGTCGATCACCTATGTGGAAGCGGATCTGCCGGACATGGCCAACCGCAAGCGCCGCCTGCTGGCCGCCAAAGGCTTCCTGGGCGCCACCCACCGCGTGGCGCCGGTGAATATTCTCGCCGAGGACGGCCCGGACAGCGTCGACGCCCTGCTCGCGGATCTGGACCCGGCCAGACCGGTGGCGGTGATCACCGAAGGGCTGATCAACTACTTCAACCTGGACACCGTCACGCCGTTCTGGGGCCGCCTGGCCGCCGGCCTGCGCCGCTTTCCGCTGGGCGTCTACCTGAGCGACAACTATCCGCTCTACACCAACATGCCCTTCCACCGCACCCTGAAAACCCTGGGCGGCGTGCTGGGCGCGGTGTCGCGCAGCCAGGTGGCGTTCCACTTCCGCTCCGACGCCGACACCGAACGCCATTTCCTGAACCAGGGCTTCGACGCCCTCACCGTGCACGACCCGGCGGACTTCTACGCCGCCCTGCCCATCCCCCGCACCCGCGGCACCCCGATGGTGCGTGTCCTCGAAGCCTCCGTCTCCTGAATTTGTGGGAGCGGGCCCCGCCCGCGAAAGGGT
>CAZKWA010000066.1:0-19355 GCA_964556345.1 uncultured Alcanivorax sp.
GCACGGTCATGCCGCCGAAGTGCTTGGCGAAGGCGACCACTTCGGATTTGTCCAGGTCGGCGCGCAGCTGCGGCTGGTTAATGCGCTTTTGTGAGCCGGTGTGCAGGTCCACCAGGTAGTCGCATTGGCGCACGATGTTGTTGAACAGGGAAAACGCCAGCCGGCTGGCGGCGCTGCCCTTTTCCTGGCCGGGGAAGTAGCGGTTCAGATCGCGGCGGTCGCTGAGGTAGCGGGAGCCGTTGCGGAACCCGTCCAGGTTGACGATCGGCACGCCCACCACGGTGCCGGCCAGCTCGTCCGGTTCCAGCTCGTACATCAGGCGCCGCACCATCTCGATGCCGTTGAGCTCGTCGCCGTGCACGGCGGCGGTGAGGCACAGGCGCGGGCCCGGCTCGCTGCCGTGGGCCACCAGCACCGGCACCGGCGTGGCGATGGAACGGAACGATTGGTCCGGCGCCCAGTGCAGGGTTTCGAAGGTGCCCGGCTGCACCGACTTGCCGAGCAGTTGCAGAGGCTGGACGGCGTCCACGGCTTGCGGGTTGTCGCCGTCGGCGTCGCCCCCGGAGGGCGCCGCGTCCTGCCGCGAGGGGGTGGCGTCGGCCGCCGGTTGGCTGGCGGCGACGTCGTCCTCGCTTTCGTTGGCCGGCACATTGGCGGCCAGGGCCAGCAGCGTCAGGCTGATGAGCGGAATAATACGCGACACGAAAGCATCCTCTTCAGACGTTTTATGACCCTCGCTGGTCGAGTTCCTCCCAGCGGGCATAGTGTTCGTTCAGGCGTTGTTCCAGCTCCTGAAGGCGCCGTTGCGCGTCGGCGATCTCTTCCTGGGGCCGTTTGTAGAAGTCGGGCTCGGCCAACTCCGCCTGAACCTCGCCCACCCGCGCTTCCAGCGCTTCAATCCGCTCCGGCAGCGCTTTCAGCTCCAGCTCTTCCTTGTAGGTGAGCTTGCGGCCGCCGCTGTCCTTCGCTTTCGGTTTGCCGGGCGCCGGCGCGGGCCTGGCGGCTTTGACGTCGGCGCTCCGGTTCGGTTCCGGGCGCTGGCGCAGCCAGTCCTGGTAGCCGCCCACATAGGCCTGCGGGTCGCCGCCTTCGAACACCAGGGTGGAGGTCACCACATTGTCGATGAATTCCCGGTCGTGGCTGACCAGCAGCAGCGTGCCCTGGTAGTTCACCAGTTGCTCTTCGAGCAGCTCCAGGGTTTCCACGTCCAGATCGTTGGTGGGCTCATCCAGCACCAGCAGATTGAACGGCTTGGTGAACAGCTTGGCCAGCAGCAGCCGGTTGCGCTCGCCGCCGGACAGGGAGCGCACCGGCTGGCGCGCCCGCGCGGGTTCGAACAGAAAGTCCTGCAGGTAACCCATGACGTGCTTTTTGCGGCCGTTGATCTCCACCACGTCGGAGCCTTCCGCCAGGTTGTCGAGCACGCTTTTGTTGCTGTCCAGGGTGTCGCGCATCTGGTCGAAATAGGCCACCTGCAACTGGGTGCCGTGTTTCACGGTGCCCGCGTCCGGTGTCAGCCGGCCCAGCAGCAAACGGATCAGGGTCGATTTGCCGCAACCGTTGGGCCCCAGGATGCCGATCCGGTCGCCGCGCAACAGGGTGATGGAAAAATCCTCCAGCAGCGGCAGGCCGTCGATGGCGTAGCGCAGATGTTCCGCTTCGATCACCACCTTGCCGGAGTTGTCGCTCTGCTGGATTTCCAGCCCGGCGGTGCCCTGGCGGTTGCGGCGGCGGGCGTAGTCCTCGCGCATGCTTTTCAAGGCGCGCACGCGGCCTTCGTTGCGGGTGCGCCGCGCCTTGATGCCCTGGCGGATCCAGCGCTCCTCCTGGCTGAGTTTCTTGTCGAACTCGGCGTTGGCGCGCTCTTCGTTTTCCAGCGCCGCCTGCTTGCCCGTCAGGTACTTGTCGTAATCGCCGGGCCAACTGGTCAGCTTGCCGCGATCCAGCTCGATAATGCGGGTCGCCAGCGAGCGGATGAAGGCCCGGTCGTGGGAGATGAACACCAGGGTGGCGGCATAGCCCTTGAGAAAGGTTTCCAGCCAGCGGATCGCGTCCAGATCCAGGTGGTTGGTGGGCTCGTCGAGCAGCAGGATGTCCGGCTCCTGGACCAGCGCCCGGGCCAGCAGCACCCGGCGCTTCATGCCGCCGGAGAGCCCGGCGAAGTTCTGCTCGCCGTTGAGGTTGAGTTTCGACAGCACCGTGTCCACGCGCTGGAACAGTTGCCAGGCGCCGCGTGATTCGATCTGGTTGTTCAGGGTCTCGAAACGGGCCAGGTTACGGTCCATGTGCTCCGCCTGGGCCGGGTCGGCGAGCGCGCGGCTGAGGTGATCGTGCTCGTTGAGCAGGGCGCCCAGCTCCCCCAGGCCGTCGGCGACCATGTCGTGGACGCTGTGGTCCTGGTCTTCCGGCACTTCCTGTTCCAGGCGCGAGATCATCAGGTTCTGGGTGCTTTCGATCTGGCCGTCGTCGGCCTGGACTTCGCCGGCCAGGACCTTGAGCAGGGTGGACTTGCCGGAGCCGTTGCGGCCCACCAGACAGAGCCGCTCGCCGGCTTCGATGGTGAGGTCCACGTTGTCGAGCAGCGGCTGCTCGCCGAAGTGCAGTTGAATCTGTCGCAGGGTGATCAATGACATGAAAGAGCGTCGTCTTGAAGTGAGGCGGCGAGTGTAGCATTTCCGCCGGCCCCGGTACCCGGGATCCGGCGGTTTACTGACCGCCGTCGGGCTCCGGGTCGCCGGCGGGCGGATCGCCGGCCTCATCCCCGCCTTTGCCCGAGCCGAGCGAGAACCTCTCTCCGTCGTTCATGCTGCGCAGGTGCACATCGAGCTGGTTGAAGGCGATTTCCACGCCGTGCTCCCGGGCCAGCGCATCAATGGCGCGGTTGAGTTCGCTGGTGGCGGCCAGGATGTCGCCGATCTCGCCCAGGTAGACGCGCAGCTCGTGGTCCAGCGTGCTGGCCCCGAACGCCATGAACAGAATCAGCGGCTCCGGATCGCGCAGCACCCTGCTGTTGTTCGCCGCCGCCTTTTCCAGCACATCGTGGCAGGCCTGCAGGTCGGACCCGTAGGCGAAGCCCACTTTCAGGGTGACCCGCGTGACCGTGTCGCTGAGCGACCAGTTGATCAGCCGCTCGGTGACGAACGCCTTGTTGGGAATGATGATTTCCTTGCGGTCGAAATCGATGATGGTGGTGGCGCGGATGCGGATGCGGCTGACCGTGCCTGAAAGGTTGTCGATCGTGATCACGTCGCCGATGCGGATCGGCCGCTCGAACAAAATGATAATGCCGGAAATAAAATTGGCGAAGATTTCCTGCAGACCGAAGCCCAGCCCCACGCCCAGGGCGGCGACCAGCCATTGCAGCTTGCCCCAGGACAGCCCCAGTGACCCCAGCACCACCATGACGCCGATCACCACGATCACATAGGAGAGCAGGGTAGTGACCGCGTAGCTGGCGCCCTGTTTGAGGTTGAGCCGGGAGAGCAGTATCACTTCCAGCAAACCGGGCAGGTTGCCCACCAGCATGAAGGTACCGATACCGATGGCCAGGGCGGTGATCACGTCGCCCAGGCTGATCGGCGAGGTGGTGGCGTTGACACCGCTGCCTTCGGTGCTTTCCCACAGCACGATGGTGTTGGTGTAGGAAAATGCATTGATCACATCCGCCCACACCCAATAGAGCAACACGCCGAACGTCAGCAGCAGGCCCAGGCGTAGCAGTCGCAGGGATTGTTGGTTGACCTGCCGCAGGTCCATTTTCGGTTCTTCGACTTCCACGCCTTCCACGTTTTCCTTGGGCTCCGCTTCGCGTTCCGCCACCGCGCGCTTATAGGCCAGCCGCTGGGCGGCCACCGCCAGGCCGCGCACCGCCGTGGCATCCACCAGAATCCACAGCAGGGCCAGATAGAAGGTGTCGATCATGCGGCCGGACAGGCGCACCGAGGTGAAGTAGTAACCGGCGATGATCAAGCCCACCAGCACCAACGGCACGCCGGCGCTCACGGTGGTGGTCACCGAGCGCAGCGTGCGTGAGTAATGCTCAATGGGGTAGGCAAGCGCGGCGCGCGCCAGCATCACGCTGATCAGCACTAAACCCGCCACCATGGTCACCAGGCCGATGCGGTCGTTGCTCAATTGCGCCGGCCATTCTTCGCCGAACGCGATCACCAGCGTCATCGGCACCATGGTCAGGCCCACGGCCAGCAGCCGGCGCCGCAGTTGCCGGTTGCTGTCCTCGGTCCAGCGGAAATGACGCTGGGCGATGCCGTTGCGGGCCAGCAACCGGTAGCACAGTTCGAACACCAGCCAGAGCAGCGAAATTTTCGCCAGGGCCGCGCCCAGCACCGTGCTCAGGGTGCCGGGCTGCACCCACAGCCCCCAGCCCAGCAGGCTCAGCACCAGCGGCCCGGGCACGCACAGCAGCGCCGTATAGACGATCGCCAGGGGCGTGTGGCGCTGGCTGTCGCGCTTTAGAAAACCGATGTCGCTGTTCAGGGACTTGATCCGTTTGCGCAGCCGCGGGCGTGCCATCCACAGCGCGCCGGCCAGTATCAACGGCAAAAACAACCACGGCCATTTCGCCTGGAACATATCGACGGCGTTCGCGGCCATACGCTTCCAGGGCATGGTGTCGAGCTGTCCCATCACCTGCCCGGGGAAGTCCGCGAACCAGGCCAGCGACAGGGGCTGGGTGCTCGGCATCCAGAAGGTCTGCTCGGAAATGGTGTCATGCAGGTTGCGGGTCAGCTTGTCCAGTTGCTCCTGGGACAGGTTCAGGCGCACCAGGATATTCAGCTTGCGGCCTAATTCCTGATCCAGCTGATTGAGCAGATCCACGCGGTTATCAATCAGACGCCGCAGGCCATCGCGAAGCTGGGCTTTTTGCGATTCGTCGAGGCCCAGGTCGTCGGGCAGCGAGAGGTCCCTGTTTTCCAATTCCTGCAGGGTCTGGCGGATGTCGAACTGGGCCAGGCGGGCTTCGGTGATCTGCTTGTCCAGGCCCTGGCGGGCCTCAAATTGCGGCAGGCTTTTTTGCTGCTCGTAAAGAATGCGCGACAGCAGCAGGCTGCCGTCGAGCATTTCAATCTGGTCATTGACGGTGCTGGACAGAGAGCGGGCGCGATCAAGCTGGGTTTCCGCGTTGATCACTTCGCGGATCAGGTCGTTGACGTCGCTGGCGGTGTCCTTGAGCCGTTCGCGCACCGCCTCGTTGCGTTGCCGCGCCGCCTCCAGTCGCGGGTTGCCGGCCAGGCTTTCGGGCAGGTCGAGCTGGTCATCGCCGATTTCCGCGCTCAGGGATTCGCCGCGCCGTTCGTTGATCATCGGCTGCAGCACGTCCAGTCGTGTCTGGATTACCTGGGCCTGGGCTTGCAGCAGGCGTTTGCGCTGGCGCGCCAGCTCTTCCAGCGTGCTGGCGACGGACAGCTCCTGGTTGCGCAGTTCAATGCGTGTTTCCAGCGCGGCCAGTTCGGTGCGCAACCGGGTCTTCTCGACATCGGTAAGGGTGTCGTTTTCCCGGTTCAGGCGCTGGCGTATGTCATCGGCGCGCGCCAGGCTGTCGCTGATGGTGCTCTGGGCACGCTCCGGCAACGTTTGCGCCCGGGTCAATTCACCGCTGACCTTGGCCAGGGTTTGCTGGTTTTCTTCCAGCGCGTCCAGCTGTTGGCCCAGTTCCTCGGCGAGGGCCGCCAGGGACAGGTCCTGGTAGTGGGCGCGCCAGTCCCGTTCCTGGTCCCGCCGTGCCTGAGCCAGTTGTTCCTGGAGCCGGTTGCGTTCCACCGGCGCCTCGCGTTTACGTTCTTTAAGAGACTCTATTCGCGCCCGGTTTTCGTCGATCTCGCGGCGCAGTTCCAGGGTCTGCTTCAGTTCTTCGCGTTCGGGGTCGTCGCTCTCGGAAGCTTTCCCCTGGTCGTCGCCTTTGTTCTCGCCCTGGTCGCCACCGCCGCCGGACAGCTGTTTTTCCAGGTCGCCGATGCCGGGCAATGAAAACGAGCCGGTCTGCGCCTGCGCCGCCACCAGCGGCAGCAGCGACAGGCACAGAGCCAGCGGCAGCGAACGGAACAGTACGGTGAATACAGTCGACACGGTCAACACAGGGAGCGCCTTTGGTTTTTTGCAAGCTTAGCAATGGCGGCGGGCGCGGCATAGACGCGCCCGCCGGTCGGCGGAATCAGCAGCCTTTCCCGGCGGTGATTTCGGCGACACTGTCCGCCACGTTCTCATCTTCCGGTGCCAGTTGCCGGGCCCGGCAGACCGCCTCCCGGGCTTGTCGCGCCTGGCCGCTTTCGCGCAACGCATAGGCCAGGTTATTCCAGGCCGGCGCCAGCGTCGGCGCCCGTTCCACCGTGGCGCGATAGGCCTCCAGGGCGGCGTCGGTTCGCTGGGCCCGCCACAGCGCGTTGGCGTAGCCGAAGTACAACCGGCCGTTGTCCGGGAAACGCGCCACCGCCGCCTCCCAGTGGGGCAGGGTGTCGCCCTGCATGGGCGCCAGCGCCCGCAGCAGCGGCTCGGGTTCGACGCTGTCCGGCAGGTCGCCCGGCGACAGCAGTACGAAGCCCCAGTAACCGCCCCGGGCCCAGGTGCGCAGGAACCGGTTCCAGCGGCTTTCCGTGGCTTCGTCGGTGCCGCTGTGCAGGATGATCCGGTCGCCGCCGTCGCGGTAACCGATCACCACCGCATAGTGCCACAAAGGCCACTGCGGCAGCGCAAGATTTTGCAGCACCAGTACCGGATGCCCGGCCTGCACTTCCTGGATCAGATCACGGGGGGTGGCCACCGGGTAGGCGAGCAGCCCCCGTGCCCGGCCGGCCGCCACCAGCTCAATACCCAGCGCGCCCTGACGTTCCGGCAGCCAGACTTCGTCGACCAGGGCGTTCTTGTCGCCGGGCAGGCCATTCCACTGCAACAGCATGGCCAGCGCGGCGGGGCCGCACTGATAGGCGTCCTGGGCAATAAAGGGAACGTCCAGACGGTGTTGCGGGCGCGCGTCGGCCCGTTCCGGGGGCGGTACGGTCTGGCAGGCGGTGAGCAGCAGTACAGCGATTAAGGCGGCGGCCGAACGGCCGCCGCGCGGGTGGGCTGTCATTTACCCGATGGGGTCGATAACCGGGAACACGTCGGTGGCGCCTAGCAGGTCCAGCAGCACCAGAATCAGGATAACCGCGAGGATCACGCCCACGACGCTGCCGCCGGCGGGCATCTGATCCGCTTTTTGCGCCAGCTGGTTCAGCTCCCGGTCGCTGAGGCGGCCCAGTCGTTTTTCAACGTCTTCGGGGGTGACGCCGTTTCTGGCCAGCACCTTGGCGGCGGCGTCGTGGTTCATCAGCCGCATGACTTTGCGTTCCGTGGCGGCCCGCTGTTCGCTGGAAACCATGCCGTCGGTGGTGACCATGGCGGCGTGCGCCGCGGGGACAAACAGACCTTGTGTGAACAGCATAATCAGCGCCGTAAGGGCGCCGGTGATTTGCTTTTTCATCGACATCGCTCCACTGATAAAACGTTCCAGTCAGACTAGCACGCGCCGTCGCCGGCCAGCGTTATCGACGTTAAAGCTTTGTGATTTTTTACACTCATCTCACCGATGGCCGACGCGTTCACGCCGGCGTCACGCAGGGCGGCCAGAGCCGCGTCGCGTACCTCCGGCGCCACCGAGAACAGCAGGCCGCCGCTGGTTTGCGGGTCGGTGGCCGCCACCAGGCGCGGGTCGTGGTCGGCGATGCCGTGGTGGGCGCAGCGTGTCAGCACCTGATCGTTGGCGGGTTTAAGGGTGCTGGCGACGCCCCGCGCCACCAGCTCCTCGGTGCCCGGCAGCAGTGCCAGTCTGTCCAGGTCCAGGCGGGCGTCCAGACCGCTTTGCTCACACAGTTCGAGCAGGTGGCCGAGCAGCCCGAAGCCGGTGATATCGGTGCAGGCGTTGGGCCGCAACGGGGCCAGGGCGTCGCGGGCCGGGCCGTTGCTCAGCAACATGCTGTCCAGGGCGGCGTCCAGCCAGGGGCCTCGGCTGAGATCGCGCATCATGCCGGCCAGCTGAATCCCGGTGCCCAACGGCTTGGTGAGAATCAGCACGTCGCCGGGCCGGGCACCGCTTTTGTGCCACAGGTCCTGCGGCGGCGCGGCGCCATTGACCGTGAAGCCGGCGGCCATTTGCGGGCCTTCGATGGTGTGCCCGCCCACCAGGGTGCAGCGGGCCGCATTCAGTTCTTTCAGGGCGCCGGCCATCAGGCGCTGTAAATCCCGGCCCTGCAGACGCTGGTGGTGGCGGGGCAGACAGACGGTGGCCAGGGCGGAATGGGGCGCCGCGTTCATGGCGAACAGATCGCTCAGGCTGTGCAGGGCGGCGATGCGCCCGAACACATAGGGCTCGTCCAGGAACGCCGGGAAATAGTCCAGGCTCTGCACCAGCCGTTGCTCCCCGGGCCAGCGGATCACCGCCGCGTCGTCGGCGTGATCCACGCCCGCCTCGATGCCCTCGCGGATCACCGGGTCGAGCGCCGCCAGGGCGTCGCTCAAGGACTGCGCGCCTACCTTGGCGCCGCAACCGGCGCAGTGCAGCGCCTGGTCCGACGCGCCGGCCCGGGCGCCGGCGTCCATGCGCGGCAGCTGGCGGTCGAATTTGTCCATGAAAGCCCGGTCGAGGTGGTCCTTCCAGCGCCACACCCAACCGCCGGCCAGCGCCGGGCCCGCGCCGCGGCTGCCCACGGCGTCGCGCCCACCGGCGGACAACAGCGACAGAAAACGCCGTTGCGGCCGGTAGCTTTCCAGCGGCTGCCCCTGGGCGGCGGCGGCCAGATTGCGGGCCAGGGTTTTGGCCTGGCGCACCGCATAGACGCCGGCTTTCGGCAGGCCGCCGGGAAAGGCGGCGCAGTCGCCGGCGGCGAACACCCGGGCGTCCGCCGGGCTGTGCAGGGCCTCGTTGACGCGCAGGAAGCCCTGCTCGTCGCAGGGCAGACCGCTCTCCGCCAGCCAGGGGGCGGCCTGCGCGCCGGTGCACCAGAGCAGGAAATCGTGCCGCAGCTCGCCGTGGTCGGTGTGCGAACGGTCCGCTTCCACCCGCCGCACCGGCGTGTGGTCGTGCAGCGCCACGCCCCGGCGCGCCAGGCGCCGGGTCAGGTGCCGACGCACGCCGGCGGGGAAGCCCGGCAGCAACTCTCCGGCGGTGGCCAGGCTGACCCGGGCGCGCTCGCCCAGGGCGTGGGCCACGGCCAGGGCCATTTCGGTGCCGCCGGCGCCGCCGCCGACCACGGTGATCGCCGCCGGCGCCTCACGCAGCGCCAGGGTTTCCCGCAGCGCCCGCCAGCGGCGATGGAAATCCGCCACCGGCTTCACCGCCACCGCGTGCCCGGCGGCGCCCGGCACGGACGCGGTATCCGGCGTGGCGCCCACGTCCAGGCTCACAAGGTCGTATTCAAGGTGGGTGCCGTCGTCCAGGTCCAGCCGGCGCTGCTGAGGGTTGAGGCGCTCGACCCGGGCGCGGATAAAGCGCGCCCCCACCGCCTGGCACAGCCGCCGCAGATCAATGTGCGTCTCTTCCAGCCGGTAGTGGCCGGCCACCAGCCCCGGCAGCATGCCGGAGTAGGCGCTCAGACTGTCCGGCGACACCAGCGTGGGACGCAGACCGGGCACCGGTTTCATGGCCAGCATGCGTAACGCCAGGGCGTGGCTGTGGCCGCCGCCGACCATGATCAGATCCTGGGTGGCGGAAGGCGTCAGCATGGGGCTTTTCCGGTGTCGGCGGTGTACGCGGTCATACCTTTACTCTTTGGACTCATGGTTCTGTTATTCCAGGGGTTGCCCGCGGGTCGAGAGCCGCAGGCGCCCACGCAACCAGCGCGACAGGGCGTCCACGGCCAGATTCAGACCCACGGTGGCGAGAATCAACACCAGGGTACGGTCGAAACGGAACTCGGCGACGCTGGAATCAATATAGAAACCCAGGGTGTGGATGCCCAGGATACCCAGCACCGCGGTCTCGCGCATGATGATCTCCCAGCGGTAGAGCAAGAAGGCGAGAAAGTTGGGGTAAAGCCGGGGCAGCACTTCAAAGGCGTAGCGGTTGAGTCCGCGCGGGCTGTCGGCGCGCAGCGTCAGCCCTTCGCTGAAGCGCGCCGTGAGGTGGGCGATGATGGCGCCGGTGTGCAGGCCCAGGGCGAGAATCCCCGGCAGCATGGACGGCCCGAGCATGATCAGAAAGAAGAACGCCAGGAAGAATTCCGGCGTGGTGCGCAACACCACCAGAATAAAATGGCCCAGCGCCCGGCTGGCGCGATTGCCGAACAGCGGCGACCGCAGCGGGAACAGGATCAGCGCCAGCAGCGCGGTGAGCAACAGGGCGGCCAGCCCCAACACCAGGGTATGCCAGACCCCCGGGCCGATCTGCTCGGTCCACAGCATGCCCAGCCACACCAGCAGCTCGCCGGCGCCACCGTCGCTTTTCAGCGGCGCCGGCACCAGGTCCTGGGTGACGAAGCGCACCAGTGTTTCCAGGCTGCCGGTCCACACCGGCGGCGCCCAGAGCAGCGCCGCCAGCAGATACAAGGGCAGCAGCATCGGGCGCAGCCACAACCGCAATGTCAGGATCAGCACGAGCAGCAGGTACAGCAGCGCCGCGCCTTCGCCGTAATGCCCTTCGCGGAAGGCGGTTTCCAGGTGGAACCCCAGGGTCGGCAGGCCGATAAAACCGAGAATCGCCGAGGCGCGCAGGGCGCACTCCAGACGGTAGGCGGTGTAGGCCTTGCACGATGCCCAGATCAGCGGCAGGCGGGCGAAGAAAAAGCGGCCGAGCCGGCGCCGGTCGTCGGGCAGGGCACCGGCCGGCGCCGGGTCCGCCTCTTCCAGGAACTCACCGAACACCTTGGCGAAGATGCCGGCGTAGGGCAGGGCGATGGCGAGCACGCCGGTGAGCGTGGACAGGCCGGTGATCTGCATCAGCAGCAGGCCCCAGAACAGTTCGTGCACCGCGCGCACCGAAGCGGCGCCGGCGCGCACCGCCCGCCGGTGCCAGAACAGCGCCAGCAGGAAGCCGGCGGCGGCGCCCAGCGTCACGCCCTGAAAGGCGAAGGCCAGGGTGTTGGCGAGCGCCCGTGCCAGGCCGTCGGTGGCGAGAAAATCCGGGCGCAGCAGGCCCTGGCCCACGCGCATCAGTTCGGCGCCGGGGTCGCCCCGGGTCACCGCCAGATCGGCGCAGGCGAAGGCGATCAGCCCGGCCAGGCCCAGCCAGCCGCTCGCCCGGCGCCAGCCGGCGGCGGTGGT
The DNA here is from genome assembly GCA_964556345.1 of uncultured Alcanivorax sp. Taxonomy (GTDB): domain Bacteria; phylum Pseudomonadota; class Gammaproteobacteria; order Pseudomonadales; family Alcanivoracaceae; genus Alloalcanivorax. Next base: position 11,248 of record CAZKWA010000066.1, read on the forward strand.
GGTCACGGTCGGCCGGTTCATGGCAGGTAAAGGGTGTCCAGATCGGCCAGTGACAGCGATGCCGAGGGGGCGTCCAACACCGGTTCCCCGTGCCGCAGGCCGATCACCCGCTCAAAGCAGGCCAGGGCCAGGGCGCGGTCGTGCATGGCGACCACCGCGCTGTCGTGGCGTTTGAGGGTGTCGTTGAGCAGCGCCTTGCCCTGGTGTTCGTCCAGATTGGACACCGGCTCGTCGGCCAGCAGCACCGGCCGGTCCGTGAACAGAGCGCGGCCCAGGGCGGTGCGCTGGGCCTGGCCGCCGGACAGCCGGTCGACACTGGTGAACAGCTTGTCGCCTAATCCCAGCGCGTCCGCCACCCGGGCCACGTCGTCGCGCTGGGCCGCGGTGGGGCGCACCAGCGCGCGCAGATTCCGCCAGGTGCCGAAGCGGTGCAGGCCGCCCATGTAGATGTTGTGGAACACGCTGAGCATGGGCACCAGCGCCTGCTCCTGGGGGCACCAGGCGCACAGCGATTCGTGCTGGCGGCGCAGCGCCGCCAGCAGGGTGGATTTGCCGCTGCCCGACGGGCCCAGCAGGGCGACGGTTTCGCCGTGCCGGATGGTCAGGTCCAGGGCCTGGAAGACCGTCTCCCGGCCATGGCCGAGCCGCGCCCCCTGGAAATGGAACAGCGGCGCCGGGTTTGCTTCGGAAGCGCTCAATCCAGCAACCCGATCGCTTCGGCGGTGTCTTCGATGGCCTGATAGTCGTCGTTGTCGGCGGGCACGAAAGCGCTGCGCGGGAAGGCTTCCAGCAGCGTCGGATCGTCGATCGCCAGCAACACTTCGGTGACCCGCTGCGTGAAACCGTCGCCGAAACGCTCGTCCAGGTCGCCGCGCACCGTCCAGTGGTAATCCGGGTAGGCGGGGGTTTCCCAGATCACTTGCACCTTGTCGGTATCGATCTCGCCGTCGGCCAGGGCCTGGTCCCAGACCTGGTAATTGAGCGCGCCGGTGGCGTAGGCGCCGCTTTGTACCAGCGACAGGGTGCGGCTGTGATCACCGCTGAAGCCGACCTTGTCGATGAGCTCCTGGGGCGGCGCGCCGAAGCGTTCGCGGAAGTAGTATTCGGGCATCAGCCGGCCGGAGGTGCTGCCCTTGGAGCCGAAGGTGAACGACGGCTGCTCGGCGAAGGCTTCGGGCAGGGTGTCGGCGGGTTCCAGGCCGGTGCTGGTGTTGGCGATGAAGTAGGATTTAAAGGCAGTGTCTTCCTGGCCCTGGGCGATGGCTTGCGAACCGGGCACCAGGCGCCGCGCCTGGACCCCGGACAGCCCGCCGAACCAGGCCATCTGCACCTCGTTGTTGCGGAAGGCGGTGACCGCCGCCGGATAGGATTTCACCGGCACGTATTTCACCGGTACGCCGAGGGCCTGTTCCAGATGCTCGGCGACCTTGCCGAAGCGTTGTTCCAGACGCGTCTCGTCCTGATCCGGAATCGCGGTGAAGGTGAAGGTTTGCGCGGGCTCGCGCGAATCACAGGCGGCCAGCAGCAGCACGGCGCAGGCCGTGGCCAGAAGGGGTTTGATCATTGTCGGCTCCGTTCAATAGGGAGTATTACCGGACCTTGTTATTCACCGCCGCGTGTCCGGCTATCCGCGGTGGTCGAGGTAATCCATGACTTCCGCCCGGCTGCCCTGATACAGAATGGGGCCGTCCCGGCGCTCCAGCATGTAATCGTACATGGGGTCGTAGTAGCCGCTCAGCAGTTCACGGATCCAGACTTCATGGCGGCGGGGATCGCCGCCGCGCCGCTGTTCGTCGAGGGCGGCTTCCAGCTCGCCGCGCAAATGCTGATGGCGGGCGCCGCCCAGGCGTTTGCGTATCCGGTCCAGCGCGGCGAGCAGGGCCTCGGCCAGGTGCTCGAAGGCCCGCTCCTCGCCGTAGTGGTGGCGGTATTCGTCCAGCGGCCCGGTGACGTAATCCTCCAGTGTCACCCGCACGCGCGCCTCCAGGGGTTCGTCGATGACCACGCGCGGCGACTGGCGGATACGGGCCTGCAAGTCGTCCGGCACATAGCAGCGGCCAATCAGTTTGCCTTCGTCTTCCACCACCACCAGGTCGCCGTGCTGTTGCGCTTGTTTGAGCAAGGCGATGGCCAGCCGGTTCTCGAAATCGATCTGGCTGGGCTGGCCCCCCGGCCGGCGCCCGAACGCCGAGCCCCGGTGGTGGGCCAGGCCTTCCAGATCCACGGCGTTGTCGAGCCGTTCGATCAGCCGCGTCTTGCCGCACCCGGTGCGGCCGCTGAGCACCACCATGGGCAACTGGCGCAGGTTGCGCCGCAGGCTGTCGAGCAGGAAGCGGCGCATGGCCTTATAGCCACCCACCACCAGGGGCACGTCCACGCCCGCCTGGCTCAGCCAGGTTTGCGCGGTGCGGCTGCGCAGGCCGCCACGGAAGCAGTACAGATAGCCGTCCGGATGCGCCCGGCGCCACGCCTGCCAGGCATCCAGGCGCGCTCGCTTCTTGCGCCCGCTGACCAGTTCGTTGCCCAGGTCAATGGCGGCCTGCTGGCCCTGCTGTTTATAGCGGATACCAATGCGATGCCGCTCGTCGTCATTGAGCAGCGGCAGATTGCTGGCGGTGGGGAAGGCGCCCTTGGCGAATTCCACCGGCGCGCGCACGTCCAGTAAGGGGGTGTCGCCGAGAAAAAGCCCGGCGTAGTCTCGAGTGTCGTCCATGGGGCGGGATTCTAGCAGCCCGGGCGCGCCCTGGCTGCTAGCGGTTTGCAGTGGCTCGGCGCTCAGGCCGGGCGCAGCTGCCCGGTCAGGTGCGGCTTGACGCCGTCCTTGGCCAGCACGCGGAAATCGATGCCGCCGTCGCGCTCCTCGCGGGCGAATTTCACCGTGGCGGGGATGAACATCGGCACCTTGAACTGCACGTCCACGGTGAAGGCTTCCTCGGGCAGCTCGTGTTGCAGCTGTCCCAGCGCGCGGGCCTTGGACCACATGCCGTGGGCGATCTGGCGCTTGAAGCCGAACAGTTTGGCGGTCAGCGGATACAGGTGAATGGGGTTGCGGTCGCCGGACACGGCGCCGTAGCGGCGGCCGGTGTTGCCGGGCACCTTCCATTCGATGGTGTCGGTGGCCGGCTCCGGCGTGGAACGCGGCCCCTTGTTGGATTTGGCGCCGCTGCCGCCGCCCCGGAAAAAGTTCACCGATTCGCTGGCCCAGACCCGCTCGCCGCCGGTGCTGACCACGGTGAAGATGGAAAACTCATAGCCTTTTTCCACCTGGGTCAGATTGCCCAGGTAGCACTTGATGTTGAGCTGTTCGCGCTCGGCGATGGGCCGGTACTGGGTGATGCTGTTGCGCACATGCACCAGCCCCATGGCGGGGAACGGGAAACCGTCTTCCATCATCAGCGCCATGTGCAGGGGAAAGGCGTGGATGTGCGGGTAGGTGACCGGCAGGCGGCCGTCGTCGCTGAACCCGCATACCTTGCGGTAGGCGGCCAGGTGGCGCGCGTCCAGGCCGACATCGTTGAGGCGCAGCCCGACATTGGGCAGTTGCGGGTTCTTGCCGGGCTTCACCCGGGCGCGCATCACCGCCTTGGCGAAATTCACCGGCATCGGCGGGGCGTGGCGCAGCTCGCGGAAGTTCACGTCACTCATAACAGCGTCCTTGGTCTCTCCAATACAGCCGGCGCCGCCAGCCATCGGCGGCACCGGGAAATGGGGACAGTATAGGCAGTGTGAAGAGCGGCCTGGATTGGCCGTATCGCCTTGGAGGACGCCCGTGCAGGCCTATCGGCCCGGGCGGGTCAGGTTCTCGGCGGGGTGTCCGAGCGCCATTGGGCGACCCCGAAGTAGATCAGGCGTACCTGTTTTTCCGCCATGATCAGCATTTCATGCTGGCCGGCGTCGTCGTCTTCGTCCAGTTCCAGCATTTCCTGGGTCAGAGCGACCACGCTGTTGACCACCAGGGTGGCCATCATCTGCAGATCCTCGGCGTTGACCTGCACCAGGAAGGGAAAGCGCGCCATATCCATCGCCAGCTCACTGACGAACAAGCGGATCTCGCGGCGGATGGCCTGGCGCATGGTGGCCGAACCGCCGTAGAGCTCCTTTGAAACGAACAGGAAATGGGTGCGGTTATTACGCACATAGGTGAAGAAGGTTTCCATCGAGCCGCGGATCATGCGCTCGTTGGGAAGCTCCTGCTGGCGCACCTCGCGCATCATTTGCCGCAGGGTCCGGAAGGATTCGTCCAGCAGCGTGAGGCCCAGGGCGCTCATGTCCGGGAAGTGGCGGTAAAAGGCGGTGGGCACCACGCCGGCGCGCTTGGTCACTTCGCGCAGGCTCAATGACGAAAAAGGGGCTTTCTTGGCCACCAGGTCCAGGGCGGCGTCCATGAGCGCCTGACGAGTTCGCCCCCTCTTGGGTCGTCGTCCCCGAGTTGGAGTCTCTCTGCTCATGGTTTTTGCTCCCGAGTCATCGTTTTTATTCTCCGCATTCCCGGCATGTTATTGAAAATTCCCGGCCGGATACAGACAACCGATTGATTTTACTGTGTAAAAAAGTATAAGTGTACACCCGTTGACATTAAGGTCTTGTCTCGTTATAAAGTGCACAACTTTACACAAACGGGAGTAGGCATGAACGTCATCACAGCTGCAAATTCACATACAGGCGCTCAGGGCTGGGTGCGTCGCCTCGGCAAGGCGCTCAGTACGCCCTTCGACCCGGAGGACTATCTGGCCCTGTTCGATCCGCTGCAATCCGCCCGCGAAGTGCGCGCCCGGGTGATCGGCGCGCATCGCGAGAGCGACCAGGCGGTGACTCTGACTCTGCAACCCAACCGCTTGTGGAAAGGGCACCGCGCCGGCCAGCACGTCCTGCTGGGTGTTGAAATCGGCGGGGTGCGCCATCAACGTTGTTTCTCGGTGTCCTCGGCCCCCGGCGACGCCCTCACCATTACCGTCAAGCGCCAGGGCGAGGGCGGCGTCAGCGACCATCTGGTCAACCATTGCCGCGAAGGCGACCTGCTGACGCTGGCCGAACCCGCCGGCGACTTCGTCCTGCCGGAGGCCGTGCCCGAGCGCCTGCTGATGGTGACCGCCGGCTCCGGGATTACACCTGTTCACAGTATCGTGAAGTCCCTGCTCGCGTCCAACTTCGACGGCAAGGTGGTCTGGGTGCACTTCGAGCGCCGCTACCAGGACCTGATTCTGAGCGAATCCCTGGCCGGGTTGCGCGGCGATCCGCGCCTGGACCTGCGTCTCGTTCTTACCGGCGAGACGCCGCGGGACGGTGACCAGGCCGGCCGCCTGGATGAACACTGGCTCACCGACAATGTCACCGGCGCCGCCGAGCACACCGTCTTTACCTGCGGCCCCGCCGGCTTTCTCGACACGGTAATGAGCTGGCACCGCGAACACGGCCGGGCGCCGCTGTTTCACGAACGCTTCAAGGCGGCCCCGGTGGTCGCCGGGGAAGGCGGCCGGGTCCGTTTCGCGCGCACCGGCGGCGAGACCGAGGCCGCCGCCGGCGTCTCCCTGCTGGAGGCGGCGGAACAGGCCGGCCTCAAGCCCAAGCACGGTTGCCGCATGGGCATCTGCCATACCTGCAAGTGCCGGGTGGGCAAGGGCCGTGTGCGCGACCTGCGGAGCGGCGAAAGCCGTGAACTGAACGGCCAGGAAGTTCGTATTTGTATCCACGCCGCCGAGGGCGACGTGGAACTGGATCTCTAAGGAGGCACGCTATGAATGCCAAAGTAGATCATTTCGACCCCATCGTCTTCGAACGCCAGGGCGTGGCGCTGACCCGCTCCCAGGTGGAAGCGTTTGGCCGTGAAATCGATGCCCTGGGTGAAGAAATCATGTCGGATCTGGGCGAACAGGACGCGCGCTACATCCGCCGCCTGGTGCGCACCCAGAAGGGCATGGAACTGGCCGGCCGCGGCCTGCTGTTCCTGGGCGTGCTGCCGCCGGCCTGGCTGGCGGGCACCGCCTTGCTGTCGGTCTCCAAAATCCTCGAGAACATGGAAATCGGCCACAATGTGATGCACGCCCAGTGGGACTGGCTGGGCGACCCGGCGCTGGATTCTTCCACCTACGACTGGGACAACACCTGCCCGGCGGAGCAGTGGAAGCACTCCCACAACTACATGCACCACACCTTCACCAACGTGGTCGGCAAGGACCGGGACGTGGGCTACGGCATCCTGCGCATGTCGGATGAGCAGCGCTGGAACCCGGCCTATCTGTTCCAGCCCGCCTACAACTGGGTGCTGGCGTCGTTCTTCCAGTGGGGCGTGGCCTTCCACGACCTGGAATACGAAAAGCTGCTCAAGGGCGAGAAAAGCTGGGCGGAATACCGCGAGCAGCGCCGCAAGATCATGAAGAAGGTGCGCAAGCAGGTGGGCAAGGATTACATCCTGTTCCCGCTGCTGGCGGGCCCCTTCGCGCCCTGGGTGCTGACCGGTAATCTGACCGCCAATCTGGCGCGCAACCTGTGGTCCTACCTGATCATCTTCTGCGGCCATTTCACCGAGCACGCGGAAATGTTCAGCGAGGCGGAGATCGAGAACGAGACCCGCGGCCAGTGGTATCTGCGCCAGCTGCTGGGCTCCTCGAACCTGGAAGGCGGGCCGCTTTTCCACATCATGTCCGGCAACCTGAGCCATCAGATCGAGCACCACCTGTTCCCGGACATGCCGTCCAACCGCTATAAACAGGTGGCGCCGAAGGTGCGCGAGATCGCCGAGCGCTACGGCTTGCACTACAACAGCGGCCGTTTGAGCCGCCAATTCGGCACCGTGCTCAAGCGTATCCACCGCCTGGCCCTGCCGGGCCGGCGCAAGCCGAAAAACGCCATGGTGTGAAGCGGTTCCGGGTCCCCGGACGGTGTGCTAGTCTCACCACTTGGTATTTACCGTTTGGGGAAGTCGCAACAGGATGGCAGAACTGACCGATTCCGGCGTGCTTCTGCGCATGGCCTACCGGGCCATGCTCAACGCCGGCATTGATGCCGACGCGGTACTGGCCGAACTGGGCCTGGACCCGTCCATATTGAACGTGCCGGATCTGCGCACGCCCCACGATGGCCAGGAATGGTTCTGGGAGGCGCTGGCGAAGGTCTCCAACGACGAGCATGTGGGCCTGCATCTGGGCAAACACATGCCGGTCTATAAGGGCCAGGTGCTGGAATATCTGTTCCTCTCCAGCCCCACCTTCGGCGAGGGCCTGCACCGGGCGCTCAGCTACCAGCGACTGCTCTCCGACGCCGCCCGCGCCGAACTGTTCGACGAGGGCGAGCGGGTTTTCCTGCGCCAGCCGTTCTGGGGCCGCCGTCTGGCCCACCTCAACGAATGCGTGATGATGGGGCTGATCAAGTTCTTCCGCTTCGTCACCGACGACGCCTTCGAGCCCCTGGAAGTCCACTTCGGGCACGAACACCACGCCGATAAGGCCGAGTACGAGCGCGCCTTCGGCTGTCCGGTGAAATTCGGCATGCCCTCGGTGGGCGTTTACTTCGACGCCCGGCTGATGGCGCTGCCTTCCGCCCACCATGAGCCGGAGCTGCTGCGCCTGCACGAGCAACTGGCCAGCGAACAGGTGGCACGGCTCGAGAAGCAGGACCTGGTGGCCCAGGTCAACCGACTGATCGCCGAGCTGCTGGAATCCGGGCACGCCAACCTGGAAGAAGTGGCCGAGCGACTGGGCATCAAGGCCCGCCAGCTGCGCACCCGCCTCGCCGACGCCGGCACCAACTTTAATCAGCTGGTGGCGGATTACCGCTGCAAGCTGGCCAAGCGCCTGCTGGCCGGCACCGACGAATCCATCGACGAGATCGTCTACCTGACCGGCTTTTCCGAGCCTTCCACCTTCTATCGTGCTTTCAAGCGCTGGGTGGGGATGACGCCCATCGAGTACCGCAAAATGAAAGCCGAGGAAGACGCCGCCGAGGCCGCCGCCAAGCTCTGATCTTGTGGGAGCGGAGGATGCCAGAGACCTTGGTTATTCAGGTGTTCGGTGCTCCGCATCCGGGACGCGGTGCAATGGTGGTGCCTTCCGGGATCGCTCAAGCCCCGCAAGCGGGCCCGGCCCCCCAAAACAGATGGGCGGCGGTCGGCG
>CAZKWA010000067.1:0-18917 GCA_964556345.1 uncultured Alcanivorax sp.
GGCCTTGCCGACCATGCCGATCAGACCGGTTTCCTCGAGCATGGTGCGGGTGAACTTGTCCATGCGGGTGGCGGTGGTGGGGCCGGCGGGGCCGACCACTTCGTCGCCCACCGGGTCCACCGGACCCACGTAGTAGATAAAGCGGTTGGTGAAGTCCACCGGCAGTTCTTCGCCCTTGGAAATCATATCCACCATGCGCTTATGCGCCGCGTCCCGGCCGGTGAGCAGCTTGCCGGACAGCAGTAGGGTGTCGCCGGGCTGCCAGGTGCGCACCTCTTCCGGGGTCACCGTGTCCAGATTGACGCGCTTGGCGCCCTCGTCGTTGCCCCAGGCGATGTCCGGCCATTCTTCCAGGTCCGGCGCTTTCAATTCCGCCGGGCCGCTGCCGTCGAGAATGAAGTGGGCATGGCGGGTGGCGGCGCAGTTGGGAATGATCGCCACCGGCTTGTTGGCGGCGTGGGTGGGGTAATCCGCCACCTTCACATCCAGCACCGTGGTCAGGCCGCCCAGGCCCTGGGCGCCGATGCCCAGCGCGTTGACCTTCTCGAACAGCTCCAGGCGCAGTTCCTCGGCGCGGGTTTGCGCGCCCCGGGCCTGCAGCTCGTGGATGTCGATCGGGTCCATCAGCGATTCCTTGGCGATCAGCATGGCCTTCTCGGCGGTGCCGCCGATGCCGATGCCCAGCATGCCCGGCGGGCACCAGCCGGCGCCCATCTTCGGCACCTGCTCGAGCACCCAGTCGACCACGGAATCGGACGGGTTGAGCATGGCGAACTTGGATTTCGCCTCGGAGCCGCCGCCCTTGGCCGCCACGTCGATCTCAACGGTGTCACCGGGGACGATGGAGTAGTTGATCACCGCCGGCGTGTTGTCCTTGGTGTTGGCGCGCTTGCCGTCCGGATCCGCCAGCACCGAGGCGCGCAGCACATTGTCCGGGTGGTTGTAGGCCCGACGCACGCCCTCGTTGATCATATCGTCCAGCGACATGTCGCCCTCGAAGGTGACGTTCATGCCCACCTTGGCGAACACGGTGACGATGCCGGTGTCCTGACAGATCGGCCGGCGCCCCATGGCGGACATGCGGGAATTCACCAGAATCTGCGCCATGGCGTCCTTGGCCGCCTTACTCTCTTCCCGCTCGTAGGCTTCCTTCACCGCGCGAATGAAATCCACCGGGTGGTAGTAAGAGATGTACTGAAGCGCGTCGGCCACGCTCTGGATCAGATCGTCCTGGCGGATCACCGTCATCGGGGCTACTCCTGACTGCTGGGATTCGGGGCGCGCATTATAGACTACCCGGGCCGGCTTGTGGGAGCCGCCTTGTGGGAGCGGGCCCTGCCCGCGAAAGGCAAGCAACGCTTGCCGGCAGGATCCCAGAGACCTACGCCAGGCACTCTCCCCGTTTAAGATGAGCGATCAGCAACTCGGCAACAGTGTCCGGGCGTTCCAGGTGCAGGAAATGGCCGGCCCCGGACACCCGCTCCACCTGGAGGCCGGCGGGGAAGTCGTCATGATTGACGGTGTGATCCAGCAGGCGCGGGCTCATGCAACCGTCCTGCTCGCCCACCAGCACCTGGGTGGGCACCTGGATGTTCAGGCCCAGCCATTCCTGGGTTTCCCGTTGTTCCTTGCGCCACAGGCGAATCAGGTGCCGGTACCAGCCCAGCGCGGCGGGCAGCACGCCCGGCTCGCGCAGGGCGTGCTTGGCGTTCTCCAGGTAGAGGCCCGGTTCCCAGTCCGGCGACCAGCGCCGCCACAGCTTATCGATGCCGGCGAAATCGTCTTTTTTCAGCCAGGCTTCCGGCGCCATGGGCAGTTGGAAGAACTGCATGTAGCCGCTGAGCTTGATCTGCTCGGGCACTTTCAAGAGAGCCTGGGGCAGCCGCTTGAGGGGCGGGATCGCCAGGGCGGTGAAGGTGCAGAAGGTGTCCGGATAGCGGGCGCAGGCGAGATAGCCCACCGCCGCGCCCCAGTCATGGCCGATCAGATGCACGCGCCCGCCCAATTGGTTGGCGAACACCAGCAGGTCGTCGACGGCCGCGTGCAGGGAATAGTCGCCGTTGCCGGGCTGGCAGGACGGCGCGTAGCCGCGCAGCGCCGGCGCGATGCAGGTGTAACCGGCATCGGCGATCAGCTTCATCTGCACCGCCCAGTTTTCATGGGTATCGGGAAAGCCGTGCAATAGGATCACCGGCTCGCCGTCGCCGTTCAGCAGCGTCGGGAAGCGCAAATGCCCGTTAACCATTTCCACCTGCTTCATGGGCGAAGCCTCTTTAATCGGTTACCACAAAGTCGCTGTCTTTCCGGGGCGTTGTTTCCGTCACCGCCAGGTCCGTGACCCGCGCGCCCTCGGGGCCGCGGCTCATCCAGGCAAGCAATGCCTCGACCGCTTTCGGGGCGCCTTCCAGCCAGGCCTCGACCTTGCCGTCGGGGCGGTTGCGCACCCAGCCGGCGACCGCCAGGCGGCGCGCTTCCTGCTGGGTGGAAGCCCGATAATACACACCTTGAACGCGGCCACTGACCACGACTTGTCGGGCAATCCTAGGGGTTGTCACCTTTTTTCTCCTCTTTTACATCCTGCGTTGCATCCAGCCGGTTCCCGAACAGGGCTTCCAGGTGGAAATCCAACGGCGCGCGCAGGCCTTCCCGGGCCTGGTCGCAACGTGCCTTGAGAGCGTCCTCCCAGGGTTCCTTGCCGTTGGCCTGGATCCGCAACTGTTGCTCCGCCGGCCAGGGGAGCAGAGTCAGCAGCTCCGCCATGGTCAGCGCGCGCAGATCGCGGACCAGCACATAGCCGCCCTCCTCGGTGCGGCGGATCAAATCACAGTCCTGCAGCAGGTTGCGGAATTCATCCCAGTGGGTAATCCCGGAGGCCTGCATTACCCGCCGTACCTCATTGCCGTGCAGCATCCGCCCGTGACGCTGACGTTCCCAGAACACATTCAGCAGCCGCATCAGGGCCTGCATGCGCGGCACCTGGCGCCGGTGTTCCTGGAACACCACCAGCGTCCTCACCAACTCGGCGCCGAGCAACACCAGCACCCAGGAAATATAAATCCACAGCAGGAACAACGGCACCGCGGCGAAGGCGCCGTACACCACCTCATAGTTGGGCGCGTGTTTGATGAACTGCGCGAACGCCGCCTTGGCCAGCTCGAACAGCAGCGCCGCCACGGCCGCGCCGATCAGTCCCTGGCGCACCGGCACCGAGGTATTGGGTACCACGATATAGAGCAGCGCCAGCACCGAGGTGGTCAGGAAAAACGGCAACAGGGTCAGCCAGAAACGTACCCCGCCCAGATAGGCCACGGTATCGCTGACCAGCGATAACGACGTCAGGTACGAGGAGATGCCCAGGCCCGCCCCCAGCAGCAACGGCCCCAGGGACAGCACCGCCCAGTACATCATCAGGCTGACCCGGCCTTTACGCGGCTGGCGGATCTTCCAGATCCGGTTCAGCGTTTGCTCGATGGTGCGCAGCATCAGGATGGCGGTGACGATCAGAATCAGCACGCCGGCGCCGGTCAGGTTGGTGGCCTGGCGGGAAAACTTGCTCAGGTATTCGAGAATCTCGGCGCCGGCGGAGGGCACGAAATACTCGAAGGCCCACTCCTGAATCACCAGGCCCCGCTCGTTCAGGGCCGGGATGGCGGCGATCACCGCGAACATCACCGTCATGATCGGCACGATGGCGAACAGAGTGGTATAGGTGAGCGCCGCCGCGCTGGACTGGCACCCGTCCTCCGTGAACTGGCGGCGCAGCAGTTTCAGGAACGCCCACACCGACTGCGCCCGCACGCGAAACGGGATGACCGGATCTTCTTCGTTGCTTTCCACGTCCTGCTTCACTGTGCATCCTTTGGTTTTTTCGCCGCGAACTTGTAGCCACGCATCGGTGCCTTACAATGCACCCATCCTATCAGACGACACCACAACGCCATGGCCGAATACACGCTCTATCATAATCCCCGTTGTTCCAAATCCCGGCAGGCGTTGGCGCTGCTGGAAGAAAACGGCATCACCCCGACCATCGTCAAGTACCTCGACACGCCGCCGGATGCGGAAACAGTCCGCACTCTGGTAAAAAAATTGCGCCTGGAACGGGCCCACGATCTGGTGCGCGACAAAGAAGCGGAGTACAAGGAAGCGGGGCTGAGCAAGGACGCCGACGAGGAGACCGTGATCAACGCCATCGCCCGTTACCCCAAACTGCTGGAGCGGCCGGTGCTGGTGAAAGGCGACCGGGCGGTGGTGGGACGCCCGCCGGAGAAGGTTCTGGAACTGGTGACGCCGTGAGCAACGCCGCCGTGAATCCGTATGTGCTGGTGCTCTACTACAGCCGCACCGGCGGCGTGGCGCGGCTGGCGCAGCAGGTAGCGCGCGGCGTGGAGGGCGCAGGCCTGCAGGCGCGCCTGCGCACCGTGCCGCCGGTGTCCCCGGACCACCAGGCCAGCGCGCCGCCGGTGCCGGACAGCGGCGCGCCCTACGCGACCCTGGACGATCTGGCCGGCTGCGCCGGCCTGGCGCTGGGTTCGCCAACACGCTTCGGGAACATGGCGGCGCCGCTGAAATATTTTCTCGACCAGAGCAGCGACCTGTGGATGTCCGGCGCGCTGATCGGGCGACCGGCCGGGGTGTTCACCGCGTCCGCCAGTCTCCACGGCGGCCAGGAAAGCACCCTGCTGTCGATGATGCTGCCGCTGTTGCACCACGGCATGGTGCTGGCCGGCGTGCCCTACTCGGAGGCGGCGCTGACGCGCACCACCGGCGGCGGCACCCCCTACGGCGCCAGCCATGTGTCCGGCAGCGACGGGCGGGTCAGCGAGACCAGCGACGACGAAAACGCCATCGCCAAGGCACTCGGCCGGCGGCTCGCCACCCTGGCACGCCAACTGGGGCCCGCCCACTGAATTGAATCGAGGGGGAACAACATGCTGAGCGCCCTGCTGCGCATCACCTATATTTTGTTGCTGGTTCTCGGCATCGCCGGCTTGTTCTGGTTCGCGCCGCCGGACACGCCCACCGTCGCCGCCCTGATCATGGCGGCGATACTCTACGGCCCCCTGGCACTGATGGCGGCGGCGCCGATCACCCTGCATCCACGTTCACTGACCTGGCTGTGCTTTCTGCTGCTGTTCTATTTCTGCGGCTATGTGGTGCAGTGTCTCAATCCGCCGCCGGTGCGCACCCTGGCGATCGTTCAGGTGTCGCTCACCGTGGTGCTGTTCCTGCTCGCCATGCAGTTGATACGCCGGGGCGGTCGTGCGGATTGACGACCAGCTGCACCTCGACACACCGGAAGGGGCACGGCTGACGCTGTCCCTGGCCGGCCCGGTGCCGCGCGCCCTGGCCTACGGCACCGATCTGGCGATTCGCGGCCTGGTCCTGGCGGTGATCGCCATTCCGCTGATGCTGTTCGGACGCGGCGGCATGGGGCTCTACATGGTGTTGCTGTTCCTGATGGAGTGGTTTTACCCGGTGCTGTTCGAAGCGCTCTGGCAGGGGCGCACCCCGGGCAAGCGCATGATGGGTCTGGCGGTGGTGCACGGCAACGGCGCGCCGCTGGGCTTCAACGGCAGCCTGGTGCGCAACCTGCTGCGCACCGCCGACCTGTTTCCGATTTTCTACCTCACCGGTTTCGTGGTGATGCTGATCACCCGGCGTTCGCAACGGCTGGGCGACCTGGCCGCCGACACCCTGGTGATTCACACGCCGCCGGCGCGGCCCGCGCGCCCCCGGCAGGACGGTGACGGCGAGGCGCCGGACTGGCCGCTCAGCCGCGAGGATCAACTGGTGCTGCTGGCCTTCACCGATCGCGGCGCGCGCCTTTCCAGCCAGCGCCAGGAAGAACTGGCCGCCCTCGCCTACCCGGAACTGGCCCCCGCCGCCGCCCGGGAAAAGCTGCAGCGCGTGGCGCGCCACGTACTGGGGGGCGCATGAGACAAAGCCAGTTCGAACAACGTTACCGGCCCCAATGGACGCGGCTGGAAACCAGCCTGACGGCACTGGAAACCCGCCGCCGCCCGGACCCGGCGGCGCTCACCGATTTCACCGCCGATTATCAGAGCCTTTGCCACCAGCTGGCGCTGGCCCGCGAGCGCGGCTACAGCCTGGCGCTGCAGGAATACCTCAACGACTTGATGCTGCGCGCCCACCGGCAACTGTACCGCTACCGCACCCCGCTGCTGCCCGGGCTGGTGGCGTTCTTCACCGGCGGTTTCCCGCGCGCCGTGCGGCACCAGTGGCGCTGGCACCTGGTCAGCACGCTCTGTTTCGTGCTCTCCGCCGGCCTGGTGTGGGCCATGATCCTGCACGACCCGGAGCTGGTGCATACCGTGGTGGGCCCGCAACAGGTGACCGAGCTGGAAGAGATGTACCACCCGGATCTGCGCGACGTGAGCGGCCGCGACCGCCAGGACGACGTGATGATGTTCGGCTATTACATCTACAACAACATTGGCATCGCCTTTCGCACCTTCGCCGGCGGCCTGCTGCTGGGCGTGGGCGCGCTGGTCGCCATGCTGTTCAACGGCAGCTTCTTCGGCGCCGCCGCCGGGCACCTGACCCTGGCCGGCGCCGCGCAGCCGTTCTTCACCTTCGTCATCGCCCACGGCGCGCCGGAGCTGACCGCCATCTTCCTGGCCGGCGGCGCCGGGCTGCGTATGGGCTGGGCGGTGCTGGCCCCCGGCTCCTGGCGCCGGGTGGACGCCCTGCGGCGCGCCGCCGGCGAATGCCTGCCAGTGATGTACGGCGTGTTCGCGCTGCTGGTGCTGGCCGCGTTCATCGAGGCGTTCTGGTCGCCCCGCGAGCTGGCGCCGCAGATCAAATACAGCGTCGGCGCCGCCTGCTGGGCCCTGCTGGCGCTGTACCTGCTGTTCGCCGGGCGCGGCGCCAACGAGGACCGTCATGGACCTGAATAAGCTCAACGCCCGCCTGGCGCCGCGTTCCTGCTGGCAGGCCATGGACCTGGGCACCCGCCTCTACCGGCACTGGTGGCGGCAGGCGGCGCTGGTATGGCTGGTGTTCACCGCCCTGCCCTTCGTGGCGCTCGCCGGCCTCGCCACCGCCTGGCAAAGCGTCTGGCCGCTGTTGCTGTTCTGGTGGCTCAAGCCGCTGTGGGAGCGGCCGCTGCTGGCGTTCTACAGCCGCGCCCTGTTCGGCGACTACCCAAGCCCCTGGGCCCTGCTGAAAGGCTTTCGCCGCTATGGGCTGAACGGCCTGTTCGGCCAGCTCACCTGGCGGCGGCTGAGCCCGGCGCGGGGCATGCTCACCGGCGTCTGGCAGTTGGAGGGCAGCCGTGGCGACGCCGCTTCCGGGCGCATCGCGGTGTTGCTGCGCGCGCCCGGCCAGCGCCCGGCCACGCTGACGTTCACCCTGCTCACCCTGGAACACCTGATGACCGTGGCGCTGATCCTGCTGGCGATCACGCTGGCGCCGTGGCAGTTCAACCTGGAATTCAGCGTCTGGTTCGGCGAGCAAAGCCAGCTGCACTGGGCGCTGGGCAACCTGTTCTGGTACCTGGTGCTGACCGTCACCGAACCGCTTTACGTGGCCACCTCTTTCGCTTTGTATCTGAACCAGCGCACCCATCTGGAAGGCTGGGACCTGCAGCTGGGCCTGACCCGCATTGGCGAACGCCGTCGCGCGCTGGGCCTGAGCCGGGGCGCCGGGGCACTGGCGCTGCTGGTGCTGTGCCTGGGCACTCTGCCGGCGCCGGGCAGCGCCGACGACAGCAACGCTGGCGACAGCAAACAGCAGGCGGTGGAACTGCTCGCCTCGGACACCTTCATGCCCATGGAACTGCGCGAGGAGCGGCGCCTGCGGGAAGCGTTCCGGGACGACGACGGCGACAGCTGGTGGCGCGATCTGCTGCAGCGTGTGATCGACGGTCAGCAGGACAGCGCCGGCCGCGACCCGCTGGCGCTGCCGGAAGGCCTGATCCACGCGATCGGCTGGACGCTGCTGATCGCCCTGCTGGCGGTGGTGGCCTGGGCGCTGCTGCGCCACATGCCGGGCTCACCGATGCGCCGCCGCCCCGGCGCCATGCCGGTGGAGGTGGCGGGCCTGGACACCCGCGCCGAGAACCTGCCCACGGATCTCGCCGCCGCCCTGGACGACGCCCTCCGGCGGGGCCAGGTACGCGCCGCCCTGGCGCTGCTGCTGCGCGACACCCTGGTGACCTTTTTCCGCCGGCACCCCACGCCGCTCACCCCCGGCGCCACCGAGCAGGATTGCCTGCGCGCCTACCGCCGCCTGCTCGGCGAGACCCCGGCGGTCGCCTACCTGGGCCGGCTCACCGAAGCCTGGACCCGCACCGCCTGGGCGCACCGCCCCACCTCGCCCGAAGAGGTCAAGGCACTCTATGAACAGTGGCGCGGGCTGCGCCCGGCGGAGGGGCCCTCATGAGCCGGCGGCGCGGGAAATTCTGGGGCACCCTGGCGCTGCTGCTGGTGATCGCCGCGCTGGTGTTCTATGTCTGGGCCACCGAACCGGTGCGCTATATGGCGCCGGCGGCTCCGGACGCCTCGGTGCGTGGCAACCCCTATCTGGCGGCGCAAACCTTATTGGAAAACTGGCACCGCCCCACCCGCCGGATCTTCAGCACCGGCGCGCTGTTCCCTCTGCCGGACACCGACACCACTTTGATTATCGATGAATACCGGGGCGAACTGGGCAGCGACCGGATCACCGCCCTGTTCGACTGGGTGCAACGGGGCGGGCACCTGATCGTCGCCGCCCGTCCGGCCTACCAGTACCTCGCCGACGATGACGACAGCGAGGGCGAGAGCGACAGCCACCAGACCGACCCCGGCACCGGCGACCCCTTGTTGTCCCCTTTCGGGATCCGCGCGGTACCGGTGACCCTGGAGGAGGAGGACGATCCCTTCGCCGACCTGCTGGACCGCTTCCAGCCGATGGAAAGCCTGTTCCTGGAGTACTGCCTGGGTGACAACGACGGCGAGCTGCAGCCGCAGTGCGAGGCGCTCACCTGCGAGGCGCCGCCGCTGCCGGCCCCGGCGACCCTCACGGACATGGACGGCGAGCGGCGGCAAATGCTGGCCTCGCCCGGTCAGGCCTTGCGCCAAAGCCCCACCGACCTGCTGCCCGAGGCCCTGGCGTTCGACGCCGCCAATGCCGATGGCGGGCAAATGATGCAACTGACCTGGGACCAGGGCCAGGTCACCGTGCTGGCCGGCCTGACGCTCTGGGACAACCAGCACCTGCACTACTTCGATCACGCCTGGCTGCTCAACAACCTCACCGGCGACGGCCCGGTGTGGTTCGTCCAGGGCATCGACATGCCGCCGCTGCCGCTGTGGCTCTGGCAGCACGCCTGGCCGCCGATCCTGGCGCTGCTGCTGGCCCTGGCCGCCTGGCTGTGGCGGCGCCTGCCGCGCCCCGGGCCGCAATGGCAGGCCGGCGAATCCGGGCGCACCGATTACCTCGGCCATTTGCTGGCGCTGGGCCACTTCCACTGGCGCACCGGCCAGAGCGAGCGCCTGCTGGCACCGCTGCGCGCCGCCGCGCGGCGGCGCCTGGACCTGCTTCATCCGGACCGGGAGCGGGCGCTGACCCTCGCCGCCGAGCGACTGGCCCTGCCCGAAGCCGACCTTCGTGACGCCCTCGAAAGCGGCGGCGACCAACCACGTCCCCGGGACCGCCAGCAATGGGCCGACCGGGTGGCGATACTGCAAACCCTGAGGAGCCGTTTATGACCAGCCAGACGGAACAGGCCGGCGCCGTGGCGCGCCGCATCGAAGACCAGCTCAACCAGGTGCTGGTGGGCCAGCCGGCGATCACCCGGCAGGTGCTGATCGCCCTGATCACCGGCGGCCATGTGCTGATCGAAGGCGTGCCCGGCCTCGGCAAAACGCTGCTGGCACGCAGCCTGGCGCGGGTGCTGGAGCTGGACTTCCAGCGCATCCAGTTCACCCCGGATCTGATGCCCTCGGACGTCACCGGCCACGCCCTGTTCGACAGCCAGAGCGGCGATTTCCGGGTGCGCAAGGGCCCGGCGTTCACCAACCTGCTGCTCGCCGACGAGATCAACCGGGCCCCGGCCAAGACCCAGGCGGCACTGCTGGAGGTGATGCAGGAACGGCAGATCACCATCGAGGGGGAAAGCTTCCCGCTGGAGCCGCCGTTCGTGGTGCTGGCCACCCAGAACCCGCTCGACCAGGAAGGCACCTACCCGCTGCCGGAGGCGGAGCTGGACCGCTTCCTGTTCAAGATCCTGATCGACTACCCCGACCAGGAGCACGAATCCCGCATGGTGGAGATGGTGCTCGACGGGCGGTTGCCGGACAGCCTGGACGCGGCGCAACTGACCCCGGTCACCGACGCCGCCGGCATCCTCGAACTGACCCGCAGCGCCGAACAGGTGCTGATCGACCCGGCCATCGTCGACTACCTGCTGCGCCTGGTGCGCGCCACCCGCGAGCACCCCAGCCTGATCCAGGGCGGCAGCCCGCGCGCCAGCATCGCCCTGGCCCGCACCGCCAAAACCCAGGCGCTGCTCAGCGGCCGTGATTTCGTGGTCCCCGACGACATCAAGGAAGTGGCGGCGCCGGTGCTGCGCCACCGCCTGCGCCTGGGCGTGGACGCGGAACTGGAAGGCCAGACCGTGGAATCGGTGCTCGCGCAACTGCTGGAGCAGGTGGAGGCCCCGCGCCAATGAAGGACAGACGGATACAGGGGAGCGGCCTGGCCTCTTGTGGGAGCCGGCCCTGTGGGAGCGGGCCATGCCCGCGAAAGGGAGCGAAGCTCCCGGCAGGATCCCAGAGCCCTTGTTGGTATTCCGCTTTCAAAGCTCTCTGGCATCCTGCCGGCCGGCCTTGCCGGCCTTTCGCTTGCAAGCAAGCTCCTACAGGGCGCTCCTACCGGGCACTCGGGACAGCACCGGAGGCGGCATGCCGATAAGGCCGGGGCAGCGTCTAATCCAGGGGCTGCTTGGCTGGGCATTGCTCGGCATAACGCCATTGGCGGCGCGTGCCTGGCTGCCGGATCTGGCGGCGCCGACGCTACTGGCGTGGGCCGCGTTAGGCCTGGTCGGCGCTGCTTGGGCGCTGGACGATCTCCGCCGGCTGCGCGCCCGGCCGGCGCCGGCGGCGGAGCGGCGGCTGCCGGCGGCCCTGGCGGTGGGCGTGGCGCACACCGTCACCCTGATTCTGGACAGCCGCCAGGCGGGCGCCGGCGAACACTGGCTGGTGGCGGACCACCATCCCCCGGACGACCCGCTCACCGGCCTGCCGCGCGTTCTGGCACCGGCCGCCGGCCGCGACCGCACCGAGGTGCGCTACCGCTACCGGCCGACCCGGCGCGGCACCGTGCTGTTCGGCGACATCGAGCTGTGGCTGCCGTCGCCACGGGGCCTGTGGCAGGGGCGCCGGCGCATCGCCGCCGAGCGCAGGGTACCGGTCTACCCGGATTTCTCCCCCATCGCCCGCGCCGCCCTGGCGGTGGACAAAAGCCGCGGCCGTTTCGGCGCCCGGGTCCAGCCGCGCCGGGGCGAGGGCCTGGAATTCCATGAACTGCGCGACTACCAGGCCGGCGACAGCCCGCGCCGCATCGACTGGAAAGCCACCGCCCGCCGCCAGCGGCTGATCACCCGCCACTACCAGGACGAGCAGAACCAGAGTGTCTGGGTGCTGCTCGACGGTGGCCGCCGCATGGCGCTGCCGATCGGCGACCTGACCGCCTTCGACCACGGGCTCAACGCCGCCCTGCTGCTGGCCTGGTCGGCGCTGCGCCAGGGCGACCGGGCCGGCGCCATGCTGTTTTCGGCGGAGACGCCCCGCTGGCTCGACCCGGTGCACGGCCCGAACGGCATTCAAAGCCTGTTGAAAGGCTTCTACGACGTGCACCCCGCCGACCGCGCCAGCGACTTCAGCCAGGCGGCGCGCCACTTCCACGGCCGCTGGCGGCGGCGCGCGCTGGTGGTGATCATCAGCCGGGTACAGGCGGAGGACAGCGACGACCTGCTCGCCGCCGTGCGCATGCTGAGCCGTCGCCATCTGGTGATGGTCGCCGACATGGAGCTGCCCGAGCAGGCCGCCCTGCGCCACGCCCGCGTGGAGGATCTGGACGACGCCCTGCGCGTCGCCGCCGACGCCCACGAACAACAGCAACGCCAGGCCTTGCACCTGCGTCTGCGCCACGCCGGCGCCCAGCTGGTGGCGGCCACCCCGGACACCCTCGCCGAGCGTCTCGGTCAGGCCTACCAGCAACTCAAGCAGGCCGGGCGCTTGTAGGAGCGGGCCTTTGTGGGAGCGGGCCCTGCCCGCGAAAGGGAGCGAAGCTCCCGGCAGGATCCCAGAGACCTTGTTGGTATTCCGTCTTCCGGCGTCTCTGGCATCCTGCCGGCCGTCATAGCCGGCCTTTCGCTTGCAAGCAAGCTCCCACAGGCTCGCTTCGTTTTCACCTCCGTTATGTTAACTTGCTGAAGTTGAGTTCCTTCCAAGGATCAGGAGAGCCCGATGAGTGACGATCCCCAGCAATCCCCCGTCCCAGAACAAAAACCCAAGGTACTGATCAACCCGCCGGTGTTTTTCACCTCCGTGGCGATTATCGCCGCCCTGGTGCTGTTCTCGGTGATAGCCCCGGAGATGGCGGAATCGGCCTTCGACAAAGTGAAGGCGCGGGTGATCAGCGACGCCGGCTGGTTCTACGTGCTCACCGTGGCGATCATCATCACCCTGGTGACCTTTCTGGCGATCAGCCGCTTCGGCGATATCAAGCTGGGCAAGGACCATTCCGAGCCGGACTACAGCTACACCTCCTGGTTCGCCATGCTGTTCTCCGCCGGCATGGGCATCGGCCTGATGTTCTTCGGCGTGGCCGAGCCGGTGACCCACTTCACCGCGCCGCCCATGGCGGATCCGGGCACCATCGCCGCCGCCAAGGAAGCGATGCGCGCCACCTTCTTCCATTGGGGCCTGCACGCCTGGAGCATCTACGCCATCGTCGGGCTGATTCTCGCTTATTTCAGTTTCCGGCACGGGCTGCCGCTGACGCTGCGCTCCGCGCTCTATCCTTTGATCGGCAAGAAAATCTACGGCCCGCTGGGCCACGCGGTGGACATCTTCGCGGTGGTGGGCACGGTGTTCGGCGTCGCCACCTCGCTGGGGTTCGGCGTCGAGCAGGTCAACGCCGGGCTCAACTATCTGTTCGGGCTGCCCAAGAACGAATGGGTGCAGGTGGGGCTGATCGTCGCCATCACCGGGCTGGCCACGATCTCCGTGGTCACCGGCCTGGACGCCGGCATCCGCCGCCTGTCCGAGCTCAACCTGGGGCTCGCCTTTCTGCTGCTGGCGTTCGTGCTGCTGCTCGGGCCCACGGTGTTCCTGCTCAAGGCCTATGTGCAGAACCTGGGGGACTACCTCTCCGAACTGGTGAGCATGACCTTCAACCTCTACACCTATCAGCCGAAGGTGGAGGACGGCCCGCAGGACTGGATGGGCGGCTGGACCCTGTTCTACTGGGGCTGGTGGATTTCCTGGTCGCCGTTCGTGGGCATGTTCATCGCGCGGGTGTCCCGTGGCCGCACCATCCGTGAATTCGCGCTTGGCGTGATGCTGGTGCCCGCCGGCTTCACCCTGTTCTGGATGACGGTGTTCGGCGACTCCGCGATCCGCATGATTCTGGACGGCTCCTACGCGCAACTGGCGGAATACGTGAAGGACGACAACGCGGTGGCGTTGTTCCGGTTCCTGGAGCAGTTCCCCTGGTCGGGCTTTATTTCCGGCGTCGCCACCTTGATGGTGGTGGTGTTCTTCGTCACCTCCTCGGACTCCGGCTCCATGGTGGTGGACATGCTGGCCTCCGGCGGGCGCGACGACACGCCGGTGTGGCAGCGCATTTTCTGGGCCAGCTCCGAAGGTCTGGTTGCCATCGCCTTGATGCTGGCCGGCGGCCTGCAAGCGCTGCAGTCGGCGACCATCGCCTCGGCGCTGCCGTTCTCGGCGGTGCTGCTGATCGCCTGCTTCGGGCTGGTCCGTTCCCTGAAAGTGGAAGGCATCCGGCGCACCAGCTTCCAGTCCAACCTGGGCACCGCGCCGGCCACCATCCACGTGGGCCACCACACCCCCGCCGGGGCCTGGAAAACCCGCCTCCGGGGTATGGTCAGCTTCCCCGTTCGCGCCCGTGTGCTGGCTTTCCTGCGCGACGTGGCGACCCCCGCGCTCAACGCGGTGGCCGACGAGTTGCGCGGCCACGGCCTGGACGTGGAGGTCACCGAAGGCGAGGACCGCGCCACTCTGGTGGTCCGCCATGGCGAGGAAACCGACTTTCTCTACGGCGTGCGCGTGCGCGGCTACGCCCGGCCGTCGATCACCCTGCGCCAGCTCGAGCATTCCAAGCGCCGCGCGGAAAGTGACCAGTACTTCCGCGCCGACGTCTTCCTCAGCGAAGGCGGCCAGGACTACGACCTGATGGGCTTCACCCGCGAGCAGGTGATCAGCGACGTGCTCGACCAGTACGAGAAGCACATGCACTTCCTGCACATGCTGCGCTGATCAAACTTTAAGACCCTGAGTGCGGTAATAGCGCGTCAGGGCGCCGATCCAGAGGCGGGCGCGGGGCGGCGGGCCGTCGCGGTGCAGGCGCTCGGCGAGGTCCTGGACGTCGGCGGCGAAGCGGGCTTCGTCGCCGGGGTCGCCGTTCAGGTTGTCCAGGGAAACGCGGAACGGATGATTGCAGGCGGCGCAAAATAGCGCTTCCAGCGCCTGGGGCCGCACCTCCACGCGCAGGAATTCCGCCTGGGCGGCGGCGTCGCGACCGTCCGGGGCGTACCAGTAGCCGTAGTCGTCGAGCCGCCGGCGGCGCGGGCCGGCCACGCACCAGTGCGCCACCTCGTGCAGGGCGCTGCGGAAATAATCGCGGGTGTAACGGATACGGGCGGGCTCGCCGGCCCCCGGGTCACCGGCGATATAAACCGGTTCCTCGAAGCCGCCTTCCAGCACCGTGCGGTGGCGCTGAAAAAAAGTGTCCCGAAACAGTGCTTCCAGGTCCGCGGCGCGGTGCACCACGCCACGGGATTGCGGTATGGTAGCCGCCCCGTGATCAGGCTGTAGTCCGCCATGTCCGCTCATCGTCTCGAATACCTTGCTCAGTTGCGTCTTGCCTTGCCGATCCTCGGCGGCCAGCTGGCGCAGACCGCCAACGGGTTCGTGGACACCATGATGGCGGGCCGGGTGGGCGCCGAGGATCTCGCCGCGGTGGCGGTGGGCGCCAGCATCTGGGTACCGCTGTTCCTGTTCATGACCGGCGTGCTGATGAGTGCCACGCCGATTTTGTCCCGCCATCTCGGCGGCGAAGCTTACCATCGCGTCAACCCGCTGGCCCAGCAGGGCCTGTGGCTGGCCCTGGGCCTGGGCCTGTTCAGCGCAGTGGTGTTGCGCTCCATGGCGCCGGTGCTGGGGCTGATGGACGTGGACCCGGCGATCCGCCCGCTGGTGGCGGGCTATCTGGACGCGCTCAGTTGGGGCATGCCCGGCGCCGCCGTGTTGCTGGCGCTGCGCAGCTACACCGAGGCCATGAACCATACCCGGCCGGTGTTGTGGATCAGCATTATCGGTCTGGCGATCAACATCCCCGCCAACTATGTGCTGATCTACGGCAAGCTGGGGTTTCCGGCCATGGGCGGTGTCGGCTGCGGCTGGGCCACCAGCCTGGTGATGTGGTGCATGGCGCTGATGATGGGCGCCTATATTCGCCGCCATCCGGTCTACCAGCCGGCACGGCTGAGCCTGCGCCAACGCCACCTGGAGCTGGCCAGCCTGGGCTACATGCTGCGCCTGGGGCTGCCGGTGGGGCTGTCGATTTTCTTCGAGGTGAGCATCTTCGCGGTGATCGCGCTGCTGATCAGCCGGCTGGGGCCGGAGATCGTCGCCGGCCATCAGATCGCGCTGAATTTCACCTCGCTGATCTTCATGATCCCGCTCAGTTTCGCCCTCGCCGCCACCGTGCGCGTGGGCCACGCGCGCGGGCGCCACGACGGCCCCGGCCTGAGCCGCGCGGTGCGCTGCTCCCTGGCGATGACCGGCGGCATCGGTGTGTTCGCCGGCCTGGCGCTGATTGTCAGCCGGCCGTGGATTCCGCACATTTACACCGACAACCCGGAGGTGATCGCCCTGGCCGCCCATCTGTTGCTGTTCGCCGGCATCTACCAGGTGTCCGACGCCCTGCAGGTGTGCGCCAACGGTTGTCTGCGCGGCTTCGAGGACACCGCCTGGCCGATGCTGATGACCCTGGTGGCGTATTGGGGCGTGGGGCTGCCGGTGGGCTACATCCTCGGCCTCACCGATCTGTGGGTGCCCGCCATGGGCCCGGCGGGCTTCTGGATCGGCCTGGTGTCGGGGCTCACCGCCGCCGCCGTGCTGCTCGGCGTGCGGTTGCGCTGGCGGCTGCGGCAGCCATTGGCTGGCGGAGCAAGCGCCGGGTTACGGCCCGCGGCCTGACCTACAAAGCTTACGTCTCACGCGTTGCATTCGTCTTTTATTTACGGATAATAACGATTCTTATTCGCGGGCCTCGTCGTGACGGGCGTCGTTTCTCCGACGCTGGGGATTTCATGTCCAAACTCTTTCTACAGCGGCTTGCCGCTTCGCCCGGCCTGGGCGTGGCGTCGCGCACGCTGGCCGCCGTATTCGGCGGCTACGCCCTGGCCGCCAGCGCCACCACCGCCCTCGCCCTGTGGCTGCCGACGGCGCCGGCCACGGCGGTGATCACCGCCAATCTGCTGTCCTTTCTGATCTACACCGTGGCGGTGCTGTGGGCGTTCGCCACCCGCAGCGCCGCCCGCGCCTGGCTGGGCATCGTGGCGCCGACGCTGGGGCTGGCCGCTCTGGCCTGGCTGGGCGGCGCGGAGAACCTGCTGTGAAGGCGGGCCTGCGACAATCCATGGCCTGGCTGCACACCTGGAGCGGGCTGTTGTTGGGCTGGCTGCTGCTGGCCATGTTCGTGACCGGCACCAGCGCCTACTTCCGTGAGGAAATCTCCCTGTGGATGGCGCCGGAACTGCACCACTCGCAACCTTCTCCCGACACCCCGGCGCTGGCCTGGGCGGCGCTCAACGCCAAGGCGCCGGACGCCAAAAGCTGGGATATCCAGTTGCCGGAAGCGCGTTCACCGGTGGCACAGCTTCGCTGGCAACCGGACACGCCGCGGACCGAAGGCAGCGGCCGCCGACGCGGCGAGCAGGCGGTGATGGACGCCGGCACCGGCGAACTGCTGGAGCCACGCGCCAGCCGTGGCGGTGATTTTCTTTACCGATTTCACTTTGAGTTGTACGGGGTGCCGCGTATCTGGGCGCGCTGGCTGATCTGCGTGGCCACCATGTTCATGCTGGTGGCGATCATCAGCGGCGTGATCACCCATAAGAAAATCTTCAAGGATTTCTTCACCTTCCGGCCCGGCAAGGGCCAGCGCTCCTGGCTGGACAGCCACAACGCCACGGCGGTGCTGGCGCTGCCGTTTCATTTCATGATCACCTATTCGGGCCTGCTGATCTTCATGGTGATGCTGATGCCCTGGGGCATGAACGCCGCCTACCAGGACGGCTGGCGCGGCTTCTTCCAGGACGTATTCCCCCGCGAGGAGGCCCCGGCCGAGGGCGGCGCGGCGGCACCGATGGTCGATATCGCGCCGCTGGTGGCGCGCACCGAAGCGGCCTTCGATCAGCCGGTGCGCCGCATCAGCGTGGACTGGCCCAACCGGGACAACGCCGTGATCCGGGTGTCCACGGAAAAAGCGCCCACCATCACCGACCAGCGCCGGGGTGGCGACCCCACCCTGGTGTTCAGCGGCGGCAGCGGTGAACTGCTGGAAACGCAACCGGGCGACGAGGCGGTACCCGGCGCCTTCCGGGTCTACAACCTGTTCGTGAATCTGCATCTGGCGCGCTTCGCCGACCCCACGGTGCGCTGGCTGTTCTTCCTGTTCGGCGTGGGCGGCACCGCCATGGTCGCCACCGGCATGCTGCTGTGGGTCTCCAAGCGTACCCAGCAGCTGCGCGGCAAGGCGCCGGGGGCGGCGCTGCGGCTGGTGAACGGGCTCAATATCGCCTCGCTCACCGGCCTGCTCGGCGCGCTGGCCGCCTACTTCGCCGCCAACCGTCTGTTGCCGGTGGCACTGGCCGCCCGGGAGAGCTGGGAGATCCGTGTGTTTTTCCTCACCTGGCTGCTGGCGCTGGTCCACGCCCTGCTGCGCCCGGACCGGCGCGGCTGGACCGAGCAGCTGGCCGCGATCACCGTGCTGTGGGCGGCGCTGCCGGTGCTGAATCTGGCCACCACCGACAGCCATCTGTTCAGCGCCACCGCCTGGCGGCTGGGCGCGCTGGCCGGGTTTGATGTGGTATGCCTGCTGTTGGCCGCCACCGGGGGTTACGCGTTGTGGCGAGTGCTGCAAAAGCGCCCCGTTCGCGGGCAAGACCCGCGCCCACAACAGTCGCTGCCACAAGGGCCTCGCTCAAAGCGTGGCGCGCCCCGCACCGTGGAGGACGGCGGATGACGGTGATCGCCGTGACCTTGCCGCTGACCCTGGCCTACGCCGGCCTCACCGCCCTGGCGCTGGCGATGAAGCGGCACCATGAAGCGGCCATCGGCGCCAAACCGCCGGCGGCGCGGCTGCGTGCCTTCCGCCTGGCCGGCTGGGTGTTGATGGCTTTGATGGTGGCCAGCTGCCTGCGGCTGTGGCCCACCGGCCTGGCGCTTTCCATGGCCCTGGGCCTGGTCACGCTGGCCGGTCTGCCGCTGGTGTTTTTGCTGCCCTACCGGCCGCGTTTGATGGCGCGGCTGGCGCCGGTCCTGCCGGTGCTGGCATTGATCGCCACGGTAATACTCACTTAGCGGTTCCTGGAGCCGCCTGTGGGAGCGGGCCCTGCCCGCGAAAGGGAGCAAAGCTCCCGGCAGGATCCCAGA
>CAZKWA010000068.1:0-18673 GCA_964556345.1 uncultured Alcanivorax sp.
TGAACCAGGACATGCGCGAGCGCATGGAAAAACAGATGCGCGAGATGGGGCTGGACGAAGACAGTATCCGCGAAGCGCGCGACAGCCTGCTCTCGCCGGACGAGGTCGCCCGGGCGCGGCGCCGCCCGGAGACCCTCGACCAGCCCGACAACCAGGACAACGGTCAAACGCCGGAGGCCGAGAAGAAACCGAATGAGTGAAGAGCGCCCCGACGACACCCCGCAAACCCTGGTCAGCCATCTCCTCGAACTGCGCAACCGCCTGCTGAAAACCCTGGTGGTGGTGCTGGTGATCTTCCTGGGGCTGTTCTACTTTTCCCGGGATCTGTACACCCTGGTGGCGCGCCCGCTGATGGACGCCATGCCGGCGGGCACCAATATGATCGCCACCGGCGTGGCCTCGCCCTTCCTGGCGCCGTTCAAGCTGACGCTCTACCTGAGCATCTTCGTGGCGATGCCCTTTATTCTCCACCAGGCCTGGGCGTTCGTGGCGCCGGGCCTGTATCGCCACGAGAAAAAACTGGCGGTGCCGCTGCTGGCCAGCAGCGTGCTGCTGTTCTACGGCGGCGCCGCCTTCGCCTACTTCGTGGTCTTCCCTCTGATGTTCCAGTTCTTCACCACCATCGCCCCGGAAGGCGTGGCGGTGACCACCGACATCAGCAGCTATCTGGATTTCGTGCTCGCCCTGTTTCTCGCCTTCGGCGTCG
Source organism: uncultured Alcanivorax sp. (assembly GCA_964556345.1). Lineage (GTDB taxonomy): Bacteria > Pseudomonadota > Gammaproteobacteria > Pseudomonadales > Alcanivoracaceae > Alloalcanivorax. The sequence continues at coordinate 707 of CAZKWA010000068.1, forward strand.
CCTTCGAGCTGCCCATCGCCATCGTGCTGATGGTGGCCACCGGCATCACCACGGTGGAAAAACTGGCCGCCTCGCGGGCCTACGTGGTGGTGGCCTGTTTCGTGATCGGCATGATGCTGACACCGCCGGACATCATCAGCCAGACCCTGCTGGCGGTGCCCATGTGGCTGCTGTTTGAAATCGGCCTGATCTTCGGCCGCATGGTCCGACGCCGGCAACTGGACAGCGAAGAAGACGACGCTCAGAACCGATAGCTCGACGCCGGCGTGGCGCGGGCTTCGTCGACGGAGCCCGACATCTGCGCAGGTTCTTCCTGCCGCGCCTCGCTGGTACCGGCTTGATCCTTGGCGGGCACAGCGGCGCGCGCCGCGCAGGCATTGTTCTGCATAAACGCCACCAGGCGATCGCGGACCGCCGGATCGCGAACACCCTGAGTATGCCCGCCCTTCAGAGCCTGAAACGTCTTCGGCTGCCGCGCCGCCGCATAAAGCCTGCGCCCCTGCTCATAGGGCACCACCGGGTCTTCCTGGCTGTGCAGAATCAACAACGGGCGGGGCGCCAGTTCCGCCACATGGCGCTCCGGATCGGTGGCGCGGGCCGGCAAGGTGGGAATCACCATCCAGCGTAACGGCCAGAGCAGCCAGCTGCGCGCCATCACATCGGAAGCCACGTCCCGATAGCTGGCGAACGGCGCTTCCAGCATCACACAATCCACCCGCCCGTCATTACGTTCGCGCGCCAGCACGCCGGTGGCCATGGCGCCGCCCAGGCTCTGCCCGAACAGCACCAAAGGGGCATCATCGAGACGGCGCGATTGCGCCAGCCAGTCCAGGCCCAGCTGAATATCCGCCTGGGCCCCCTTAAGATCCGGGTCCCCCTCGGACAGGCCGTAACCCCGGTAGTCGAGCAGAAACACGTTATACCCCCGCGCCGGCAGCCAGTGCACGTTCATCAGGTGGGTACTGATGTTCTGGGCGTTGCCGTGCAGAAAATAGACCGTGCCACGGGGGGCCCCCTGGGCGGGCAGCCACCAGCCGTGGATGCGCAGACCGTCGGGATGTATCAGCACCACGTCTTCGTAATCGAGCCCCTGGCGGGCCGGATTCTGAACCCAGGGCTCCGAGGGGAAAAAGAACAGGCTGCTGCAGCCTTGCAACACCAGAAGCAGGCAAGCAGCCGGGATCAGTCGTAGTACCATCGCCATTGCACTTTGAACTCGGTTTCGCCGTCGCCACGCCAGCCCTCCCGCTCCAGCGAGGCGCGCAGACCGTGCTGACGGGCCAGGGCATACTGCACCGCCACCTTGGAGCGGTGGCGGTACACGTCATTGCTGAAATAGTGGCCGGCGCTACTGAGCCGCCACTGCCAGCGCCCGGCATGATACAACATCCCGACTTCGGCGCCGCCGCCGGGCGTGATCAGAGTGCCGAAATCACTGTTGTTCTCCGCCCGCGCGCTGGCCAGCAAATAGGGCTGGAAGGGCCCGGCTCGCCAGCTGCCGCCGGCGCCGCCCTGCACATAGCGGGTAAGCCGTCGGCGCCCCGCCCAGGCCCGCTCAAGGCCACCCTCCACATACCAGCTCAGCGGCTTGGAAAACCGGCCGCGCGGTGACAGCGAACGGATGCTGACCACGTCCAGCTCTTCCAGCCGGGCGGCGCCGGACTCGGTGCTGCGCAGGGTGACACCCAGCCCCTGAATCTGAGCGCCGTCGAGAAACCCGCGCCGGTTATCCAGCAGATCATGGTATGTGAGCCGATAGCTGACCTCGCCGAAATCATCACTGCCCCGCTGGCCGCCGGCCGCCGCCAGCATCTGCGACCCGTGGCCGGATTCCGGCGGTGCTTTCTCGGGCAGCGCCGGGTCCTCCACGGACGGCAGGCGGTTCACCAGTGTCAGCAAGGCGAACGAACGCCCGGCGATATCCTCGGTGCGCGCCGCCTTGCGGTTCACGAAGCGCACGTAGCTGTAGGCGGTGCGTGCCATCATCGCCTGACGCCGGGGCGGGCGGGAACGAAACGCCTCGCTCTCCGCCAGCGCCGGGTCCTCGGCCAGACGCCGGGCCAGCGCCTGTTCCTGGTCGTCCAGCCGCTCACTCAGGGCAATCAGCGCTACTTCCTTGGACGGCCGGTAGTGGCGCTCCGTCACCAGGCCACGCTCGTCAAGCGCGCGCACCGTATTCACCGGCAACTCGGCAAAGCGCAACTCATCCAGAAGCCCGCTTTGCGGGCGCGCCACCTGAATCAGCTCGAGAAGGCGGAAAGAGCAATTCTCGTCAAAAAAATAGTAGTCGAAGTTGATCTCTTTCAGCTCCCAGAGGTGATCGATCATCCAATCGATCTGATCCTGGTCGAGCTTGAGGGTGTACTCCCAGATGTCCCGGCTCTCCATGTTGGAGTACTGCTGAATCTTCTGCACATAGGGCACCAGATTGAAACGGCCCGGGTAGCCGCCCGCCAGCCCCCGGTAGATATAGAACAGCGAGTTATCCTGCTCGGTGGTCACGGCGCCGAAGTTGATCGCCCAGGACAGCCACACGGCGCCGTCGTCGTCACCCTGATCCAGCCGCAGCAAGGTGTGCCCGAACATCGAAGAAGGGCTGTTCAAATAGGACGCGGGGAAAACCAGCACCGCCCGCTTGGCGTGCACCGAACGGCGCCACTCCAGATACTCCGCGCAGTGCGCGAAGGGCGCCGCTTCCCGCCAGCCGAGTGCCTCGGCAACGAAACGGTAGCGCGCCGGAAAGCGGCAACGGGCCGGGGCCGCCGGCGGCTCCAGCGCCTCGACCGTGGACGCCAGCTCCGCCGCCGGGTCGCCGGCGCCGTCGGGCGAAAGGAAAAAATCCGCGTCATCCACGTAACTGCGCTGACGGTCGCGCAGGGTGGCGCCGGGGTTGATGTGCAAAAGCGCCTGCCAGCGTGGCTGTTGCGCCAGCTGCTCCAGGTCCCGGGCCTGGGCCACGGTTGAACAAAATAACACCAGGACGCACAGCAAGGCGGCACGCATGCGAATTCCATCTGCAAGTGGGGCTTAAAACCCGCCTCCGGACGGAGGCGGGCTCATCAGGCGGTTTTTATACGTACTTGGCCAGTTTCTGATCGTTCTGCATGACAGCGGTGATGTGCTGCATGACTTCACCGGCGCTCACGTCCTGGCGGGGGAAGATGGACGCGAAGTTTTCGTGCATCACGTTGTTGAAATGGGCGCGGTCTTCACCGGACACGCCGATGGAAACGGACAGCGCGGTCAGGGCTTCACCTTCGCCGGTGGCCATGTCCTGGGCCACTTCTTCCAGAACGCCGTTCATGGCGAGCAGGCTTTCGCCGCTGTAGGTCAGGGAACCGCTGGTATCACAACCGTTGGTGCCGCTGGTCATGCCGAAGGTGGCGTTACCCGAGGTGCCGTTAACGATGGTGGCCAGCAGGTGCACCGGCATGCCGGATTTGCCTTCAAAAATCAGGTTACCCCAACCGCAGCCGGGGCCGCCCGGAGCCACGGCCTGAGCGGAAACGGAAGCACCCAGCAGCGCCGCTGCCAATAATACTTTTTTCATAAATCTCTCCATTTATTTACGCTTTCTGGTTACGCCCCCATGCGGTTTCCCCCGGGAGCTTGAAAATCATCATAAATCAGGGTCACACCTTTGCAACATAAGGGGCGGCAAAAACACCGGTTATAAAACACAACCGGACCAGCGTCACAGATTGAGGATGAAAGTCACCGGCCCGTCGTTGACAAGGCTCACCTGCATGTCCGCGCCAAACCGCCCGGTGGCCACCGGCACGCCCTGCGCCTCCAGCGCCGCCACGAACACCTCGTACAAACGCCGCCCGAGAGCCGGCTCCGCCGCGTTGGAAAAGCCCGGCCGGCGCCCCTTGCCGGTGTCCGCGGCGAGGGTGAACTGCGACACCACCAGCGCCGCGCCACCGGCGTCGCGCACGTCCAGGTTCATCTTGCCGTCCGCGTCGCTGAACATCCGGTAGCCGGCCACCCGCCCGGCGAGACGGCGCGCCGTCTCCTCCTGGTCGTCGCGACCCACCCCCACCAGCACCAGCATCCCCGCGTCGATGCGTCCCACGGTTTCCTCCGCCACCACCACCTGGGCTCGGGTGACACGCTGTAACACCACTCTCATTTTGCCTCCCTGGTTGTTCGTGCCGCGCCTGGCGGCGGCACAGGCCGTCTCGCCCCAAGGGCCGCGTGTGTAGCCCCCGGCGGGCATGTATAATCGCGGCTTCTAACTACTATATCGATTCCCGCCCGCCAAGCGGCGGCCGGCATTAATTCGCATCGGGGAGACATGCCTGAATTCGCCATTACACTGGCCCGCTGGGCCGCCTGGGCGCCAGGCCTGGAAAGCGAGGCGGACTGGGCTGATTGGAACGGCGAGCCGCCCCACGGGCCGGCGGTCCCCGACCTGTCCTGGCTGCCTCCCCTGCAACGCCGCCGCCTCCCGGCGCTGGCCCGGGGCGTCTTCCACGTGGCCCGGGAAGCCGCCGGCGAGGACGCCGCCCGTCTCCCCACCGTGCTCGCCTCCGGCCACGGCGAACTCAGCCGCACGCTCGGTCTGCTGAACGACCTGGCCGCGGGCGAACCCCTGTCCCCGGCGGCCTTCAGCCTGTCGGTGCACAACGCGGTCAGCGGCCAGCTGAGCATCGCGCTGGGCAACCGGGCGCCGGCAAGCTGCGTGGCGTTGGCCGGCGACGGGCTCAGCACCGCGCTGCTGGAAGCCCGCTGTCTGACCGGCCCCGACCAGGATGCCCTGGTGGTGATCTACGAAGCGCCGCTGCCGGAGCAGTACCGGCCCTATCAGCAAAGCGACGCCTTCCCCTGGGCGCTGGCTCTGCGCCTGGGCGCCGGCGGGACCCGCTACCGTCTGAGCCGGCGGGCCGGCAGCGGCGGGCCCGCCGGCCAGGGGCCGCGGCTGGCGCGCTTTCTGGCCAGCGGCGACCGCGCCCTGACTCTCACCGGGCCCCGCTCCGACTGGCACTGGCAGCGCGATGAATGACAGCGCCCCTCGCTGGTGGCGCCTGATCGGCACCGCGCTCAGCTTCACCGCCTTCGGTCTGGGCGCGCTGGTACTGGCCGTGCCGATGACGCTCAACCGGCTGCTGCCCGGCCCGGCGGATGCCCGCTCACGGCGCGGCCAGTATCTGGTGCACCGGGCCTTCCGTTTGCACCTGTGGCTGATGGAAACCCTGGGCGTGATGCGCTGCCGGGTGGACGGCACCGAACGCCTGAACGGCGCCGGCCAGCTGGTGATCGCCAACCACCCCAGTTTGATCGACGTGGTCTGCCTGATCGCCCAGTTGCGCCACGCCAACTGCATCGTTAAGGGGCAATTATGGCGCAACCCCTTCACACGGGGCCCGGTCAGCGGCGCCGGCTACATCAGCAACCGGGATTCCGGGCGGATGGTCGACGACGCGGTGGCCTGGCTGCGTGGCGGCGGCACCATGGTGATCTTCCCGGAAGGCACCCGGACCCGCCCGAACACGCCACCCCGGTTTCAGCGCGGCGCCGCCAATATCGCGTTGCGCGCCGATTGCCGGCTGACGCCGGTGCGAGTGCGTTGCACTCCCACCACCCTGACCAAGGCCGAACCCTGGTACCGGATTCCACCGCGCCGCTTCCTTATCCACCTTCGAGTAGGCGAGGATATCGAGTTAGCGCCGTTTCTTGACGAAGGCGTCACGCCCATGGCGGTGCGCCGTTTGACCCACTATCTGGAACAGCGATTCACGCAGGAGATCGACGCCCATGAGCGACAACCTGGAACAGGACCTCAAGCAACTGATCATCAGTACCCTGGATCTTGAGGACATCCACAGCGACGACATCGACAGCGAGGCGCCGTTGTTCGGGGAGGGCCTGGGTCTGGATTCCATCGACGCGCTGGAACTGGGTCTGGCGGTGTCGAAAAAATACGACATAAAAATAGACGCGGACGACGAGGCCACCCGCCGCCATTTCGCCAGTGTACGCGCCCTGGCCGATCTGATCCGCGAACACGGATGAACAGCATGCAAAGCTACGACGATATTTTACCCCTGGTCCGCGACATCCTGGTGGAGATGTTCGAGCTGGAAGCGCGGCAAATACAACCCCAGACCCGGCTTTACGAAGACCTGGACATCGACAGCATCGACGCCGTGGATATTGTCGTGAAGCTCAAGGAAGTCACCGGGCGCAAGGTCAAGCCGGAGGACTTCAAAACCGTGCGCACCATCGACGATGTGGTCCGCGCGGTGCAGACCCTGCTGGAAGAATAGCCCGTGCGCCGGACGCTGATCGCGGTACTGGTCGGCGCCACCCTGGCCTACCCGCCGGCGGTGTATTTCGGCCTGCGCCACCTGCCGCCCCAGGCCCTGGCGGCGGCGCTGGCGGCCCTGATCGGCCTGCGCCTGCTGCTGGATCGCCGTCGTCACTGGCTGCCGGTGGGCGCCGCCCTGCTGGCCTTCAGCGTGGTGGCGATGCTGCGCAACGACGCGCTCACCCTGCGCTTCTACCCGGTGCTGGTGAACCTGGCGATGCTGGTACTGTTCGCCGCCAGCCTGTACCGTCCGCCGTCGTTGATCGAACGGCTGGCGCGGCTGCGCGAACCGGACCTGCCTCCGGAAGGCGTGGGCTACACGCGCCGCGTGACCCAGGTGTGGTGCCTGTTCTTTCTGTTTAACGGCGCCGTGGCCCTGTACACCGCCCTGTTCACCAGCCTGGCGACCTGGACGCTGTACAACGGTTTGCTCGCCTATCTGCTGATGGGCGCCCTGTTCGTCATCGAACTGCTGTGCCGAACCCACTTCCGAAAACGCCGGCTATCATGACGCCCTTGACCCACGACCTTACCACCCTGTTCCGCGACCTGGCGCCGAGCGCCCCGGTGGCCTGGCACGCCGGGGCGCGGCTCGACGGCGGGCACCTGCGCCGGGACGTGGCGAACCGGACGGCGGCGCTGAACGCGCACCCGGCCCAGGACTGGGCGGTGTTCCATCATCACGCCTACCCGGCGCTGGTCACCCTGCTCGCCCTCTGGCAAGCCGGCAAACGGGCCTGGTTGCCGGGCAACAATCAGCCCGCCACCGCCGCCGCCCTGGCGGCGTACTGTCAGGCCTTCGCCGGCGACTGGCCGGCCGCCGAACCGCTGGAACCGCCCCCGCAGGCGCCGCCGGCGCCACTGGGCGACACCGACCCGGACGCCGAACTGGTGATTTTCACCTCCGGCTCCAGCGGCGTCCCCAAACCGATCCACAAACACTATCGGCAGTTGCTCAACGAACTGAGCACCCTGGAAACGGCGTTCGGCGACGAGCTCGACGACGCGCTGTTCGTCGGCACCGTCAGCCACCAGCATATCTACGGCCTGCTGTTCCGCCTGCTATGGCCACTCGCCGCCGGCCGACCGCTGCACAGCGAGGCGTTCCAGGACGCCGCCGGCATTCTGCGCCTGGCCGCGCGCCGGCCGGTGGCCTGGGTGGCCAGCCCCGCGCACCTGAAACGTCTGCGCGACGACCTGCCCTGGAACCCGTCGGCGCCGCCCCGGGCGGTCTTTTCGTCCGGCGGCCCGCTGCCGGCGGCCAGCGCCGCGCATCTGGCCGCCCAGGCCGGTGTGCGCGCCACGGAAATCTATGGCTCCAGCGAAACCGGCGGCATTGGCTGGCGCCAGCAGCCCCCCGGCGATGCGCCCTGGACCCTGCTGCCCGGTCTCGCCCTGACACAACAGGCCGAGCATACACGGCTGTCCTCGCCGCACCTGGAGGGCGGCAGCGTCACCCTGGAGGATCACCTGGCGCTGCTCGACGGGCGCCGCTTTCGCCTTGGCGGACGCCGCGACAGGATCGTAAAAGTCGAGGAGAAAAGGGTGTCGCTGGCGACGGTGGAGAGCGCCCTGGCGGCGCACCCGGCGGTGGCCGAAGTCCGCGTGCTGCAACCGCAAGGGCAGCAGCGCCTGGGCGCGGTGCTGGTGCTCGCCCCGGACGGCGAGCGGCGACTCGCCGAGCACGGCCGCGCCGCGCTCACCGGCGCGCTGCGCGACCACCTCGCCGCCACCCTGGAGCCGCTGGCCATCCCCCGCCGCTGGCGGCTGGTGGCGCGACTGCCGGAAACGGCCCAGGGCAAGGTGCCGCTGGCGGCCCTGCAGGCCCTGTTTCAGAGCAGCCGGGACCGGCTGCCGGAAGTCCTCGACAGCGTGCATGAAGACCGGGGCCTGACCCTGGGCATGAGGGTCGACACCGACCTGCCCTGGTTCAGCGGCCATTTCGAGGCCCAGGGCGTGCTGCCCGGCGTGGTTCAGATAGACTGGGCGGAGGCGTTCGCCCGTCGCTACTTCCCCCTGCCGGCGGGCCCGCGCCACCTGGAAGTGATAAAATTCAACAGCCTGATTTTGCCCGGCCAGGCGCTGAGCCTGACGCTGGACTGGAAACCGGCCACCGGTAAGCTGACATTCGCTTTCCATTCATCGCGCGGCCCGCACAGCAGCGGCCGCCTGGTCTTCAAGGAGCCCGCCTGATGCGGCCCTGTATCGTGATTCCGGTCTACAACCACCGCCACGGCATCGGCCCGGTACTCGATAAGCTGCGCCCCCACGGGCTGCCGATCATCCTGGTGGATGACGGCAGCGACCCGGATTGCGCCGGGCATCTGCGCACTCTGGCCGCCGCCGCCCCGGAGCAGCTCAGTCTGGTGCGCCGCGAGCGCAACGGCGGCAAGGGCGCGGCGGTGATCACCGGGCTGCGCGAGGCCGGTCGCCGGGGCTTCAGCCACGCCGTGCAGGTGGACGCCGACGGTCAGCACAACCTGGCGGACCTGCCCGCCTTCCTGCGCCAGGCCGAGGCCCGGCCGGACGCCCTGGTCACCGGTATCCCCGTGTACGACCACTCGGTGCCGAAAAGCCGGCACTACGGCCGTTATCTGTCCCATTTCTGGGTGTGGGTGAACACCCTGTCCCTGGATATCCGCGATGCCCTGTGCGGCTTCCGGGTCTACCCGCTGGCCCCGACCCTGGCGCTGCTCGACGAGGAACGCCTGGGCCGGCACATGGAATTCGACTGCGAGGTGCTGGTGCGTCTGCATTGGCGCGGCGTGCCGATCATCAATCTGCCCACCGCGGTGCATTACCCCCGCGACGGCGTTTCCCACTTCCGCCTGTGGCGGGACAATGTCTTGATCGCCGGCATGCACAGCCGCCTGCTACTGGGCATGCTGAAGCGCCTGCCGACCCTGCTGAAACGGCGCTGGGCACGATGAGCCGCCGCTGGTTCGACCTGGAAGAACGGGGCGTGCTCTGGGGCATGCGCCTGGTGCTGGCGATGCACCGGCTGCTCGGCCGCCGCCTGTGCCTGTGGCTGGTCAACCTGGTGGTGTTCTACTACTGGCTCAGCAACACCACCGCCCGCCGCGCCAGCCAGGACTATCTGCGCCGCCTGGCCGCCCACGCGCCGGAATGCGGCCTGTCCGGCGGCGCCGCCGACAGCCTGCGGCATTTCAACGAATTCGCCACCGCCATGATCGACAAACTCGGCGCCTGGCAGGGCGACATCGGCGCCGACCGGGTGGATATGATCAACACCGGGGCCCTGCGCCGGGTGCTGGACAGCGGCCGGGGCGCGCTGCTGGTGGGCGCGCACCTGGGCAATCTGGAAGTATCCCGGGCGATTTCCGAAGTGCGCCCGGAGGTGCGCCTGAACGTGCTGGTGCATACCCACCACGCGGAGAAATTCAATCAATTGCTCAATGAAGCGAGCGGCGACGCCAGACTGTCGCTGATCCAGGTAAGCAGCCTGAACCCGGCCACCGCCATCATGTTGCAGCAACGCATCGAGCGCGGCGAACTGGTGGTGATCATGGGCGATCGGGTGCCGCTGAGCGGCGCCGCGCGCACCACCCCGGTGCCCTTCCTGGGCACGCCCGCGCCGTTCCCCCAGGGGCCCTTCATTCTTGCCGCGCTGTTGCACTGCCCGGTGCTCACCCTGTTCTGCGTGCGCCGTGGCGAACGGTTCGAGTTGACGTTCAACCACCTCACCGACCAGGTGGTGCTGCCACGCAAGGACCGTGACCGGGAACTGGACCGCCAAGTGCGCCGCTTCGTCCTGGATCTGGAACGCCATTGTCTGGCCGCGCCGTTGCAGTGGTTCAACTTCTACGATTTCTGGCAGCAGGACACTTCCCAACCGTGAATGCTTCAACCCCCACCACCGTGGTCTTCGATGGCGGCGACCTGTGTCTGGAACAGATCGACGCCCTGGCGGGCCGCCGGGCGGCCAGTGTGCTCGGCGACGGCGCGCCGTTCCGCGAGCGCATCGAACGCGGCGCCGCCTTCCTCGATACCCTGCTGAAGGAAGAAGGCGTGATCTACGGGGTCACCACCGGCTACGGCGACTCCTGCACGGTGGCGGTCCCCGAAGCCCTGACCGAGGCCTTGCCGGAGCGCATCTTCACCTTCCACGGCTGCGGCCTCGGCGACCACTTCGACGAAGCGGCCACCCGCGCCATTCTGGCGGCTCGCCTGGCCAGCCTGTGCCGGGGCTATTCCGGCGTGCGCTACGAGCTGCTGCGGCGGCTCCACGGTTTGCTGGAGGCGGACCTGCTGCCGCTGATCCCCGAGGAGGGATCGGTGGGCGCCAGCGGTGATCTCACGCCGCTGTCCTACGTGGCGGCGGTGATCGCCGGACAACGCTCGATGCGCGTCGAGGGCCGGGTCCGCGCTACCGCCGAGGTGTACGCCGAGCGCGGCATCACGCCGCTGGCACTGCGCCCCAAGGAAGGCCTGGCACTGATGAACGGCACCGCCGTGATGACCGGCCTGGCCTGCCTGGCGTTCGCCCGCGCCGCCTACCTGGAGCGGCTGGCCACCCGCGTCACCGCGCTGGCCAGCTTCGCTCTGGGCGGCAACCCGGGGCATTTCGACCCGGATCTGTTCGCCGTCAAACCCCATCCCGGCCCGGTGCGCGCCGCCCGGCGCCTGCACCGGGACCTGGCCGCCGGCCCCGCGCCCCGCCACGACGCCCGCCTGCAGGACCGCTACTCACTGCGCTGCGCGCCCCACGTGATCGGCGTGCTCGGCGATACCCTCACGCAGTTGCGCGGTTTCGTGGAAACCGAGCTGAACAGCGCCAACGACAACCCCATCATCGACGGCGAAAACCAGCGGGTGCTGCACGGGGGCCATTTCTATGGCGGTCATATCGGCCAGGCCATGGACAGCCTGAAAACCGCCACCGCCAGCGTCGCCGACCTGCTCGACCGGCAACTGGCACAGCTGGTGGACCCCAAGTTCAACCACGGCCTGCCCGCCAATCTGTCCGCCGCCGAAGGCCCCCGCGCCTGCATCAACCACGGTTTCAAGGCGGTGCAGATCGGCGCGTCCGCCTGGACCGCCGAGGCGCTTAAGCTGACCATGCCGGCGACCAGCTTCTCGCGCTCCACCGAGTGCCACAATCAGGATAAAGTCAGCATGGGCACCATCGCCGCCCGCGACGCCCTGCGCGTGCTGGCGCTCACCGAACAGGTGGCCGCCGCCGGCCTGCTGGCGGTCTGCCAGGCGGCGGAATTGCGGCACGCCCGCGACGGCGTGGCGCCGCCGGCGGCGCTGGCGGAAACGCTGGCGGCGGTGCGCCGGGACAGCCCGCCACTGGTCGAGGACCGCCCCCTGGAGCACGAACTGCGCGGCATGCTGACGCGCATCCGCGAACGGCACTGGAGCCTTTATGAGCCGCACCCCTGAGACGCGCCTGCAACACAGCGTGGAGCTCGACATTCCCTTCCACGACGTGGATATGATGGAAGTGGCCTGGCACGGCCACTACGTCAAATACTTCGAAATCGCCCGCTGCGCGCTGCTCGACCGGTTCGACTACAACTACCCGCAGATGCGTGCGTCCGGTTACGCCTGGCCGGTGATTGATCTGCACCTGCGCTACGCCCGCCCGGCCCGTTTCGGCCAGCGGATCACCGTCACCGCCACCGTGCGCGAATGGGAAAACCGTCTGAAAATCAGCTACCTGATCCGCGACCGCGACGGCGTCCGGCTGACGCGCGGCCACAGCATCCAGGTGGCGGTGGACGTGGCCTCCGGGGAAATGCTGTACGCCTCGCCGCCGGTGCTGCTGGAACGCCTGGGAGTGACCTCATGAAGCCCGTGATGGCGCTTTTCACGCTGCTTATCGGGGTCGCCGCCAGCGCCGGCGAGGTGAGCCTGGAACAGGTCGCCGAACGGCTGCCCGACGCACCGATCCTGCGCGCGGACTTTCGCCAGCAACAGCATCTGGCCATGTTGCCGCAACCGCTCACCGCCACCGGCGATCTGCTACTGGCCAGCGAACGGGGCCTGCTGTGGCGGGTGCGCACCCCGTTCGAAAGCGAGATCAAGCTGATCGACGGCACCCTCTACAGTAACGGCCAGGCGGATACCCTGCCCGGCGGCGAGGCCTTCGCCCGGCGGCTGATGGCGGTGCTGTCCGGGGACATCGAAGCGCTCAAGCCGCACTTCCACATCCAGGCCAGCGAGGAAGGCGACCAATGGCGGCTCGATCTGACACCGCGCGACGACGCCCTGGCGCGAGTGCTCAGCGGCATTCGCCTGGGCGGCGAGCAGGGCCCCGAGTTCTTCCGGCTCGACTACCCCAATGGCGATTACAGCGTCACCCGCCTGAGCAATATCGACTACCCGGAAACCCTCAGCGACACCGAGGAACGCCGCTTTGCCACGCCGCGTTAGCCGGGGATTCCTGCTGTGGCTGGCGCTGGTGGTGCTCGCCGCCACCGCCTGCCTGGTCAAGCTGCAGGGCAACTGGCTGGACAGCGACTTGCTGGCGCTGCTGCCCGAGGACCGCTTGCCCGCCAACGCCCGGGCGCTTGCCGAACACCACCAGGACCGCTTCACCGACCGCACCCTGTGGCTGGTGCCCGCCGACAGCGCCGCGGACGCCGCCGGACAGGCCCGCGACCTGCGTGAGCGGCTGAACGCCAGCGGCCTGTTCAGCGAAGTGGGCCCGGACCTGGCCCCCCGACAGTTGCAACAGCGTTACCAGGCGTTGCATCCCTACCGCTTCCAGTTTCTCGCCCCCCGGGACCGGCAACGGCTGAAGAACGACCCGCGGGCCCTGATCGATAACGCCCTGGCCCGGGTGTTCGGCCCTTTCGGTGTCTCCGGCGATCAGTGGCGCGGCGACCCGTTATTCCTGTTCGAGCACTACCTGCAGGCCCTGGCGCCGTTCACCCTGGAGCTGGAAAATGGCGTGCCGGTCGCCACCGGCGACGGCCGCTACTGGGCGCTCACCACCGCCACCGTGCAAGGCGGCGGCTTCGCGCTGGACCGGCAAAGCCGCCTGCTGGCGATCGTCGACGAGGCCCACCGGCACTGGCCGGATCTGCTGGCCACCGGCGCGCCGTTATACACCGCCGCCGGCGCCGACAGCGCGCGCCGGGAAATCAGCACCGTGGGGCTGTTCTCGCTGGTCGCGGTAATCACCCTGTTTCTGGTGCTTTTCGCCGGCCCCCGGCCGATGCTGCTGGCCCTGGCCAGCGTCGCCACCGGCCTGCTTTGCGGTCTGGCCGCGACGCTCTGGGCGTTCGGCCAGATCCAGTTGCTCGGCCTGGTGTTCGGCGCCGGCCTGATCGGCGTGGCGGTGGACTACAGCATTCACTTTTTCTGCCAGCGGCTGGACCAACCCACTGTCCCGGCGCGCACCCTGCGTCGCCACCTGATGGCCCCCCTGGCCCTGGCGCTGGTCAGCAGCGTGCTCGGCTACCTGGCCATGGGTCTGGCCGCCTTCCCCGGCCTGCGCCAGGTGGCGGTGTTCTCGGCGGCCGGGCTCACCGGCGCCTGGCTCACCGTGATGCTGGCGGTGCCGGCGCTGAGTGGCGACGCGCCCCCGCCGCGTGAGCGCCTGCTGGCCCGGGTGGGCCTTTGGCGGCGTGGCTGGCCGGCCTGGTGCCGCCGGCACCGTCTGATTCTGCTGGCCACGGTGGCGGGCCTGCTGGTCACCGGCCTGTGGCGGCTCAGCCCCGACGACGATGTGCGCCACTATCAAAGCCCGCCGGCCTGGCTCCAAGCCCAAAGCGAACGGATCCAGACGTTGCTGCCGCGGGGCGACAGCCGGTACTTCATTGTCCATGGCGACACCCTGTCACAGTGGTGGCAGCGCGAGCGCGACCTGGCCCGGCAACTGGACGCCATCACCGGCGAACGCGGCGCGCTGGACAGCTACCGCGCGATCAGTGCGCTTTGGCAGCCGCCGGCACAGCAACAGGCACTGCACCGGATGCTGGGCGAACGGCTCTACCGGCATACGCGCTTCGCCGACTACCTGCGGCAGCTGGGCCTGGGCGAACAGGCCCTGGCCCGCCAGCAGCGGGCCCTGGAAGACGCCGCCGACAACAGCCTGTCCCTGGACGCCTGGCTGGCGGCGGTGGACGACGAGGCCTTGAGCGGACAATGGGGCGGCTGCGACCGGCACGGCTGCACCAGCCTGATCCAGCTGGCCGGCCTCCGCGACCCGGCGAAGGTGGCGGACCTGGCGGCACCGGATCAGGGGCGCTACTTTATCGACCGGGCCGGTACCATCAGTGACACCCTGGCGGCGTTGCGCGAGCACCTGGCCTGGCTGCTGGTGGGTGCCTATCTGCTCAGCGGCCTGGTGCTGGCGCTGGCGAAGGGCCCGGTCACGGCGTTACGCCTGCTCGGCGTGCCGGCGCTGGCGTCCCTGGCGGCGCTGGCGGCCCTGGGCTGGCTGCAGGGCGGCTACGGCCTGATCACGGTGCTGGCGCTTTACCTGTTGCTGGGTATCGGTATCGATTACGCTATTTTCTTCAGTCAGCCGGAAACACGCCGCGACGCGGCCGCGCTGGCGGTGCTGCTGTCGGCGGCCACCACCAGCCTGAGTTTCGGTTTGCTCAGTCTCAGCAGCACCCGACTGGTGGCGGATTTCGGCCTCACGCTATTGATCGGCATCCTCGGCGCGGCCCTGATCGCGCCCTTACTCGCCGCCGGGCCCCAAGCGGGCGCGCAACCGGGAGCACGCGCATGAGTTTCGACACCGACGTACTGGTTATCGGCGCCGGTCCCGCGGGCGCCATCGCCGCCACCCTGCTGCACCGGGCGGGCCACCGGGTTCAGGTGGTGGAAAAGCAGCACTTCCCGCGCTTCTCCATTGGCGAAAGCCTGCTGCCCCAGTGCATGGCCTACCTGCATGAGGCGGGCATGCTGGAAGCGGTGGAGGCCGCCGGCTTTCAGCTTAAGAACGGCGCCGCCTTCGCCTGGGGCGAGCGGCGCACCCGGTTTCGTTTCGATGAAAAGTTCTCGCCGGGCTGGGGCTACACCTATCAGGTGGAGCGCGCCCGCTTCGACCAGATCCTCGCCGACCAGGCCCGCCTGCAGGGCGTGCCCGTGCGGTTCGGCATCAGCCTCGAGGCTTTCCAGGCCGAGGGGGACGGCATCCGGGCGCGGCTGCGCCATGAAGACGGCGGCGAGGAAACCCTGCGCGCCCGCTTCGCGCTGGACGCCAGCGGCTTCGGTCGGGTGCTGCCCCGGCTACTGGGTCTGGAGCGGCCCAGCGGTTTCCCCGCCCGCCAGGCGGTGTTCAGCCATTTCCACGACGGCATCGACGACCCCGACTTCGACCGCGACAAGATCCTTATCACCGTGCACGAACAGCGCACCGACGTCTGGTTCTGGCTGATCCCCTTCCCCGACGGCAAGGCCTCGGTGGGGGTGGTGGGCCCCGACGATTTCTTCCAGGAACAACCCTCGGACAACGACCAATGCCTGCGCGCCGCCATCAATGGTGACAGCGGCCTGCGCCGGCTGCTGGCCAACGCCCGCCCCCTGATGCCGGCCCGCCGCCAGGGCGGTTACGCCGCCTCGGTGCGCTGCCTGCACGGCGACGGCTTCGCCCTGCTCGGCAACGCCGGCGAGTTCCTGGACCCGGTGTTTTCCTCCGGCGTGACCATCGCCATGCACTCCGCCAGCCTGGCCGCCGGCGTGCTCGGCAGGCAGTTGAACGGTGAGCCGGTGGACTGGCAGGCGGACTTCGCGGAGCCGCTGCAACAGGGCGTGGACACCTTCCGCAGCTACGTCACCGGCTGGTACGACGGCCGGTTCCAGAAAGTCATCTTCCACCGCGATCCCCCCGAGGACATCAAGCGGATGGTGTGCTCGATTCTGGCCGGCTACGCCTGGGACCGGAACAACCCCTTCGTGAAGCATCACCAACGGCGCCTGAACGCCCTGGCGGAACTATGCGCGCAAGACTTCTGAGCGCCCTGGTCGTGGGGCTTATCGCCGGCGCCGCGCTGGGCGGCTGCCAGTCCTGGTGGACGCCCGAGGCCCGGCCGCTGGCGGCACCGCTGGAGCGCCACCGCTATCTCGAGCACCGTCTGCGCATCGACTGGGGCGAGCGCACGCAGAACCTGCACGCCGTGCTCCGCACCCTGCCCGGCGAGACCCGGGTGGTGGCGCTCACGGAAACCGGCGTGCCGGTGTTCCAGCTGCGCCAGACCGCCACCGACCTGGAGATCAGCCGCTCGCCGCTGCTGCCCCGGCGGGTGCCGATGCGGCTTATCCTGGCGGACATCCAACTGCTATTCTGGCCGGTCGCGTCCCTGCGCGCCGGCCTGCCCTCGCCCTGGCGCGTGGAACGGGAAGAACAGGGCCGGGCGCTTTATAATGGCGAGCGGCTGGAGGCCCGGGTCCGTTACCAGGACCGCGACGGCTGGAGCGGCCCCGCCACCCTGGACAATATTCACCACGGCTATCGCCTGACGATAACGCCGCTGCATTCCGAAGGCGCGCGATGAACAGCGTTTATCTCAATCATCTGGGGATACTCTGCCCGCTGGGCAACGACACGGCGACGGTCTACCGGCGGCTGATCGCCGGCGACCGTTCGGGCCTAACGGTCAGCGACGACTGGCACCCCGGCCATCCCAGCCCGTTGGGGCGGGTGGACGGCGAATTGCCGGCGCTGCCGGCGGCCATGGCGGAATACCAATGCCGCAATAATCAATTGCTGCTGGCCGCCTTCGAGCAGCTGCGCCCGGCGTTCCAACGCCTCAGCCACGGCGTGGACCGCGCCCGTATCGGCGTGGTGCTGGGCACCAGCACCGCCGGCATCGACCGGGGCGAGCGAGCGCTGGAGCACTGGCATCGCGGACAGCCGGCACCGGCCGGCTTTCACTATCACCAGCAACAACTGGGAGCGGGCGCGGACTTTCTGGCCCGCCACCTGGATCTGGCGGGCCCGTCGCTGACCCTGTCCACCGCCTGTTCGTCCAGCGGCCGGGCCCTGGCCAGCGCCCGCGCCCTGATCCGCGACGGCCTCTGTGACGTGGTGATCGCCGGCGGCGCGGACAGCCTCTGCGGGCTGACCATCCAGGGCTTCCACAGCCTCGGCGCGGTCAGCGAAACACTCTGCAATCCGTTCAGCGTCCACCGCGACGGCATCAATATCGGCGAAGGCGCGGCGCTGTTCCTGCTTTCCCGCGAGCCCGGCCCGGTATCGCTGAGCGGTGTCGGCGCCAGCTCCGACGCCCACCATATTTCCGGCCCCGACCCGCAAGGCGACGGCGCCGTGACCGCCATGCAGGCGGCGTTGGACGACGCCGGCGTGGCGGCGGAGCACGTGGACTACCTGAACCTGCACGGCACCGCCACGCCGCAAAACGACATCATGGAAGCGCGCGCGGTAAACCGGGTTTTCAAGCGCCCGCCCCCCGCCAGCGCCACCAAGGCGCTGACCGGCCATTGCCTGGGCGCCGCCGGCGCCCTGGAAGCGGCGTTCTGCTGGCTGCTGCTGAATAACCCGCAAGGGGCACTGCCGCCGCACCGCTTCGACGGCCACTACGACCCGGAGCTGCCAGCGCTGGATCTGGTCGGCGACCAGCGGCGCCCGCAAACGCTGCGGCGTTGCCTGAGCAATTCCTTCGCGTTCGGAGGTAACAACCTGTCCCTGATGCTGGAGGCCGGATGAGCCGCGA
>CAZKWA010000069.1:0-18410 GCA_964556345.1 uncultured Alcanivorax sp.
CCGCGATCGCCTTGGCCAGGTCGCCGGAGAAGCGGATGCCGCCGTCGGAGATCAGCGGCACGTCGGTGCCCTTGAGGGCGGCGGCCACTTCGGAGACGGCGGTGATCTGCGGCACGCCGATGCCGGCGACAATGCGGGTGGTGCAGATGGAACCCGGGCCGATGCCCACTTTGACGCCGTCGGCGCCGGCTTCCATCAGTGCCAGGGCGGCTTCGCCGGTGGCGATGTTGCCGCCGATCACGTCCACCTCGGGGAAGTGTTTCTTGATCCAGGCGACGCGGTTGAGCACGCCCTGGCTGTGGCCGTGGGCGGTGTCGACCACGATCACGTCGACGCCCGCTTCCACCAGCGCGGCGACGCGCTCTTCGGTGCCGCCGCCGGTGCCCACGGCCGCGCCGACGCGCAGGCGGCCCTGGCTGTCTTTACAGGCGTTGGGGTAGCGGGTGGCTTTTTCGATGTCCTTCACGGTGATCATGCCGCGCAGCTCGCCGGCGTCGTTGACCACCAGGATTTTCTCGATGCGGTGGCGGTGCAGCAGGGCCTGGACTTCGTCGTTGGCGACGCCCTCTTTCACCGTCACCAGGCGGTCGCGGCCGGTCATGATGTCGGCCACGGACTGGTCGTAGTCGGTGATGAAGCGGGTGTCACGGCTGGTGACGATGCCCACCACCTGCTGGCCTTCCACCACCGGCACGCCGGAGATGTTGTGGGCGTCGGTGAGGTTGATCAGCTCGCGCACGGTGGCGTTGGGGCTGATGGTGATGGGGTCCTTGACCACGCCGGATTCGTATTTCTTGACGGCGCGCACCTGGCGGGCCTGGTCGTCCACCGGCATGCTCTTGTGCAGGATGCCGATGCCGCCTTCCTGGGCCATGGTGATCGCCAGACGGTGTTCGGTGACGGTGTCCATGGCGGAGGACAGCAGCGGTACGTTCAGCTCGATGTTGCGCGTCAGGCGGGTCTTCAGCGACACCTCGTTGGGCAGCACATCGGAGTGGGCGGGCAGGAGCAGAACGTCGTCGAACGTCAGTGCTTCTTGGGCGATTCTGAGCATGTTGCACCCCTAGGCACAGAGAAACTGGGGGGAGTCTGGACCCCGGGGCGCCGGGCTGTCGCCGGCCGGGAAGCCGGGTCGGGCAGGTAGGAGCCGGCGCAAGGGCGAACCAGGGGCTCCGTTAAATTAAGCCGAACATTATAGAACATTTACCGCCTCAGCAGCAATCCGGTCGCATGCTAAAACCACCCTGTGGGAGCGGGCCCTGCCCGCGAAAGGCAAGCTTTGCTTGCCGGCGGGATTCCAGAGACCTTTCCGGGCGCCTCTGGGATCCCGCCGGCCGGCTTTGCCGGCCTTTCGCGGGCTCGGCCCGCTCCCACAAGAGCCCGCTTCCGCCAGGTTGGCGCTTGCCGCTGGCGCCCAGGCGCCGTAAATTGCGCGCCATGACTTCTTCGCGCTCCGAACCGTATTCCGTCAGCCGCTTGAACCTGGAGGCCCAGGGCCTGCTGGAGGGCAGCTTCCCGCTGATCTGGCTGCAGGGCGAGATCTCCAACCTGGCGCGGCCGCGCTCCGGGCATATCTATTTCAGCCTCAAGGACGACAAGGCCCAGGTTAACGCGGCCATGTTTCGGAACCGTAACAGCCTGCTGCGGTTTCAGCCCCGCGATGGCCAGCAGATTCTGGTGCGCGCCCGGGTGACGGTGTTCGTGCCCCGGGGCGGCTTCCAGATCATCGTCGAGCACATGGAGGAAGCCGGTGAAGGCGCGCTGCGCGCCCAGTTCGAGGCGCTCAAGGCGAAGCTGGAATCCGAAGGCCTGTTCGCCCAGGAACGTAAGCGCCCACTACCGGCGTGGCCCAGGCGCATCGGGGTGATCACCAGCCCCAGCGGCGCGGCGATCCGCGACGTGCTGCAGGTGCTCAAGCGCCGGGCGCCGTCGATCCCAGTGCTGATCTACCCGACCCCGGTGCAAGGGGGCGAGGCGCCGGCGCAGATCCGCCGGGCGCTGGCCCTGGCGATTCAGCGCAATGACTGCGATGTGCTGATTCTCGGGCGCGGCGGCGGCAGCCTGGAAGATCTGTGGGCGTTCAACGACGAGGCGCTGGTGCGCGCGGTGGCGGACAGCCCGATTCCGGTGGTCAGCGCGGTGGGCCACGAGGTGGACGTGTCACTGTGTGATTTCGCCGCCGATGTGCGCGCGCCCACACCCTCGGCGGCGGCGGAGCTGATCAGCCCGGACGGCGACGCCCTGCTCGCCCGCCTGGGCGTGCTGGCGCGCCGCCAGCGCCAGTTGATGGACCTGAACCTGCGCGGCCAGCGTCAGCGCCTGGACGGCCTGAGCCGGCGGCTGCACGCCCGCCACCCCAACCGGCAACTGGAGCAGACCCGCCAGCAGGTGGACGAGCTGCAGGCGCGCATGGCGCGCACCCTGAGCCACCGGCTGGCGCTGCTGCGCGGCCGCTGGCAGCCGCTGGACGTGCGCCTGCGCCAGCAGTCGCCGGCCCAGCAGGTGGCGCGTCAGGCGCAGCGTTTGCACGAGCTGCAGCGGCGGTTGCCGGTGCCGTTGCGGCATCAGCAGCGGCATCTGGCGCAGCGTCTGGACGGCGCCGCGCGGCGGCTGCACACCGCCAGCCCGCTCGCGACCCTGGACCGGGGCTATTCGTTGACGTTGGCGGAGGGGCAGCCGTTGCGGTCGGTGGACATGCTGAAAGAAGGGCAAACCGTGGAGACGCGGCTTGCCAAGGGGTCGTTTGAGGCTACAGTGACTCGGATTGTAAGGACTGAGCCTTCGGAGTGAGGGCTTGTGGGAGCTAGCCTTGTGGGAGCGGGCCCCGCCCGCGAAAGGGTGGCGCTAGCCACCCGGCGGGATACCAGAGACGCTGTTGGTGCTGGCTTTAGAAAGGGCTCTGGGATCCTGCCGGCAAGCTTTGCTTGCCTTTCGCGGGCGGGGCCCGCTCCCACAAGGCCCGCTCGCACAAACCGGGCTTCGTAGCTGCCCTGCCAGCCTGCTCCCAAGGCCCGCTGTCGCTGGGTTACAGGTAGCGGCTGAGCAGGCGCGCGAGGGTGTGGCGCCGGAAGGGTTTGGCGAGGTGGGCGTCCATGCCGGCGGCGAGGCAGCGCTGGCGTTCTTCGAACATGGCGTTGGCGGTGAGCGCGATGATCGGCACCGGGTCGCGGCCGGCTTCGCGTTCGCGGCGGCGCAGGGCGCGGGTGGCTTCCAGGCCGTCCATGACCGGCATCTGCACGTCCATCAGCAGGCAGTCGAAGGTTTGCTCGGCACACATCGCCAGGGCGGTGGCGCCGTCGCCGGCGGTGGCCACCTCCAGCCCCAGGTGTTCGAGCATGCGGCAGGCCACCAGCCGGTTGACGTCGTTGTCCTCCACCAGCAGCACGCGCCCGCGCAGTTGTTTCACCTCGGCGTTCGGTTCCGGCAGGGCCGGCTGCTCGACGGCGCGGCCGCGCACGCGCAGGGACAGGGTGAAGCAGCTGCCCTGCTCCGGGCCGCTGGTGACGGTCAGGTCACCGCCGAGAATCTGCGCCAGACGCCGGGCGATCACCAGCCCCAGGCCGGTGCCGCCGAAGCGCCGGGCGCTGGAGGAATCCAGCTGGGAGAACGCCTGGAACAGCCGGTCGAGCTTGTGCTCGGCGATGCCGATGCCGGTGTCGCGCACGCTGAGGGTGAGGTTGAGCATGTGGCGCTCGTCGTGGCGCACGTCCACCACCACGCGGATGCCGCCGGCCTCGGTGAATTTCACCGCGTTGGAGATCAGGTTGCTGAGGATCTGCCGCAGGCGGGTGGCGTCGGAGCGGATTTCCAGGCCGATCAGCGCCGCCGCGCCCTCCACCCGTAAGTACAGCCCCTTCTCCCGGGCCATGTAGCGGAAGGTGCCCACGCAGTTCTGGATCAGCGGTTCCGGGGCGAAGTAGCTCTGGTCGATCTCCATGCGCCCGGCTTCGATGCGCGAGAAGTCGAGAATGTCGTTGATCACTTCCAGCAGGTGGCCGGTGGATTCCAGGGCGGCGTCGGTGTATTCGCGCTGCTCGTCGTCCTGGTGGGTGGTTTCCAGCAGCTGCAGCATGCCCAGCACGCCGTTCATGGGGGTGCGCAGCTCGTGGCTCATCATCGCCAGGAAGTCGCTTTTGGCCTGGCTGGCGTGCTCGGCGCGGTGGTGGGCTTCGCGCAACTCGGTCATGGCCCGTTGCTGATCGCGGCGGGCCTGGTCCAGGCTGGCCGCCAGCTCGTTGATGTCTTTCTGCAGGTGGTCGAGTTCACCGCTCAGCGGCCGCACCCCGCGCACGTGGTAGTCGCCGCCGCGAATCACCCGCACCAGGCCGGACAGGTAGCTGATCGGGTCGGCGATCTGGCGGGCCAGGTAGCCGGCGCTGAACAACCCCACCACCATGGCCAGCAGGGCCGGCAGCAGGCTGGTGCCGATGATTTCTTTCTGGCGGGCGAGGATGCGCCCCCGGGACACGCCCAGCACCACCTCGCCGATGCGGTCCGGGCGGTCCGAGCGGCCTTCGTCGAAGGCCGGGTCCAGGGACACCGGCTGGCGGTAGATGCCGGCGTGGAATTCCAGCACGTCCTCGCCGGCCACCTGGTCGGCGTCGAGGCCGGCGCGCAGCAGCGGCTCGCCGTCCTGATCGCGGAACTGCACGTACTGCACGTCCGGGCGCGCCAGCACCATGCCAGCCTGGCGGCGGAGGTCCGAGAGGTTGCCGCTGAGCACGCCATATTCGGCGCTGGCGGCGAGCTGCTGGGCGAGGAAGCCACCCAGCTGGCGCACTTCGTTGTCGGCGTCCTGGAAGCGCTGCCAGGTGAGCGATACCAGCACCAGAATCAGCATGATCAGCGCCGGGATCACCCCCAGCCATTGCAGTTGCCGGCGAATGCCGCCGCGACGTGTCATGGCGTAGCCTCCAAAACCTGTTCCAGGGGCGCCCGCTCGACGTGCCGCAAGTCGTAGGCGCTGGCCACATGCTCGTTGATGGCCAGGAAATAATGGCCGGCGAAGCCGGGCGCGGGCCAATGGCCGAGCCGCTGGCGGGCGCGCACCGCGTCCAGCGCCCCGGCGGCCAGATCCTTGAGCCGCACGCGGGCGCTGGCGACGCTGCCGGCGCGCACATAGGCGCCGTCCGGCCCCACCACCGGCACCCGCTGGCGGTAGCTGGTGAGCAGCACCAGCCGGGCGGTGCCGCCGTCGAACAGGGTGTCGTCCTCGGGCAGCAGCAGCGCGTCCCAGTCCGGCAGGTGGCGGCGCAGCAAGGCGCCCAGCCGGCCCGGTTCGGGCACGGTGACCGCCTCCAGGGTGAGGCCGGACGGGGCCATCGGGATCGTCCGCCAGACGCTGTCCGGGCCGCGCAGAATGCCGATGCGGCGGGCCTCCGGCAGCAGGGCGCGCAGCAGCGCCAACTGGGTGTCCAGCGGCACGCCCTGCCAGATCGCGCTGCACTCGCAGTCCCCGGTGACCAGTTGATCGGCGGCATGGCGTGGCACCGCCAGCCCCAGCACCGGCGGGCCGTTTCCGGCGAGGGCCTCGCGGAACGCCTGCTCGCCCAGGGCCAGCACCAGGTCGGCGTCCTCCTCCACCAGGCGCACGCCGTCATCGGTGAGGGGGCGCAGGGCGTCGGCGAAGGCGCCGCCGGCTTCCGGGGAGGAGGCGTGTAGCGCCAGGCGCACCGGGGCCCGCGCCTCGGCGGCATCGGACGCGGCGGCGCCCGACACAGGGGCCTCGGGCAGGGTGGCGCCGGCCGCCATGCCAAGCAGTAGTAAACCTATCCCCCAGACGCGGCGCATTCTACCCCCCGGGTCTCTTGATGCCGCCTGTGACGCTGTTGTCGTGCCTCATCGGCTTCGACTCCCCCGCTTCTGTTCCCTAGAAAGTGACCGTGGCGCCAATCCAATAGCGCTGATCGTCCTGGTATTGGTTTTCGACAAAGACCACCGGCTCTTTATTGAGCGGGTGCTGGACCACGAAACGCCATTCCACTTCCGTATGAGGCAGACGGTGCCGGAAACCCAGCTGCGCATCCAGCCGCTCAAAGGGGTAGTCATTATAGTCGCGCGCCAGGTAATAGGCGGTGGACCAGGACCAGCCGCCGCCGAGGCGCCAGTGCCACAGGGCGCTGGCGCTGTCGCGGGCGGCCAGGCGCCGCTCGGTTCGGTGGTCGGTTTCGGTGTGAATATGGGCGCCGGTGAGGCGCAGCAGATGGCGTCCGTCGGGCCGCCAGCTCAGTTGTGCTTCGGTGCCGCGGTGCTCGACCTCGCCATCGTTGGCGGGGTCGAAATCGAACGGGTTGAGCGGGCCACTGACCAGATCCCAGAGCTCTTCGCGGAAGTAGCGGATGTCCAGCTCGAAGCCGCCCAGCGCGCCGGCGGAGAAGCGCCCGTAGTAGCCCAGCTCGCGGGAGCGGATGCGCTCCGGCTTGAGCCGGCCGGGGCTTTGCTGGGTGACGAAAAAGTAGGCCGGATCCCAGCCCAGCAGGGCCTGCTCGTTACCGGCGAAGGGCGCGTTCAGGCGGGTGATCGGCAGATTGATGCGCGCCTGGTCTTCATAGATATCCGGGGTACGCAGGGCGCGGGCGTAGGCGGCGCGCAGGGTGTGGCCGCGGATCACCTGCCAGTTGATGCCGGCACGGGGGCTGAAGTGCTCGCCGCTGATCTCGTCGTACTCCCAGAAGCCGCCCAGGCTGAGGGTCACCGGTGCCACCGGTTTCACCGCCAGGTTGGCGAACAGGCGCCGGCTGACGTTCTCGGCGGTGCCGGACAAAAACGCCTGGGATTCGGCCCGGTCGTGGCGCAGGTTGGCGCCGACCACCAGCCGCGCCCGGTCGGTGAGCTGCAGGGTGTCCTGGATTTCCAGGTCGTAGCGGGTTTCCCGGGTGTCCAGCCAGGCGCGGCCGCAGAAGGCCCGGGCGCCGCTGGCCTGGAGGGTGGCGTAGCGGTTCTGTAGCGCCGGGTCGGCGCCGGCGGCGGCCAGGGTCTGACCGATGTCGCGGTTATTGGCCAGGTACAGATCGCGCAATTCCCGGGAGAAAAACAGGCCGCCGCCGGCGCCCTGGGCGCCGGTGAGCGGGTCCCGGAAACACAGGTCCAGGTTGGTGTCTTCGTTGGTGTGCTGGCCGTAGGCGCGCACCTTGATCTCGTGGCGGGGCGAGAACTGGCGCTGCCAGTCGAGGCCGAAAAACGCCCGCTCACCGACCTGGCGGGTGTCGTGGTAGTAGTCGGCGATCGCTTGCAACTCGGCCTCCGGCGGGCGCTCCAGCCGCGAGCGGCTGCCGCCGGCGTGCACGGTGAGGGTGTCGCGGGGGGACAGTTCGAACACGGTGCGGCTGTTGAGCCTGTCGACGCGCTTGGCGTCGTGGCCGTGCAGCGGCGCGATGCCGGCGTCGTAGCCGTGGTCGCCCTGGCTGCTGACGCTGACGCGGAAAGCGCCGTTGTCGAACTGGTGGCTGGCGCCCAGGCGCGCGTCGCGGACGCCGTTGTTGCCGGCGCGCACGCTCACCCGCTGGCCGACGCTGTCGCGGGGATCGCGGGTGATGATATTGATCACCCCGGTGAAGGCGTTGGCGCCGTAGGCGGCGGACGCCGGGCCACGGGTGACTTCGATGCGCTCCACGTCCTCCAGGCTGACCGCCAGATCGTTCCAGCTGACGCGGGCGAAGCCGGGCTGGTAGACGCTGCGCCCGTCGATCAGCACCAGCATGCGGCGGGTGTCGCGGGCCTGGGTGCCGTGGTAGGCGACGGTGGGCACGTTGCCGTCGGCCTTGGCCACCGCCATGCCCGGCACCAGCCGCAGCACTTCAAACAGCTCCCGGGCGCCGCTGGCGCGGATCAGCTGGCGGTCGATGATAGTAACGCTGGCGGGCACTTCGGAAACGGGCTGGTCCAGGCGCGCCGGGGTCAGCACCCGGGGCACCGGGCTGTCGTCGCCGAACGGCGGGCCCGCCACGGCGGGCAGCGCCAGCCATGGCAGAAACGCCAGTAAAAAGGTCTTGTGCCCCCGCACCTCTATCCCCCAGATAGTGTCGTTCTTGTGGGAGCGGCCCCGCCCGCGAAAGGGTGGCGCCAGCCACCCGGCAGGATTCCAGAGACCTGATTTAGTGAGATTAGATCAGCTCTCTGGAATCCTGCCGGCAAGCTTTGCTTGCCTTTCGCGGGCTGGGCCCGCTCCTACAAACCCCGCGACCCCGCGGTTTATTTCTTTACGTGCTTCATCATGCGGCGTTTGCGTTTGATCTGGCGTTCAGTGAGCTGGGTCTTGCGGCCCTCGTAGGGGTTGTCGCCGGACTTCAGCTCCAGCCGGATCGGCGAGCCTTCGATTTTTAGCAGCTCCCGGAAGCGGTTTTCCAGATAGCGCTGGTAGCTGTTGGGTAACGACTCGGTACGGTTGCCGTGGATCACCACCGTGGGCGGGTTGGAGCCGCCCAGGTGCGCGTAGCGCAGCTTGGCCCGGAAGCGCCCGTTGCGCGGCGGCGGGTGCGAGTGGGTGATGTCCTGCAGCATGCGGGTGAGCGTGTTGCTGCCCAGTTTGAGAAAGGCGGAATCCCAGGCGCGCTCGATAAAGCCGAACAGATCCCCCACCCCGGTACCGTGCAGCGCGGAAATAAAGTGCACCTTCACCCAGGGGGCGAAGTGCAGGCGCCGTTCCAGCTCGCGCTTGACCCACTGGCGGTGGTCCGGGTCCAGGCCGTCCCATTTGTTGACCGCGATCACCAGGGCTCGGCCGGTTTCCAGCACATAGCCGAGCAGGTGCAGGTCCTGGTCGGTGATGCCGTCGCGGGCGTCGATCACCACCATCACCACCTGGGCGGCTTCCACCGCCTGCAGGGCCTTGATCACGGAGAATTTCTCGATGGTCTCGTGGACCTTGCCACGGCGGCGGATGCCGGCGGTGTCGATCAGCACGTAGTTGCGCTCGCCGTCGCCGTTGCGGTCCTGGCGCACGAACGGCACCTCGATGGTGTCGCGGGTGGTGCCGGCCTGGTCGAACACCACCACCCGCTCCTCACCGAGGATGCGGTTGATCAGGGTGGACTTGCCCACATTGGGACGCCCCAGCACCGCCACGCGCACGGTGTCCGGGTCGGCGGGCTCGCCGTCGGTCTCTTCCGCTTCGGGGAAGTCCTTGAGCACCTCGGTGATCATCGAGCGCACGCCGCGCCCGTGGGCGGCGGCGATCGGGAACAGCTCGGTGAGCCCCAGGCCGTAGAAGTCCGCCAGGGCGGTGTCCGGGTCCAGGCCGTCGGTTTTGTTGACCGCCAGGTAGACCGGCTTGGGCAGCTTGCGCAGCTCGGAGGCGACCTGCTCGTCGGCGGCGGTGAGGCCGGCACGGCCGTCCACCAGGAACAACACCACGTCCGCTTCGCCCACCGCCTGCAGGGCCTGGTCGGTCATCGGCCGGTCGATGCCCTCCTCGCTTTCGCCGATGCCGCCGGTGTCGACCACCGTATAGGGGCGGTCGCCCAGGCGGCCGTCGCCGTACTGGCGGTCCCGGGTGAGGCCGGGGAAGTCCGCCACGATGGCGTCACGGGTGCGGGTGAGGCGGTTGAACAGGGTGGATTTGCCCACATTGGGGCGGCCCACCAGGGCAATCACGGGTTTCATTGGGTGCTCGATCGGATTGGACGTAGCAAATAAGGGGGCAGGATACAGGCGCGCGGGGCCGCAAGCTACAAGCAGCGCGGGTCGGGTCGGGCCCCGGGCGCAACCCGACATCCGGCGCCGGGGGTGGCGCCGGAGCGTTTGGGTCTAGTCTTCTTCGATCCGGTAGGCCGCCAGCTTGCCGTCGGCGCTGAGCGCGTAGAGCACGTCGTCGACCACGATGGGCGTGGACGCGAAGCCGTCGCGGTCGTGGCGGTAGCGCGCCACCAGCTTGCCGGTGTCGGCGTCCATCCAGTGCAGGTAGCCTTCGAAGTCCCCCACGGCCACCAGGTCGCCCTGGGCGGCGGTGCCGGTGAGGCGGCGGCCGTAGAGCTTGTCCTGCTGCCACAGGAAGCTGCCGCTGCGCTGCTCGGCGGCGCGCACCAGGCCTTCCTCGTCGGCGACGAACAGGGTGCCCAGCCGCGAGCTGATCGGCTGGTGGCTGGAGATGTCCTTGCTCCAGTAGGGGCGGCCGTTTTCCCAGTCGAGCACGGACAGCTGGCCCTGGAAGGTGGCGGTGAAGACGCCGCCGTTTTCCACCAGCAGGTTGGCGTTGACGTCCACCAGCCGGTCCAGCTCGGAGCGGCCGGTGGGTTCGGCCACGCGGCGCTCCCACAGGGGGGCGCCGGTGTCGGCTTCCAGGGCGGTCACCTTGCCGCTGGCGAAGCCGGCGTAGACGCGGCCGTTGACGATCACCGGCTGGGCGCCGCCGAGCAGGGTCAGGTTGGGCACGGTGGTTTCGTAGTCCCAGATCTGCTCGCCGGTGCCGCCGTCCAGGCCCAGTACGTGGCCGTCGATGGTCTGTGCCACCACCAGGGCGCCGTTGCTGGTGGGCGCGGCCAGCACTTCGCTGCTCACCCCGGTGCGCCACAGTTGCTCGCCGTTGTCGCTGTCCAGGGCCACCACTTCGCCTTCACGGGTGCCGTAGAGCACCTGGCCGTAGCCGGCGTAGAGGCCGCCGGAGATGCGGTCCTCGGTTTTGCTGCGCCACTGGCGCTTGCCGTTTTCCCGCTCGAAGGCGTAGACGCGGCCGTGAACGTCGGCGGCGAACACCTGCTGTTGGGTGACCGCCGGGCTCAGCGTCATGGCGGTTTCGTCGACGCCGTCACCGGCGCCGGAGCGCCACAGACGGTCGACGTCATAGCGGGCTTCGAATTCCGGCAGCGGGTTGGGTTCGATGGCGTTGGGGTTGCTGCTGCAACCGGCCAGCGCCACCAGGCCGAGCAAAAACGGGGCCGTGCAGGCTTTCAACATAGGGTTCACTATAGGGACTTCATGTCGTCGAGTTTCATTTGCACGCGGTCCTTGGCGGCGCCGTTATCCAGCGCGTCCAGCGCGCCGCTGTAGGCGTCGCGGGCCGCGTCCCATTTTTCGCGGGCGCTGGCGATGTCCCCTTTCAACTCCAGCGCCTGGGCTTGCCAGGCTTCCGGGAAGGTGCGCGAGATCTGCTTTTCCGCGCCGTCCAGGTCCCCTTGTTCCACCTGAACCCGCGCCAGGCGCACCCGGGCGGTGTATTCCAGTTCCTTGGTGGCGGCGTCTTCGGCCACCGCCTGGAGCTGCTCGGCGGCGCCGTTGAGGTTGCCCTCATCGGCGGCCAGCTTGGCCAGGGCCAGGCGGGCGTAATCGGCGTAGGCGGTGGACGGGAAGTCCTCGATCAGGGTGTCGGCGGCGCCGCGCACCTGGTCGGCGTCACCGCCCTGGCCGAGGCCGGTCATCAGGGTTTCGTACACCTTGGACGCTTCCGCCGCCTCGCCGCTGCGGTGCTCCTGCCATTGGCGCCAGCCGATCATGGAACCGATCGCCAGCACGATCACCACGATGGTGGCGGTGCCGTTCTTCTGCCACCATTCCTTGAGGCGTTCCGCCTGTTCTTCTTCGTCCCGGATGTAATCTGCCACCCCAATCTCTCCTTATTCGCTTTTTGGCGCGAGGCGCGCGGCCAGCCATTGGGCCACGTCGTCCTCGGACAGTTGCTGTTGTTCGCTTTGTTCACGCAGCGGCTTCACCGCCACCTGTTTGGCGGCCACTTCGTCTTCCCCCAGGATCAGGGCGAAGCGGGCGCCGCTGCGGTCGGCTTTTTTCATCTGGCTTTTGAAGCCGCCGCCGCCGCAGTGACACTGAATGCCGACACCGGGCAAGGCGTCGCGCAGTGTCTCGGCGAGCACCAGCGCCTGGGTCTGGACGTCGCCCATGGCGGTAATATAGATCGCCACCGGCGCCGGCAGTTCCGGACGCTTTTGTTCCAGCAGTAATACCAGCCGCTCCAGGCCCATGCCGAAGCCCACCGCCGGGGTCGGCTTGCCGCCCAGCTGCTCGACCAGGCCGTCGTAGCGGCCGCCGGCGCAGACGGTGCCCTGGGCGCCGAGCGCGGTGGTGGTCCACTCAAACACGGTTCGGCCGTAGTAATCCAGCCCGCGCACCAGGTTGGGGTTGATCACATAGGGCACGCCGGCGGCGTCGAGCAGCGCGCGCAGCCCGTCGAAGTGGGCGCGGGCTTCGTCGCCCAGGTGGTCGGCCAGGCGCGGCGCGCTTTCCAGCACCTCGCGGGTGCCCGGGTCCTTGCTGTCGAGCACGCGCAGCGGGTTCCGTTCCAGGCGGTTTTGCGAGTCTTCGTCGAGCCGCTCGCGGTGCTCGCGCAGGAACGCCACCAGGGCTTCGCGGTAGCGGGCGCGGTCGTCGTTGTCGCCGAGGGTGTTGAGCTCCAGGGTGACCTGGTCGCTCAGGCCCAGTTCTTTCCACAGCCGCGCGGTGAGCAGGATCACTTCCGCGTCGATGTCCGGGGTGGCGATGCCGAAGGTTTCCACGCCGATCTGGTGGAACTGGCGGCTGCGGCCGGCCTGGGGGCGCTCGTAGCGGAACATCGGGCCGGTGTACCAGAGCCGCTGGGTCTGGTTGTACAGCAGGCCGTGCTGCTCGGCGGCGCGCACGCAGCCGGCGGTGCCTTCCGGGCGCAGGGTGAGGCTGTCGTCGTTGCGGTCGGCGAAGGTGTACATCTCTTTTTCGACGATGTCGGTGACCTCGCCGATGCCGCGCGCGAACAGCTCGGTGCGCTCGACGATGGGAAGACGAATTTCCTGGTAGCCGTAGGCCGCCAGCACCGCCCGGGCACGCTGTTCCAGCCACTGCCACAGGGGCGTCTGTTCGGGCAGAACGTCGTTCATGCCGCGAATCGACGTGATCTTGTTGCTCACCGGTTCTCCTTGAAAAAACGTCGGACGTCTGGCCGATTATTCGCTTCTGGCGATAATACCTTTGGCCTCGTCCTCGCGCTGCTTGGCCACCTTGGCGCGCACCATGCGCTCCAGCTCATCGACCAGGTTTTCGGACTTGATGTGGTGGCTCTTCTGCCCGTCCGCGTAGGACAGGTTATTGGGGGTGCCGCCGGTGAGGCCGACATCGACTTCGCGGGCTTCGCCGGGGCCGTTGACCAGGCAGCCGATCACCGCCAGATCGACGGATTCGTTGATGTCCTCGAGACGCGCTTCCAGTTCGTTGACGGTCTTGATGACATCGAAGTTCTGCCGCGAACAGCTCGGGCAGGCGATGATGTTCACGCCTTTCTTGCGCAGGTTCAGGCTTTTGAGAATGTCGAACCCGACGCGGATTTCCTCCACCGGGTCGGTGGCCAGGGAAATACGGATGGTGTCGCCGATGCCTTCCATCAGCAGCCCGCCCAGGGCCACCGCCGACTTCACGGTGCCGGAGCGGAAGGTGCCCGCCTCGGTGACGCCCAGGTGCAGCGGCTGTTCCAGCTGGCTGGCCAGCTTGCGGTAGGCCTGCAGCGTCATGAAGACGTTGGAGGCCTTGACGCTGACCTTGAAGTCCTGGAAATCGTAACGGTCGAGAATGTCGGCGTGGCGCAGGGCGGATTCCACCAGGGCGTCGCTGGTGGGCTCGCCGTATTTGCGCTGCAGCTCTTTTTCCAGGGAGCCGGCGTTGACGCCGATGCGGATCGGCACGCCGTGGTCGCGGGCGGACTCGATCACCGCGCGCACCCGGTCCTCGCGGCCGATATTGCCCGGGTTGATGCGCAGGCAGTCGGCGCCTTCGTCGGCCACTTTCAGGGCGATCTTGTAGTCGTAGTGGATGTCCGCCACCAGCGGGATGTCCACCTGTTTGCGAATCTTGCCGAAGGCTTCGGCGGCGTCCATGTCGGGCACCGAGACGCGCACGATGTCCGCGCCCACTTCCTGCAGACGGCGGATCTGGCCGACGGTGGCGTCCACGTCGCAGGTGTCGGTGTTGGTCATGCTCTGCACGGAGATCGGCGCGTCGCCGCCCACCGGCACGGAGCCGACGTGAATCTGACGGGATTTGCGGCGCTTAATGGAGACTTCCGGTTCCATGCTAACTCCTGAAACGACTAGGGCAGCGTGACGCGGACCACGTCACCGGAGCGTTGGCTGGGCAGGCTGACCGCGGAGCCATTGATACGGACCGCGCTCACCGCCGCCGCGTCACCCAGGGTAACCCGGAACGGCGCCTCGCCGTCCAGATTGACGCTGCCGCCGGCGCTTTGCTGCCCCTGGGTGAGGGTGGCGCCGGTGGCGTCGACCACTTTGATCCAGCAAACCCGGGAAAATTCCAGAGTCAGGCTGTCGATGCCGTCTTCGCCGGGGGCAGCGGCCAGTTCGGTCTGCGAGGGCTGCTCGGCCAGCTCCGGGCGGGACGCGGGTTCACCGCCGGCGGGGCCGTCGCTGGACTGGTCGGAGGGCGAGTCGGAGCCCTGCTCGCTGTCGCCGCCGTTTTCAGGCAGCGGCCGCAGGGTATCGTCCACCGGGGCGGCGGGCTCCACGGTTTCCGGCATGGCCGGCTCCGGCGCCTGGGGCGGCGCCGGGCTGTCGAGGCTCTCCTCGCCGTCACGGCCGCCTTCGTCGGCCGCCGGGGCCGGCGCGCTCACCGGGTCGCGGGGCCACAGCCACCAGCCCACCGCCACCAGCAGCACCACCAGCAGAATCGCCAGGGCCGGCAGCCGCCACTCGCGGCGGCTGGGGGTTTCCTCCAGGGCGGCCTGTTCGCGCTCACGCTCGTCCTGGCGCATTTCGTCGACACGCTGCTGGAACTGCCGCGCCACCTCTTCGGCGGGCAGCCCCAGGAAGCGGGCATAGTTACGCAGGTAGCCTTTGATGAACGGCGCTTCGGGCAGCCGGTCGTAGTCGTCCTCTTCCAGGGCCCGCATGTAGGAACTGGACAGCCGCAGGTGTTTGCAGGCTTCCTCCTGGCTGAGACCCTTCTCTTCCCGGGCCCGGCGCAGTCGCTCGCCGGGTAATACGGTCTCGTTGGCGCTCATTGACGTCCCTCCTGCGCGCTCCGCCATTCCTGCCAGAGCTTGTGCTCCCGGGTGCCGGGATAGAGATTCTGCAAGGCCAGCTCATAGCTGGACTGCTGATCCTGTCGGCCGAGGGCGGCGGCCAGCTGAATACCGGTCCACAGGCCCTCGGCGCTTTGCCGTCCGATGCGACGCTCGTACTGTTTGTAGTAGTCCCAGCCCATCTGGTGGCGGCCTTCCTGATAATAAAGCTTGGCCAGCTGCAGGGTGGCGTGGGTGGAGCGGCCGTTCAGGCGCAGGGCGCGGATGAACGCGTCCTTGGCGTCTTCCGGTCGGTCCAGCGCGATGTAGCTCTGCCCCATGTTGCTGAAGGCGCTGGCGCGGCCTTCGTAGTTGGGGTCGTTGGCGGCGCGCTTGAATTTCTCCAGGGCCTCCTGGTAGCGCTTCTGGGTATACAGCAAGGTGCCGTAGTTGTTCAGGGCCGGCGCGTATTGGCTGTCGGCGGACAGCGCCTTGCGGTAGTGGTATTCCTCTTTCTCCGCGTCGCGCTCGTAGTTGTAGAGCAACGCCATGGCGTTGTGGGCGGCGGCGCTGTTGTCGTCGATGGAGAGCGCCCGGGAGAAATGCCGGCGGGCTTCCGAGGGATCGCCCATCTGCAGATACTGCAGACCGGCGGCGACCCGGGTCTTGACCGCCTCCCGGGGATCGGCGGCGGGGCCGCCGCCGGTGGTCGTGGTGGTGCAGCCGGCCACCGTCAGGGTGGCCACCAGAATCAGAACGAGCTGTCGAAGCATTGGGTTCATTACACGGATGCTGTTTTGCTGTCGGGCTGTTCCGAGCGGTGGAAAATCGATTCCTTCCACCGTTCGCTGCGACGGGTACGGTCTTTCACCTCGCCCACCAGTTGCCCGCAGGCGGCGTCGATGTCATCGCCGCGGGTGGTGCGCACGGTGGTGAGAACGCCATTGTCATTCAGGAATTTATGGAATGCCAGAATGTCGCTTTTGCGCGAGCGTTCATAGCCCGCGTGGGGGAACGGGTTGAAAGGAATCAGGTTGACCTTCACCGGAATGCCGCGCAGCAGCTTGACCAGCTGACGGGCGTGCTCCGGCTTGTCGTTCACATCGCGCAGCATCACGTATTCCATGGTGATGGTGTTGTGGCGATGGGTAATGTTGTCGCTATAGCGCTTGCACGCCGCCATCAGCTCCTTGAGCGGATATTTGCGGTTGAGCGGCACCAGTTCGTTGCGCAGCTCGTCGTTGGGGGCGTGCAGACTCAGCGCCAGGGACACGTCCAGGTCGGCGCTGAGTTGATCAATCTTGGGGATTACCCCGGAGGTGGAGAGCGTGATGCGGCGCTTGCTGATGCCGTAGCCCAGGTCGTCGCGCATCAGGCGCATGGCCGCCAGCACCGGCTGGTAGTTCAGCAGCGGCTCGCCCATGCCCATCATCACCACATTGGTGATCGGGTGCTCGCCCAGGTTCTTGCGCGGGCCGAAGGAACGGCTCGCCTGCCACACCTGGCCGATGATTTCCGAGCTGGTGAGGTCGCGCTGGAAGCCCTGCTTGCCGGTGGAGCAGAAACTGCAGTCCACGGCGCAGCCCACCTGGGAAGAGACACACAGGGTGCCGCGGCGACCGTCGGGAATAAACACGGTCTCCACGGCGCCGCCGTTGTCGGCCTCGAACACCCATTTACGGGTGCCGTCCCGGGAGATGCCCTCGTGGAGCACCTCCGGGCCGCGAATCTCCGCCACGCGGTTGAGTTTTTCGCGCAGGGCCTTGCCCACATCGGTCATCTGCTCAAAGGCATCCACCTGGTGATGGTGGATCCACTTCATCACCTGCTGGGCACGAAATTTCTTCTCACCCAGGTCCAGGAAGAAGGCTTCCATCTCCGGGTAGGTGAGGCCGAGCAGATTAACCTTGTCGGGGGCACTCATTGCTTCGCTCCTTGCAGCCCTTAGCGGGTGCGCGGGCAGACTTCCTCATCGGCGAAGAAGTAGTCCACTTCGCGGGCGGCGGATTCGGTGGAATCAGAACCATGGACAGCGTTTTCGTCGATGGTTTCCGCGAAATCGGCACGGATGGTACCGGCTTCGGCGTCTTTCGGGTTGGTGGCGCCCATCAGATCACGGTTTTTCTTGACCGCGTCTTCGCCTTCCAGCACCTGCACCACCACCGGGCCGCTGGTCATGAAACCGACCAGGTCGCCGAAGAAGGGGCGCTCTTTGTGCTCGGCGTAGAAGCCTTCGGCCTGCTCCTTGCTCAGGTGCAGCATCTTCATCGCCACCACGTTCAGGCCGGCCTTTTCGAAACGGCCGACGATCTCGCCGATCGCGTTCTTGGCCACGGCATCAGGCTTGATAATAGAGAGGGTACGCTCAACAGCCATCGGTCTGTTCACTCCAGAATTGCATTGGTCTTTGGGGAAAAGAACCGCTTCCAGCGGTCCAGAAAGGCCCTGGGCCTGAAACCGGCGGATTATACGCACCAAGGGCGAAATATGATACCGTTGCCGGCCCTCTCGGGGCCATCAGCCGCGCTTTCACGCCCCGGATTCCCCCTCGCCGCCATATACCGTATAATACCTGAGTAATTTACTCTGGTATTCCGCTAATTATGAGCACGCAAGCCGAACTCGACAAAGTGATCAGCTCCGAGTACGAGGCGGGTTTCACCACCCTGGTGGAGTCCGACACCTTGCCTCCGGGCCTGAACGAGGACGTGATCCGCGTCATTTCCGCCAAGAAGGGCGAACCGGAATGGCTGCTGGAGTGGCGTCTGGACGCCTACCGCAACTGGCTCGAGATGACCGAGCCCAACTGGGCCCACGTGGCCTACCCGCCGGTGGACCTGAATTCCATCTCGTACTATTCCGCGCCCAAGAGCATGGAAGACCGGCCCCAGAGCCTGGATGAGGTGGACCCGGAACTGCTGGACACCTACAAGAAGCTGGGCATCCCGCTGCACGAGCAGGAAATGCTCGCCGGGGTGGCGGTGGACGCGGTGTTCGACTCGGTCTCCGTGGGCACCACCTTCAAGGCCAGGCTGGCGGAGGCCGGGGTGATCTTCTGCTCCATCTCCGAGGCGGTGCATGAGCACCCGGAACTGGTCAAGAAGTACCTGGGCTCCGTGGTCCCCAAGGGCGACAATTTCTTCGCCGGCCTCAACTCAGCGGTATTCACTGACGGCTCCTTTGTTTACATTCCCAAGGGCGTGCGCTGCCCCATGGAGCTGTCCACCTATTTCCGCATCAACGAGGCCAACACCGGCCAGTTCGAGCGCACCCTGATCGTCGCCGACGAGGGCAGCTACGTAAGCTACCTGGAAGGCTGCACCGCGCCGCAGCGCGATGAGAACCAGCTGCACGCGGCGGTGGTGGAGCTGGTCGCCCTGCCCGGCGCCGAGATCAAGTATTCCACCGTGCAGAACTGGTACCCCGGCGACAAGGACGGCAAGGGCGGCATCTACAACTTCGTCACCAAGCGCGGCGACTGCCG
>CAZKWA010000070.1:0-18382 GCA_964556345.1 uncultured Alcanivorax sp.
GCTTGTTGATGGTCTCGATCATGTGCACCGGAATCCGGATGGTGCGGGCCTGGTCCGCGATGGAGCGGGTGATGGCCTGCCGGATCCACCAGGTGGCGTAGGTGGAGAACTTGTAGCCACGGCGGTATTCGAACTTGTCCACGGCTTTCATCAGGCCAATGTTACCTTCCTGGATCAGGTCCAGGAACTGCAGGCCGCGGTTGGTGTACTTCTTGGCGATGGAGATCACCAGGCGCAGGTTGGCCTCGACCATTTCTTTCTTGGCGCGGCGCGCCTTGGCTTCGCCGATGGAGATGCGGCGGTTGATCTCCTTGATGTCGGCCACGGGCAGGCCGATGACCTCTTCCAGGGTCATGATCTTGCGCTGGTTGCGCTGGATGTCTTCCTTCACCAGGCGCAGCTTGTCGGCGTAGTCCTTGGACTTTTTGCTCTTGAGCTGCTGATCCACCCAGTCCATGTTGGTTTCGTTGCCGGGGAAGATCTTGATGAAGTCGCGGCGCGGCACGCCGGCGCGGCGAATCGCCAGCGCCATGATGTGGCGCTCGAAGCGGCGCACGGTGTCCAGGTGGGTGCGGGCGCCGACCAGCAGCTGGTCGTAGATGCGCGGCACCAGTTTGAACAGGGTGAAGTGCGCGGCCAGGGCTTCCTGGGCCTTGGCGGTGCTGGCGTGGTCGCGGCCGTTACGCTTGAACGAACGCTGCGTTTTTTCGTAGAGCTTTTTCAGCTCGGCGAAACGCTCCGCCGCCAGGATCGGGTCCAGGCCGCCTTCGTCCTCTTCTTCCTCGTCAGCATCGTTGTTGGTGCTGTTCTTGTCCGCGTCGTCTTCTTCGTCGTCGTCTTTCTGCTTGGCTTTTTCTTTTTCCTTCTCGCGCTCTTTTTCCTTCGCCGCTTTTTCCGCTTCCTCGCGTTTCTTCTGGCTGAAGCGCGGTTCTTTGTTGGCGTTGGTGGCGGCGGCGCCGTCGTCGTTGGGGTCCAGGTAGCCGGCGATCACATCGGTGAGCTTGCGCTCTTCATCGGTGATGCGCTGATACTCGTCGAGGACCATTTCCACGGCGCCGGGCCAGAAGGCGAGGGCGTGCATGACTTCACGGGTGCCTTCCTCGATGCGCTTGGCGATCTCGATTTCGCCTTCCCGGGTGAGCAGCTCCACGGTGCCCATTTCGCGCATGTACATGCGCACCGGGTCGGTGGTGCGACCGGGTTCGTTCTCCACGGAGGCGAGTACGGCGGCGGCTTCTTCGGCGGCCATCTCGTCGGTGCTTTCCGCGCTTTCATCCATCATGATCTGATCGGCGTCGGTGGCCTTTTCCACCACGCTGATGCCCATGTCGTTGATCATCTGGATGATGTCTTCCACCTGGTCCGTGTCGGTGATGGACTCGGGCAGGTGGTCGTTCACCTCGGCATAGGTCAGGTAGCCCTGTTCCTTGCCCAGCGCGATCAACTGCTTCAGCTGTGATTGCTGCTGTTTCTGAGTCGTCATGCGAAAAAGCCCGTGCAGTTTGGAAGAGTGTTGTGGAAGACGAGATGTCGTTGGGAAACGGCGTATTATACGGGGATATGGGGTCCGGGGCCAGTTTGTACAAGGGGCGGCGCCAGAGCCCGGCGCGGGCGCCGTCAGTCCCCGATGGGCGCCTGCCGGGCCCGGTTGCGGGCCTCCGAGAGCGCCTTGATCAGCTCGGAAAGCCGCGCCCCGTCCGGGGTGGGGCGGCGCTGCTCCAGTTCCAGCGCCTGTTCCAGCGCCAGGGCGTTGAGGTGCTCCAGGGCGTCGTGCCAGTAGCGCCGCGCCGTGGCGGCGTCCATGGGCGGTTTGAGCGCCTCGCGCAGCAGCAACGACAGGGATTCCCCCTGTTCCAGCGCCATCACCGCGCCCAGCAGGGCGGGCGGCGAGCTGGCCTGGTCGCGGGCGGCGCCGGCCACCTGGATCAGCAGGTCCAGCTGGGGGATGTCGAGCTCCTCCAGGCCTTCCGGCAGGGGCCGCTCCTCCAGCACCTCCGGGTGCGACAGCAGCACCAGCACCAGCCGTTCCACCAGGCTCAGCCCGCCGGCGCTGCCGCGCTGGCGATGGGGGCGCCGTGGCCGCGCCCGGGCGGCCTTGGCGACGGCGGCATCGTCCCAGTCCGGGGGCGGCTCGCCGCCCGACGGTGCGCCGCCCGAATCGTCGTCGTAGTGGTCCGCCGCCGGCGCGGGCGGCGCCGGGCGGCCGCGCGCGGCGGGCAGGCTCTGGCGCAGCTTCTCCAGCGAGCTTTGCTCCAGGCGGGTCAGGCGGGCCAGCTCTTCTTCCAGCAGGGCGCGGTAGACCGGCCCCGCCGGTTTATCGAGAAAGGGCAGCGCCAGCCGCGCCAGCCGCGCCCGGCCGTCCACGGTGGCCAGATCCAGGCCCTCGGAAAGGTGCCGGAACAGGTAGGTGGACAGGGCGTCGGCCTTGTCAGTGAGCGCTAACAAGGCCTCGGGGCCCTGGGTGCGGACCAGGGTGTCCGGGTCCTCCCCTTCGTCCAGGAACAGGAAACGGGCCTGCTTGCCGTCGTCCAGCACCGGCAGGATGGATTCCAGGGCCCGCCAGGCGGCGCGCCGGCCGGCCTCGTCGCCGTCGAAACAGAACACCACTTCGTTGACCTGGCGGAACAGCAGTTGGCCATGTTCCTCGCTGGTGGCGGTGCCCAGAGTGGCCACCGCGTTGGGCACGCCGTGCTGGGCCAGGGCGATCACGTCCATATAGCCCTCCACCACGTAGAGACGGTCGCTGCGGTCGCGGCTCTGCCGCCACTCCCACAGGCCGTAGAGTTCCCGGCCCTTGTGGAAGACCGGGGTTTCCGGGCTGTTCAGGTATTTGGGCTTGCCGTCGCCCAGCACCCGCCCGCCAAAGCCGATGGTGCGGCCCCGGTGGTCGCGGATCGGGAACTGGATGCGGTCGCGGAATTTGTCGTAGGTGCGGCCGTTGTCCTCCCGGCGCACCAGCAGGCCGGCGGTGACCGCCAGTTCCAGGCTGTCCTTGTCCAGGGACAGGCCGTTGATCAGGTTGTCGAAGCCCGGCGGCGCGAAGCCCAGGCCGTAGCGGGCGGCGATTTCCCCGGTCAGGCCGCGGCCCTTCAGGTAGTTCACCGCTTTCTGCTTTTCCGGGGCGCTCTTCAACTGCTGGCGGTAGAAGCGCTCGGCGCGGGCCAGCAGGTCGTAAAGGGTTTGCAGGCGGTCCCGCTTGGCCTTGTCCTTGCGCGCGTCGTGGCCTTCCTCGCGGGGGATCTCCAGGCCGGCGCGGGTGGCCAGCTGCTCCACCGCCTCGGGGAAGTTGAGGTGGTCGTATTCCATCAGGAAGCCCACGGCGTTGCCGGAGGCGCCGCAGCCGAAGCAGTAGTAGAACTGCTTGTCCGGGGCGACCGTGAACGAGGGGGTCTTTTCCTGGTGGAACGGGCAGCAGGCGGCGTAGTTGCGCCCGGTCTTCTTCAGCGGCACACGGCTGTCTATCAGCGCCACGATATCGGTGCGCGCGAGAAGATCCTGAATGAAGTGTTCGGGAATGCGACCGGCCATGGGGGGATATTCCTCGCGGCGGGGCCGCGAATCAAGATCGGGCGGACGGCCCGGTCAGGCCGTCAGGCGTTTCTTCACCTTGCCGCTGGCGGCGCCGATGTCGGCGCGGCCCTGCAGTTGCGGCTTGAGCACGCCCATGACCTTGCCCATGTCCTGCATGCCGGCGGCGCCGGTTTGGGCGATGGCGTCATCGATCAGGGCGTCGACCTCCGCCTCGCTGAGCGGCGCGGGCAGGAAGGTCTGCAGCACCTGGATTTCCGCTTCCTCGATATCGGCGAGATCGTCCCGGCCGGCGTCGCGGTACTGGGTGGCGGAATCCTTGCGCTGTTTGATCAGCTTGTCGAGCACGGCCAGGCTGCGCTCATCGTCCAGCTCGATGCG
This sequence comes from uncultured Alcanivorax sp., assembly GCA_964556345.1. GTDB lineage: Bacteria > Pseudomonadota > Gammaproteobacteria > Pseudomonadales > Alcanivoracaceae > Alloalcanivorax. The sequence goes on from CAZKWA010000070.1 coordinate 3,910, forward strand.
TTCATCCACTTCGATCTGCTTGATGGCGGACAGGGCCATGCGCACAACGCCCAGGCGCGCCTTATCCTTGGCGCGCATGGCGTCTTTCATGGCCGTGGTGAGCTGTTCTTTGAGAGCGCTCATGGCGATTCCTGACTGTGCGGCCCGTTTCCGGGCGGTCTCTACGGCCGGAAGGGCTTAGTAGAGACGCTTACGGGCGAGTTGCTCGCGCTGGAGCTTCTTCAGGTGACGCTTTACAGCGGCGGCACGCTTGCGCTTACGCTCCTGGGTGGGCTTCTCGTAGTTCTCGCGACGACGGACTTCGGAGAGCACACCGGCTTTCTCGCAGGAACGCTTGAAACGACGCAGGGCCACGTCGAAGGGTTCGCCTTCTTTCACTTTCACCTGAGGCATGAAGTATCACCTACCTTGAAATTTGGATTAATGAGTGCGCTGCGGGGCTCAGGTGGAGGGCCCGGGCAGCAGGGCGCGAATTCTACCTGAGCTCGGAGGAAATGCAAAGAGGCGGGCTTGGCGGTATCATGCGCCTCCTTATTCAGGGAGCTCCCATGCGCGTATTGGGCATCGAATCCAGCTGCGACGAGACCGGCGTCGCCATCTATGACACCCGGCAGGGCCTGCTCGGCCAGGCGCTGTTCAGCCAGGTCGCCATGCACGCCGCCTACGGCGGTGTGGTGCCGGAACTGGCCAGCCGCGACCATGTGCGCCGGCTGCTGCCGCTGGTGCGCCAGGTGATGAGCGAGGCCGGCACCGCCCCCGAGCAGCTTGACGGCGTGGCGTTCACTGCCGGCCCGGGGCTGGCCGGGGCCCTGCTGGTGGGCGCCGGGGTAGGGCGCAGCCTGGCCTACGGCTGGGGCCTGCCGGCGGTGCCGGTGCACCATATGGAAGGGCACCTGCTGGCGCCGATGCTGGAAGAGGACGGGCCGGACTTCCCGTTCGTGGCCTTGCTGGTGAGCGGCGGCCATTCGCTGTTGCTGGAGGCGCGCGCCCTGGGCGATTACGCGCCGCTGGGCGAGTCCGTGGACGACGCCGCCGGCGAGGCCTTCGACAAGGTGGCGAAGATGATGGGCCTGGGCTACCCCGGCGGTCCGCGTCTGGCGAAGCTGGCCGAGAGTGGCCGTCCCGGCCGGTTCCGCTTCCCCCGGCCGATGACCGACCGGCCCGGGCTGGACATGAGCTTTTCCGGCCTCAAGACCTTCACCCTGAACACCATCAATGACCTGGGCGGCGTCGCCGCGCTGAGCGAGCAGGACCGCCGTGATATCGCGCTGGCCTTCCAGGAGGCGGCGGTGGACACCCTGGTGATCAAATGCCGCCGCGCCATGGAGCAGACCGGCGCCGGGCGTCTGGTGGTGGCCGGCGGCGTCAGCGCCAATGTGATGCTGCGCGAGCGGCTGGACGCGGCCATGGCCAAGAAGGGCGTGCGGGTGTTCTACCCGGGGCTGGCCTACTGCACCGACAACGGCGCGATGATCGCCTACGCCGGGGCGCTGCGGCTGGCCGGCGGCGAAAGCAGCGGTCTGCCGATCGCGGTGCGGCCGCGCTGGCCGCTGGCGGAGCTGGCCCCGCTGGCCTCTCCGTAGGTCGGATCAGCCTTTGCCGCGGAAGCCGAGCTCCTCGCCGCTGAGCAGCTTGGCCAGGTTGGCCCGGTGGCGGATCACCATGATCACGGTGAGCGCCACCATCGGCCAGAACGCGGCGGGCAGCCAGAACCACAGGCTGACCGGCGCGGCGACAAAGGCCAGCAGCGACGCCACCGAGGAAATGCGGGTCACGCCGAACACCACCAGCCAGACCGCCCCCGCCACCAGGCCGCTGGGCCAGTGCAGCGGGAACAGCAAACCGAAGGCGGTGGCCACGCCCTTGCCGCCGCGGAACTGGAAAAACACCGGAAACAGATGGCCAAGAAAGGCGCAAAAGCCGACCAGCGCCGCGGCGGTGGCGGACAGCCCCAGGCCATAGGCCACCAGCACCGGCAGGGTGCCCTTGAGCACGTCGCCCAGCAGGGTCAGGGCGGCGGCGGGCTTACCGCCGATGCGCAATACATTGGTGGCCCCCGGGTTACTGGAACCCTGGGTGCGCGGGTCCGGATAGCCGAACAGCCGGCACACCAGAATGGCGCTGGAGATCGAGCCCAGCAGGTAGGCGGCCGCGCACAAAGGCAGCAACCAGCCCCAGCTTTCCTGTAATGCTATGGTGTCCACCGGCTATAATCCTGTTTTCATAATCCCGGGCATTATCAAGGACCAACATGGATATCGTCTATATCAGTGACCTTAAGGTGGACACGGTAATCGGCATTTTCGACTGGGAGCGCCGTATCCGTCAGACCGTGAGCCTGGATCTGGAAATGGCCACCGACATCCGCAAGGCCGCCGCCAGCGATCACATCGATGATGCCCTGGATTACAAGAGTATCGGCAAGCGGGTGATTCAATTCATCCAAGAAAGCGATTTCCAGCTGGTGGAAACCCTGGCCGAGCGGGTCGCCGACATGGTGCGCGAGGAGTTCGGCGTGGCCTGGCTCAAGCTGCGGCTCAGCAAGCCCGGCGCCCTGCGCGGGTCCCGGGATGTGGGCGTCATCATCGAGCGGGGGGAGCGCACCTGATGACCACGGTATTTCTCAGCCTCGGCTCCAATATCGACCGTCAGCACAACATCGGCTCCGGGCTGGACGACCTCGCCGCCGCCTTCGGTGAGCTGCGCCTGAGCCCGGTCTACGAAAGCGAGGCGGTGGGCTTCAAGGGCAGCCCCTTCTTCAATCTGGTGGTGGCGCTGGAGACCGACCTGCCGGTGGCGGCGCTGGCGGACCGGCTGCGCGACATCGAGCGCGCCCACGGCCGGGTACGCGGCGAAAAGAAATTCGCCAGCCGCACCCTGGATATCGACATTCTCACCTACGGCGATCTCACCGGCGACATCGACGGCGTCAGCCTGCCCCGCGATGAGATCCTCAAGCACGCCTTCGTGCTGCGACCGCTGGCGGATTTGGCGCCGGAGGCGACCCACCCGCAACTGGGCCGCACCTACGCGGCGCTGTTCGACGAATACCGTTTCCCCGAACAGCGCCTCTGGCAGGTGCCTTTCGTCTGGCCCTAGCGCTTGATTCGAAGGGCGCGGCCCATTTCGCCGCTGAATGGCTGTGCCGCATCGTACAACCAATCGTCGAACGCCGAACAGGACAGCGTCTCGGTGACGCCGTTGAGAGTGACCCGCACGGTATCGGAATCGGCGAAGGCGATGTTCAGGTAGCTGCCTTCACCGCCATGCACGGTCAGGTCGCCGGCCTCGGGACAATCGTCCGTCTCGTTATAGGTCAGCGCGATGCTGGTTTCCAGATTCACATAGCCGTTAAACGGCTGACTCAGAACAACCCGCCCATCCAGGCTCATGGTTTCCAGAAAGTCGTCGGGCGCGGTGACGATCTGGTCGTAATCAATAAAACGCCAGGTGAACCCGTCCTTGGACGTGTTGCCGCCCTGTTCGGTCTCCACCACCAGCGTCAAGGTCGCGGTGACGTTGCTCAGCGACACCATCGGCAGCAGGGATGTCGGTGCGAGACGCATCCTGCCATCCAGCACGACGGTTTGGCTCTCCGTGGTGTCGGTCCCCTTGTCCAGGGTGCTGTAACGCGAAGCGAGCGCCCGGGCGTTGAGTCGGGCCGGTGACATGGGATCGTTGCTTTCGTATTCCAGGTTGACGCTACCGTTCATCAGGTGCTGGTCCCGGTATGCGGGGGTCACATCGTCCAAGGTAAGACAGTTGTCATGGACCAGCCGCAACGGACGGTCGATATGGTCGAATTCCCCGTCCCGGGTGCCGTCATTCAGACAGGGTTCTTCAATGGCGGTAACCGCCTCGCCCATGATTCCGAACATCAGCACCGGAACAAACTCGGTGGTTAGCAGCAGAAACTGGGTGGTGCTGGCGGCGTTCTCCTGGGTGAGCACCAGTGCGGCGGGACCGTCGCCGGTGGCGTCGTTATCGGAAGAATCACCGCCGCAGGCGGTGAGGGCACCCAGCGCAAGAAGCGCGGATACAGCAATCCCGTGCCGCGCTGGGGCGCGGAAAGAAAACTGAAACATTTTTATCCCCCCAATGGGATTAAGAGAGCCTTTGCGGCGTTATTCGAAGCCGGCTTAATTTATAACCAACGCAGATTAGCGAACAGCAATTTGTTTTATTTTAAGAAGAAGGTATGAGGCGCGGCGTTTGATCACGCGCCTGGGAAGGAGAGTGAGCGGCCGCCGTCCACGGCCAGAATCTGGCCGGTGATATAGGGGGCTTCCAGGGCCAGCCAGGCCACGGTGGCGGCGATCTCATCCGGATCGCCGGCGCGACCTAGGGCGGTGGCGTCGAGGATGGCCCGCTGATTGGTCTGGCCCTGCTCAGGCCACAGGATCGCCCCCGGGGACACGCCGTTGACGCGCACCGCCGGCCCCAGTTCGCGGGCCAGGCTTTTGGTCATCATCGCCAGGCCGGCCTTGGCCATGCAGTACAGTGGATGGCCGGCCAGCGGCTTGTCCGCGTACACATCGACGATATTGACGATGGCGCCCTTGGCCTCGGTGAGGTCGCCGGCCAGTTGCTGGCTGAGCAGGAAGGGCGCGCGCAGGTTGCTGTGCATCAACGTATCCCAGTCCTCGTCGGAGGCCTCGCCGAGGGGGGTGGGGTAGAAGCTGGAGGCGTTGTTGATCAGAAGGTCGAGGCCGCCGAAGGCGTCCCGGGCGCGTACCGCCAGATCCCGCACCGCCACCGGGTCACGCAGGTCGGCGCCCAGGCAGACCGCGCTGCCGGCACGCTCGCGGTTGAACCCGTCCACCAGGTCACGCGCCTGCTGGTCGCTCCGGTGATAGTGGACAATCACCCGGCAGCCGCGCTGGTGCAGGGTGCCGGCGATGCGGGCACCGATGCGCCGGGCGCTGCCCGTGATCAGAGCGATGGGCGCTGACATTGTTCCAGGAACTCCTTCTTGTATTCCTTGATGCGCCGGATGCGCTTGTCGTTCAGGGCGCGGCCTAGCGCCGGACCGGTCAGCCCGGCTTCACGCAGGCCGGCCACGTCCACGCCGCGTACCGCCTCGGCGACGCCGGCCAGAAACGCCCCCTGGGTATAGGTGGCCTTGGGGTCCGCCGAGCAGACGCGGGCGTCCGCTTCGCAGGCGTCGAGGAAAAACTTCAGACGCCTCGGGCGCCGCAACACATCCAGGTTGTGCAGCAGTTCCCAGACTTCCGGCGGCCGCAGCTTGAGCGCCCGCTGCGCCCGCGACTGCCAGCGCGCCATGGTCATGGCGGCGTCGGTCATTTCCTTGGGCACGCGCAGCCGCTTGGACATGGTTTTGGCCACGTGCATGCCGCGCCGTTCATGGCCGCGATGCTCCGGCCAGCCGTCCGGCGGCGTTTCCGCTTTACCCAGATCGTGACAAAGCAGCGCGTAGCGTGACGTCAACGGCAGCTTCTGGCGGGCCGCCTGGGCCAGGCAGCGCCACTGGTGGCTGAGCACATCCAGGGTCGGCTGGTGGTCCGGACACTGAGGAATGCCGTCCAGGTCGGCCAGTTCGGGAAACAGCTCGGCGAGGGCGCCGCACTCGTGCAGGGTCTGGAAAAAAACCTGCGGTGAACGCTCCATCAGCGCGCGGCTGGTTTCTTTCCATACCCGTTCGGCGGCCAGGTGTTCGAGCTCGCCGCTCATGGTGATGTCGCCCATCAATTCCAGGGTGGTGTCCGCCACCCGGAACCCCATCCAGTGATAGCGGGCGGCGAAGCGCGCCACGCGCAGCACGCGCAGCGGGTCCTCGGCGAAAGACGGGGACACATGACGCAGGATGCGGGCTTTCAGATCCCGTTTGCCGTGGAAAGGGTCGATAATCTCACCGCCCGGCGCTTTGGCCATGGCGTTAATGGTCAGATCACGCCGCACCAGATCGTCTTCCAGCGTCACGTCGGTATCGGTATGAAACACAAAGCCGCCGTAACCATGGCCGCTTTTCCGTTCGGTACGGGCGAGGGCGTATTCTTCGCGGGTGTCCGGATGCAGAAACACCGGAAAGTCGTTGCCGACCGGTTTAAAACCCTGGTCCACCAGTTGTTGCGGCGTGGCGCCCACCACCACCCAGTCTCTTTCCTTGACCGGCAGCCCGAGCAATTGATCGCGCACGGCGCCGCCTACCAGATAAATGTCCATGTTGTTGTTACCAACCCTTTAAAGCAGAATGGTCTCATGTCTGTTTTTATTAGCAAACCGGGCAAAACGACCTGGCTGACGGCCATCCGCCGCCCGCACGCGTGGTGCGTGCGCGGGTCGCCGCCGTCCGCCTGACCGGTTTGTACCGACCGAGGCCGCGGCGCTGTTCAGCCCGCGGCTTTTTTGTTTTCTGGAACCTTTTTTTGTCGGCGGATTCCTTCGTGAACGCATTTTCACTGTCGCGCCCCCGGGGTACAAGTTTTACGAGAGGTTAAACATCATGAATACCCTGGCGGCCTACCTGATCGTGATCGCCGTTTGGGCGACCACGCCGTTGGGCATTAAGTGGAGTGGGGAAGCGCTGCCGGCCTTCGCCGCCGCCGGCTCCCGTATGGCCCTCGCCGCCGTGCTGGGTTTGCTGTGGCTGGCGGCGCGGCGTCAGGAGTTGCCGCTGCACCGCCAGGCGCTGGCCAGCTACGCGGCGGCGCTGCCGGGCATTTTCGGTGCCATGGGCTGCAGCTATATGGCGGCGCGGGATCTGCCGTCGGGTCTGATCTCGGTGGTGTTCGGGCTGGCGCCGCTGATCTCCGGCCTGATGATGCAATGGCTGCCCGGCGGCACCCGTCTTAACGGCTGGCACTGGCTGGCGTGCCTGTTGGGACTGGCCGGCCTGGCGCTGGTGTTCGGCGACAGTTTGACGGTGCTGCTCCAGGACGCGGGCGGCGCCGGCGGCGAGGAAGCCCGGCGTGGTCGTGGCATGCTCTGGATTCTCAGCGCGGTGACCCTGTTCGCGGCCTCCGGCATCGCGGTGCAGCGGGTCGGCGCCGGCCTGGCGCCGATGCAGCAGACCGTGGGCGGCCTGCTGTTCTCGCTGCCGCTCTACGCGTTGGCGATGCTGATCAGCGGTCAGGGGTTCGATTACAGCGGTGACCAGCGTGGCCTGGGCGCGATCGTCTATCTGGCGGTGTTCGGTTCCCTGCTGGGCTTCTATTGCTACTTCCAGGTGCTGGCCCGGTTGCCCGCCGCCACCGTGGCGCTGGTGACCCTGATCACGCCGGTGCTGGCGCTGATGCTGGGCGCCGCGCTCAACGATGAACTGCTGGGCGCGCGGGTGCTGGCCGGCGCCGCCGTGATCGTGGCGGCGCTGGGGCTGTACCTGCTCGGCGACCGGCGGGTGCGGCGCGGTGTCGTTTCCACCGCCGCCGGTGACGGATAAGATCATTGCGCCCACGGCGGGCCCTGAGTAGGGTCACTGGGTCACGACGGGAGAGTGAATCAATGAAAACACGTCTTACTGAATTACTGGGTACCCGCTACCCGATCATCCAGGGCGGCATGCAGAATGTCGGTTACGCGGAACTGGCGGCGGCGGTATCCAACGCCGGTGCGCTGGGCATCATCACCGGGCTGACCCAGCCCACACCGGAGGATCTCGCCAAGGAGATCGCCCGCTGCAAGGAAATGACCGACCAGCCGTTCGGCGTCAACCTGACCCTGCTGCCGACCATCAAGCCGGTGCCGTACGAAGAGTACGCCCAGGTGATCGTCGACGCCGGCGTCAAGATCGTGGAAACCGCCGGGCGCAGCCCGGAACCCTTCATGCCGCTGTTCAACGAGCACGGCATCAAGGTGATCCACAAGTGCACCTCGGTGCGCCACTCCCTGAAAGCCCAGAGCCTGGGCTGCGCGGCGGTGTCCGTGGATGGCTTCGAATGCGCCGGCCACCCCGGTGAGGACGACGTCACCAACCTGGTACTGTTGCCCGCCGCCGCCAAGGTGCTGGACATCCCCATGGTCGCCTCCGGTGGCATCGGCACCGGCGCGCAGATGGCCGCCTGCCTGGCGCTGGGCGCCGACGGCATCAATATGGGCACCCGCTTCATGGCCACCAAGGAAGCGCCCATCCATGAAAACATCAAGCGCGCCATTGTCGAGGGCAGCGAGCGGGACACCGCCCTGGTCTACCGGCCGCTGCGCAACACCGCCCGGGTCTACAAGAACAAGGTGGCCGAGTGGGTCAACGAGATCGAGCGCGAAGCCGGCAAGGACATGAAGTTCGAGCTGATCAGCGACATGGTCGCCGGCGCCAAGGGCAAGGTGGCGCTCACCGAGGGCGACGTGGATTACGGCATCTGGACCAGCGGTATGGTGCAGGGGCTGATCGACGCCATTCCGTCCTGCGAGGATCTGGTGCAGGAGATCATCCGCGAGTGCGAAAGCACCATCCGGGATCGTCTGGCGGTGTTCGCCGCCTCCTGATTGGCTGGGGCCCTCCATCTGGGGCGCGGGTCATAGCTGGCGCCGAACCTTTCTACGAAGAGTTGGGTTTGTGGGAGCTTGCCTTGCAAGCGAAAGGCCGGCAAAGCCGGCCGGCAGGATTCCAGAGAGCTTGTCGGTGCCGCCGTTAGAAAAGTCTCTGGAATCCTGCCGGGAGCTTCCGCTCCCTTTCGCGGGCATGGCCCGCTCCCACAAGGCCGCTCCCATGAACCTGGCTACGGAGTGCCGGAGTCGACCGGCGTGAACGTCACCAGGTGGTCCATTTCCAGCTCGATGCCGATCTCGCCCCCGATGGGGTGGGCGTGGTGGCTGGGCGCCATGCAGGGCACCCGCACGCCGCCGTCCAGTTCCAGCGTGTAAAGCATGTGGGCGCCGCGAAAGGCGCGGTCCACCACCCGGGCGGTGCGTGGGCTGGCGTCGTTGTGCAGGATATCGTCGGGGCGGATCATCACGTCCACCCGGTCGCCGGCGGCGGCGCCGTCGGGCAGGGCGCCGGCGAATACGCCCAGGCAGGTGTCGACCCGGCCCTCGGTGGTGACCGTGCCGGGGATGAAGCTGCTGCGGCCGATAAAGTCCGCCACGAAGCGGGTGCGCGGGCGGTGGTAGATTCGATACGGCGTGTCCCACTGGGCCAGCCGCCCGGCGTGCATCACGCCCACCCGGTCGGCGATGGCGAAGGCTTCGTTCTGGTCGTGGGTGACGAACAGGGCGGTGATGCCTTCTTCCAGCAGGATGGCGCGCACGTCGCGACTGATCTGCTCGCGCAGCTCGGCGTCCAGTGCCGAGAAGGGCTCGTCCAGCAGCAGCAGACGCGGTTTGGGCGCCAGCGCCCGGGCCAGGGCCACGCGCTGCTGCTGGCCGCCGGACAACTGGTGCGGGTAGCGCCCGCCCAGGCCCGGCAGGCCGACCAGAGTGAGCAGGTCCTCGACGCGGGCGCGGCGCCGGGCCGCGCTCCAGCGGTCCAGGCCGAAACCGATATTGGCGGCCACGTCCAGGTGCGGGAACAGGGCGACATCCTGGAACACCATGCCCACCCGGCGCTGTTCGGCGGGCACCAGCAGACCGTTCCCGGTGACGGCTTCGCCGTGCAGCGCGATACGTCCCCGGTCCGGTGCCAGGAAACCGGCCACCAGGCGCAGCAGGGTGGTCTTGCCGCTTCCGGACGGGCCGATCAGGCAGCCGATCAGGCCCTCGTCCAGGGTCAGGGAGACATCTTCCAGCACAGGCTGGCCGTCGAACCGGACGTTCAGGTCGTCAAGGGTCAGCATGGCGGCTCTCTAAATGGGGGCTCCGTATTGAGCGGGTTAGCAGTATCACCGGTGCGACGCCGGCGAGCAAAATGGTCAGCGCTGGCAGGGCCGCGTCGGCGAGCCGTTCGTCGGAGGCCAGCTCGAAGGCGCGCACCGCCAGGGTGTTGGTGTTGAACGGGCGCAACACCAGGGCGGCGGGCAGTTCCTTCAGGGTATCCACGAACACCAGCAGCGCGCTGGTGGCCAGCGGCACCCGAAGCAGCGGCAGATGCACGCGCCGCAGCATCGGCAGCGGCGCCGTGCCCAGCGAGCGGGCGGCGTTGTCCAGGTTGGGGGAGAGGTGCTGCAGGCCCGCGTCCAGGCCCTGGATGGGGATGGTGAGAAAGCGCACCGTGCAGGCGAACACCACCGCGAACAGGGTGCCGGAAAACAGCAGCCCGGGCTGTGGCAGACCGGCGGACGCCAGTGCCTCATTGAGACCGCGATCCAGGCTGGCGAGCACCAGCACCACGCCCACCGCCAGCACGGTGCCCGGCACCGCGTAGCCGAAGCCGGCGAGCCCCGCCGCCAGGCGGCGGGGGCGGTCGCGGCGCAGCCGCCGCGCCCAGATCAGCAGCAGGCCCAGGCCGGTGGCGGCCAGCGCGGTGCACAGGGCGATTAACAGGCTGGTGCCGAGCAGGCCCAGGAAGCCGGGTTCGCCCAGGTCGCGCCAGCGCGGCAGGCTCCAGATCAGCAACTGCAGCGCGGGCAGAATAAAACCCAGCAGCACCGGCAGCCACAGGGCCGCCGCCAGCAGCAGGCCGGGCCCCCGCGCCAGGGCCAGGGGCGCCGCCACCCGGGCCGAAGTCACGCTGATGCGCCGCTCCCGACGGGCGCGCCGTTCCAGGGTCAGCAACACCACCATGGCGAGCAGCAACACCCCGGCCAGTTGCGCCGCCGCCAGCGCGTCGCCGAGCCCGAACCAGGTGCGGTAGATGCCGGTGCTCAGGGTGGGCACGCCGAAGTAGGCCACGGTGCCGTAGTCCGCCAGGGTTTCCATCAGCACCAGCGCCAGCCCGGCGATGATCGCCGGCCGCGCCAGCGGCAGGGCGACCCGGAAGAAACGCCGCCAGGGCCCGGCGCCCAGGGTGCGGGCCACTTCCAGGGCCACCGCGGACTGGCTCACGAAGGCGGCGCGGGTCATCAGATAGACATAGGGGTAGAGCACCAGCGTCAGCATCAGGCCGGCGCCGGCGGGGCTGCGAATATCGGGAAGCGGTAGCGGCAGGGCCTGCTGCAAGGGCCCTTCGCTGGCCAGCAGGCCGGTCCAGGTGTAGGCGATCAGATAGGCGGGGCAGGCCAGCGGCAGCAGCAGCGCCCACTCCAGCACCCGGCGCCCGGGAAAGCGAAAGCGCGCCACCGCCCAGGCCGAGGCCACACCGATCAACAGGGTGCCGGTGCCGGTGAACAAGGCCAGGAACAGGGAATGGCCCAGGTACGCGGGCAGCACCGTGCTGCGCAGATGGGCCCAGTTGGGCGAGGCGCCGGCCAGCCAGCTGCCGGCCACCACCAATACCGGGGTGGCCAGCGCCAGGGCCAGCAGCAGGAGTAACAGGGAGCGCAAGGCGGGCGACGAAAACATGGCGGAATTATACCGATCCGCCGCCGCCCTGCCTGTGCCGATGGGTTATTTCCAGCCGGCGCGGTCCATTACCTTGACCGCCTGCGCGTTCAGTTCACCCAGCTTGACCAGGGGCAGGTCGTCCTGCTTGAACTCGCCCCATCCCTGCAGCAGGTCGCTGACCGGCACGTCGGCGCGCACCGGGTACTCGTAGTTGGTCTCGGCGTACCACTGCTGGGATTCGTCGTTGACCAGGAATTCGATCAGGCGCACGGCATTGTCCGGGTGCGGGGCGTTGGCGGCCACGCCGGCGCCGGAGATGTTGATGTGGGCGCCGCGGCCGTCCTGGTTGGGCCAGAATACCGCCACCTGATTGGCGATCTCGCGGGCGTCGGCGTCGTCGCCGCCCTGCATCATGCCCAGGTAATAGGTGTTGACCACCGCCAGGTCGCACTCGCCGGCGGCCAGCGCTTTGATCTGATCACGGTCGCCGCCCACCGGGTCGCGGGCCATGTTGCCCACCAGGCCCTCGGCCCACTGCTCGGTGTCGGCTTCGCCGTTGTGGGCGATCAAGCTGGCGGTCAGTGATTGGTTATAGATGTTGTCCGAGGAGCGGATGCAGACGCGGTCGTCCCATTTCGGGTCGGCCAGCGCTTCGTAGGTGGACAGTTCGGACGGGTCCACCCGGTCCGGGGCATAGACAATCACCCGGGCGCGCACGGACAGGCCGTACCAGTGGCCGGCGGGATCGCGCAGGGCCGCGGGGACCTGTTCGGTGAGTTTGTCGCTCTCCACGGCGGCCAGCTGACCTTCCTGCTGGGCGCGGAACAGCCGGCCGGCGTCGGTGGTGATCAGCACATCGGCGGGGCTGTGCTCGCCCTCGGCTTTCATGCGTTCCACCAGGGCGTCGGCGCCGCCGGTGATCAGGTTCACGGTGATACCGGTTTCTTCGCTGAAGCGGTCCAGCAGGGGCTTGATCAGCGCTTCCTTGCGGGCGGAGTAGACGTTCACTTCTTCACTTTGCGAGCTGCACCCGGTCACCACCAGGGCGGCCACTAACGAGAGGAGCACACTGAGTCGACGCATCAAGGGTTTCTCCGACGAATGGACAAATAAGGGATGCGCCGGATATAAACATTAATGAGAATGTTTATCAATAAAGAGAATGTGAAGGTTTCAGCTTCCCGGCATCGACAGCCGTTCCACCACGCTGCCGTTGTCGACGCTCTCCAGGTGCACGTCGAAGCCCCACAGACGGTGCAGGTGGCGCAACACCTCCTGGGCGGTGTCCGCTTCCAGCGGCCGGTGGTGCTGGCGCAGGTGCTGCAGGGTCAGGGAACGGTCGCCGCGTATGTCCGCCGAGTACACCTGAATATTGGGTTCCTGGATGCTCAGGTTGTACTGCTCGGAAAGCCGGTTGCGGATCGCGTGGTAGCCGGGTTCGTTATGGATGGCGTTGATCTCGATATAGTCGCGCTCGGAGTCGTCCATCAGGCTGAACAGCTTGAACTCGCGGATCAGCCGGGGCGACAGAAACTGCTGGATAAAGCTCTCGTCCTTGAAGCTCTCCATGGCGAATTTCAGGGTCGCCAGCCAGTCGCTGCCGGCGATATCCGGGAACCACTGGCGGTCCTCGTCGGTGGGCGCCTCGCAGATGCGGCGGATGTCCTGGAACATGGCGAACCCCAGCGCATAGGGGTTGATGCCGGAGTAGTAGGGTGAATCAAACGGCGGCTGGTAGATCACCTGGCTGTGGTTCTGCAGGAACTCCAGCATGAAGCCGTCGTCCACGCGGCCCTGGTCGTAGAGTTCGTTGAGCAGGGTGTAGTGCCAGAAGGTGGCCCAGCCTTCGTTCATCACCTGGGTCTGGCGCTGGGGATAAAAGTACTGGGCCATCTTGCGCACGATGCGGATCACTTCCCGCTGCCAGGGCTCCAGCAGCGGCGCGTTCTTCTCCAGGAAGTAGAGCAGGTTTTCCTGGGGCTCGGAGGGGAAGCGCCGGGTCGGCTCGCGGCGCTGCACCATGGGCTGCATGTCGGGAAAGGTTTTCCAGAGCTCGGAAACCTGTTTCTGCAGCGCCTCCTCCCGGTCGCGCTGGCGCCGCTTCTCTTCATGGGCGGAGATCGGCGTCGGCCGTTTGTAGCGGTCCACGCCGTAGTTCATCAGCGCGTGGCAGGAATCCAGGGTCTCCTCCACCGCGGTGACGCCGTGGCGCTGCTCGCATTCGGCGATGTAGTGGCGGGCGAACACCAGGTAATCAATGATCGCGGAGGCGTCGGTCCAGGTCTTGAACAGGTAGTTGCCCTTGAAGAAGGAGTTGTGGCCATAGCCGGCGTGGGCGATCACCAGGGCCTGCATGGTGATGGTGTTCTCCTCCATCAGATAGGCGATGCAGGGGTTGGAGTTGATCACGATCTCATAGGCCAGCCCCATCTGCCCGCGCCGGTAGCGGCCTTCCACTTCCACGAACTGTTTGCCGAACGACCAGTGGTGGTAGCCCACCGGCATGCCCACCGAGGAATAGGCGTCCATCATCTGTTCCGAGGAAATCACCTCGATCTGGTTGGGGTAGGTGTCCAGGCCGAACTTGCCGTGGGCCAGCTCGGCGATGGCCTGGTCGTACTCGGCCAGGGTGTCGAAATCCCAGTCGGAGCCGGTGGAGATCAGCTTGCTGTCGGTGACCGTCATGCCGCCTCCATGCGCTTTTTGAACAGGCGCCGGAATACCGGATAGATGTCGCCGGGGTCGTCGATCTGCGCCATGGAAAACACCTCGCCACGGTGCTCCTGGACGCTCTGGTAGTGATCCCAGAGCGCCTGGTGGCTGCGCGGCATCACCTCCACATAGGAGAAGTGCTGCATGCGCGGCAGCAGCTCTTTTTCCAGCAGCGTGGCGCAACCGGGGGAATCGTCGTTCCAGTTGTCGCCGTCCGAAGCCTGGGCGCCGTAGAGGTTCCACTCGTCCACCGGGTAGCGCTCCTTGATGATATCCAGAGTCAGCTTCAAGGCGCTGGAGACAATGGTGCCGCCGGTTTCCCGCGAGTAGAAGAACTCCTCCTCGTCGACTTCCTTGGCGCTGGTATGGTGGCGAATGAACACCACTTCGATGCGTTCGTAGTTCCGCTGCAGGAACAGGTACAACAGAATGAAAAAGCGCTTGGCGA
>CAZKWA010000071.1:0-18234 GCA_964556345.1 uncultured Alcanivorax sp.
GCCGGCGCGCACCAGCGCTTCCAGGGAGCGTTTGTTGGTTTTCTTGAGGTCGATGCGCCGGCAGAAATCGAACAGATCCTCGAAGCCGTCGCTGTCGCCCCGGGCGCTGACGATGGCGTCGATGGGGCCTTCACCCAGGCCCTTGATGGCGCCCAGGCCGTAGATGATGTCGCCCTCGGGGTTGACCGTGAACCGGTAGCCACAGGAGTTCACGTCCGGCGGCAGCACCTTGAGGCCCATGTTCTTGCTTTCATCGATGAAGGTCACGACCTTATCGGTGTTCTGCATATCGGCGGAGATCACCGCCGCCATGAACTCGGCCGGGTAATGGGCTTTCAGCCAGGCGGTCTGGTACGCCACCAGGGCATAGGCGGCGGAGTGGGATTTGTTGAAGCCGTAGCCGGCAAACTTTTCCACCAGGTCGAAGATCTTCATCGCCAGGTCCGGCTCGATGCCTTTTTCCTTGGCGCCGGATTCAAAGATCTCGCGCTGCTTGGCCATTTCCTCGGGCTTTTTCTTACCCATCGCCCGGCGCAGCAGGTCCGCGCCGCCGAGCGTGTAGCCGGCCAGCACCTGGGCGATCTGCATCACCTGTTCCTGGTACAGGATCACCCCGTAGGTGGGCGCCAGGATCGGCTTGAGCCATTCGTGCTGGTACTTCACATCCGGGTAGGACACCGGCTCGCGGCCGTGTTTACGGTTGATGAAGTTGTCGACCATGCCCGACTCAAGGGGCCCGGGCCGGTACAGCGCCACCAGGGCGATGATGTCCTCGAACTGGTCGGGCTTGAGCTTCTTGATCAGCTCTTTCATGCCCTGGCTTTCCAGCTGGAACACGGCGGTGGTGTCGCCTTTCTTGAGCAGGTCGAAGCTGGGTTTGTCGTCCAGCGGAATGCGCTCGATGTTCAGCGGCCCCTCGCCTTCGCGCTCGCGGCGCACATTGGCCGCTTTCACCGCCCAGTCGATAATGGTCAGCGTCTTCAGGCCGAGGAAGTCGAACTTCACCAGCCCGGCGGCTTCCACGTCGTCCTTGTCGTACTGAGTGACCAGGTTGTCGCCGTTCTCGTCGCAGTGCAGGGGCGCGAAGTCGGTGAGCTTGCCGGGGGCGATCACCACGCCGCCGGCGTGCTTGCCCACGTTGCGGGTCAGGCCCTCGAGCTTGAACGCCATCTCCATGATTTCGTTGGCGGATTCCTTGTCGGAATTGCCGTCGTCTTCCAGGAACTCGCGCAGCGGCTCTTCCTGCTCCAGCGCCGCTTTCAGGGTCATGCCCGGGGTGCCCGGGATCATCTTGGAGAGCCGGTCGGCCAGGCCGTAGGGCTTGCCCTGCACCCGCGCCACGTCGCGCACCACCGCCTTGGCGGCCATGGTGCCGAAGGTGATGATCTGGCTCACCGCGTCGCGGCCGTACTTGTCGGCCACGTAGTTGATCACGCGGTCGCGCTTCTCCATGCAGAAGTCAACGTCGAAGTCGGGCATGGAGACCCGTTCCGGGTTGAGAAAGCGCTCGAACAGCAGGTCGTACTGGATCGGGTCCAGGTCGGTGATGTCCATGGCGTAGGCCACCAGGGAGCCGGCGCCGGAACCCCGCCCCGGGCCCACCGGCACCTGGTGCTGCTTACCCCAGCGGATAAAGTCGGCGACGATCAGAAAGTAGCCGGGGAACCCCATCTGGTTGATGATGCCCAGCTCGAACTGGAGACGCTGGTCGTACTCGGCGCGCCGCTCGGCGTAATCCGGCGCGGCCGGGTCGAGAATGTCGGCGAGGCGTTTTTCCAGCCCTTCCTGGGCGACTTTTTCAAAGTACTGCTCCAGGGTGAGCCCTTCGGGGATCGGGAACTCCGGCAGGAAGTTCTCCCCGAGCCGGATGTCCAGGGTGCAACGCCGCGCGATTTCGACGGTGTTTTCCAGGGCCTCCGGCAAATCGGAAAACAGCTCGACCATTTCGTCGGCGGATTTCAGGTACTGCTGCTCGGAATACTTCCTCGCCCGGCGCGGATCGTCCAGGGTGGTGCCGTCGTGGATGCACACCCGCGCCTCGTGGGCTTCGAAATCGTCGCGGTCGATAAAGCGCACATCGTTGGTGGCCACCACCGGGATGCCCAGTTCCGCGGCCAGGGCCACGGTGGCGTGCAGGCAGTGTTCATCGCCCGGGCGTTCGGTGCGCTGCACCTCCAGGTAGAAGCGGTCGCCAAAGACCTGCTGGTACTGCCGGGCCCGCTCCGCCGCCTCGGCGGTCTTGTCGGAAACCAACAACCGACCCACGTCCCCGGCCCGGGCGGCGGACAGCAGAATCAGCCCTTCGTTGAGCTCCATCAGCCAGTCGCGGCGGATCATCGCCCGGCCCCGGTGCTGATTGCTCTGCCAGGCACGGCTGATCAACAGGGTGAGATTGCGGTAGCCGGTTTCGTTCTGTACCAGGCAGCACAGGTAGTACGGGGCGTCCTCCGGGTCGTCCGCCTGCACCCAGAGGTCGGCGCCCATCAGCGGCTTGACCCCGGCGCCCATGGCACCGGAGTAGAACTTGATCAGCGCGAACAGGTTGTTCTCGTCGGTCACCGCCACCGCCGGCATGCGTTGCTCAACGCAGGCCTTGATCAGTTCCTTGACGCGCACCACCCCGTCGGCGAGGGAATAGTCGGTGTGCACGCGCAGGTGTACAAAGCGGGGATCAGTCACGTCCAGCTCCTGTCAGCAACGCCGCCACCGGCCCGAAAGAACGGCGGTGATACGGCAGCGGACCGTGGGATTTCAAGGCCGCCAGGTGCACCTTGGTGGGGTACCCCTTGTGGCGGTCGAAGCCATATTCGGGGTGGCGTTCATGCAAGGCCACCATCTCGCGGTCGCGGGCCACCTTGGCGAGAATCGAGGCGGCGCCGATGGCCGGCACCCGGCCGTCGCCTTTGACCACCGGCTGCGACGGGCAGGCGAAGCGCGGCCCGCGGTTGCCGTCCACCAGCACCGCGTCGACCCGCACGGCCAGCGCCTCCACGGCGCGCACCATGGCCAGATGGGTGGCATGATAAATGTTCAGGCGGTCGATTTCCGCCGGCTCGGCGCGGCCCAGGGCCCAGCCCAGCGCCTGCTCGCGTATCGCCTCCGCCAGGGCCTCCCGGCGCCGGGGGGTGAGGGTCTTGGAGTCCGCCAGGCCGGCGATTGGCCGGTCCGGGTCCAGCACCACGGCGGCGGTGACCACCGCCCCCACCAGGGGGCCCCGCCCTACTTCGTCGACCCCGGCCAGGTGCATGCCCGGGAAACAGTCGAACGCCGACGGAATAAAGGGGTCGGCGAGCGCGTATTCGGCGAACGGATCTCGCATGATCAGTGGGCCCCCGTCGTCGGCGCCAGCAGCGCGGCGATGGCGTCCGCGGCCTTGTCGCTGGCGCCGCCACGCAGTTGCTCATGGACGCGGGTGAAGTCCGCCCGCAGGGCGGCCACCCGCTCCGGGTTATCAAACCAGACCTGGGCCGCCTCGGCCAGGGCGGCGCCGGTGAAAGCGTCCTGCACCAGTTCCGGCACCAGGCGTTTGCGGCACAGCAGGTTGGGCAGCGCCACATGCTCGCTTTTCACCAGCCGCGAGACGATGGCGTAGGTCACCGCGCCCAGCCGGTAGCCCACCACCATGGGCTTTTTCAGCAACAGGCCTTCCAGGGTGGCGGTGCCGGACGCCATCATCACCACATCGGCGGCGGCCATGGCGGTGCGGCCGTGGCCGTCGGTGACGGTGACCGGCAGCGCCGGCGCGGCGGCCAGCGCGGCGCGAATCTGTTCGCCGCGGGCGGCGTTGGCGGCGGGGATCACGAAACGCAGCGCCGGGCGGTCCCGGTGCAAACGCTGCATGGCGTCCAGGAATTCGGGCATCAGCTGGGCCACTTCGCCGCCCCGGCTGCCGGGCAGGACGGCCAGCAACGGGCCTTCGGCGGCCAGCCCCAGCGCCGCCCGGGCGGCGTTGGCGTCCACCGTCAGATCAATCATATCCGCCAGCGGGTGGCCGACGAACGCCACCGGCACCCCGTGTTCCTCGTAAAAGCGCGCCTCGAACGGAAACAGGGTCAGCATCAGATCGATGTCCCGGCGGATGCCCTTGACCCGGCCCTGGCGCCAGGCCCACACCGACGGACTCACATAGTGGACGGTTTTCAGGCCGGCGGCATGGGCCCGTTTGGCCACGCCCAGGGTGAAATCCGGGGAATCAATGGTGATCACCACGTCGGGGCGGCGCGCCAGCAGATCGTCCACCAGTTGGCGGCGCAGGCGGAACAGTTCCGGCAGATGGGCGATCACCTCGGTGATGCCCATGACGGACAGTTTTTCCATCGGGAACAGGGAGCGCTGGCCGGCGGCGGCCATGTTGTCGCCGCCCACGCCGATAAAGCGGGCGCCGGGGAATCGCTGGCGCAGGGCGTCGATCAGACCGGCGCCGAGCAGGTCCCCGGACGCCTCGCCGGCAATCACAGCAATCAGGGGCGCCGGAGAGGAGTTCATAGCAGCGCCCTATCAGCGGGTAATGCCGCGCTCCGACGCGCGCAGGGAGTCGACGAACATGGCCAATTGCGGGCAAGCCTCCACCTGCGGCTCAAGCTCGGCCAGGGCCTGCTCCAGGGTCAGACCCTGGCGGTAGACGGTTTTGTAGGCGCGCCGCAGGGTGGCCACCACGTCCGCGTCCCAGCCGCGCCGCCGCATGCCCTCGAAGTTCATGCTGCGCGCGCCGGCCGGGTTGCCGCTGACCATCACGAAGGCGGGAATGTCCTTGAGCACCAGGCTGCACCCGGCGGTCATGGCGTAGGAGCCAATGCGGCAGAACTGATGCACGCCGGTCATGCCGCCGAGGATCACGCCGTCGCCGATGTGCACATGGCCGGCGATGCCGGTGGTGTTGGCGAAAATATTGTCGTTGCCGATCATGCAATCGTGCGCCACGTGCACGGTGGCCATCAGCAGATTGTTATCGCCGATGCGGGTCAGGCTCTGATCCTGCACGGTGCCGCGATGAATGCTGCAATGCTCGCGGATCACGTTGTTGTCACCGATTTCCAGGCGGGTCGGTTCGCCCTTGTACTTCTTGTCCTGGCAGTCCTCGCCCACGGACGCGAACTGGAAAATGCGGTTGTTCTTGCCGATCACGGTGGGGCCGTTGATCACCACATGCGGTCCGACCACGGTCCCCGCGCCGATGCGCACCCGGGGCCCGATGATGGAGTAAGGACCGACCTGAACGTCGTGGTCCAGCTCCGCCGTCGGATCGATAATGGCTGTGGGATGAATCGCTGCGGGGTGAGTCATTGTTTTGCGCTTTTGCCCTGGCGTTTTTGTGTGGCGTTTTGTTGTGCTGGAGTATACGCGAGGCCGCCGCCGACGGCGACGGCCCGGCAACCGGTCAGCTGCGCTTTTCGGCCACCAGCAGATCGGAAACCGCCACCACTTTACCGTCCACTTCCGCGCGACAGGAAAACTTGGCGATGTTGCGGCGCAGGGAAAGCCACTCGGCGTGCAGCGTGAGCCGGTCGCCGGGCACCACCGGCCGCTTGAAGCGGGCCTTGTCGGTGCCCACCAGCAAATAGATAAAGCCGTCGGAAGGCCTCTTGTTGGCGGTCACGAAACCCAGAATACCGGCCGCCTGGGCCAGTGCCTCGACGATCAGCACACCGGGCATGATCGGCTCTTCGGGGAAGTGACCGTTAAAGAACGGTTCGTTGATGGAAACGTTCTTATAGGCTTCGATGCGTTTGCCGGGCTCGACCGAAACCACGCGGTCCACCAGCAAAAAAGGGTAGCGGTGAGGCAGGTATTCCCTGACCTCATGGATATCCATCATGATTGTGTTTTCCAAAAGTGACGCTGGTCGCCGCCCGCGGCCGATCTAATCGGCGTCGCGTTCCAGCTTGAGGACCCGGCGGTAGAGTTCATCCAGATGCCGGAAACGGGCCACGTTACGGCGATAACGGTCCTGTTTGTCCACCGGCAAGGCCGACCCGTAGGTGCCCGGTTCGGTGATCGAGCGCGACACCAGCGACATGCCGAGGATCTGCACTTTGTCGCAGATCTCCAGATGCCCGGAGATCCCCGCGGCGCCGCCGATCATGCAATACGCACCGATGCGGCTGCTGCCCGCGATGCCGACCTTGCCGGCCACCGCGGTGTGATCGCCGATGACCACGTTGTGCGCCACCTGGATCTGGTTGTCCAGAATCACGCCGTTGCCGATCACCGTGTCTTCGATCGCACCCCGGTCCACGGTGGTGCCGGCGCCGATTTCCACGTCGGCGCCGATGCGCACGCCACCCACCTGGGCGATCTTACGCCAGCCGGACGCGCTGGGCGCGAAGCCGAAGCCGTCGGCGCCCAGTACGCAATTGGCGTGTATGATAGTGCGCGGCCCAATGTGGACACCATGGTAAATTGTAACATTTGGCCAGATTCGACAGCCCTCGCCCAGGCTGCTGCCGGCGCCCACCACGCTGTTGGCGCCGATCACCACGCCCTCGCCCAGCACCACGCCGGCCTCGATCACCGTGTTGGGCCCCACCGACGCGGAAGCGGGCACCACGGCGTCGTCGGCCACGCAGGCCGCCGCATGCACGCCGGCGGCCGGCGCCGGCGCGGTATCGAAGAAGTGGCTGGCCTTGGCGTACGCCAGGTAGGGGTCCTTCACCACCAGCGCCGCCACCGGACAGATTTCCAGCTGATCGGCGCGGATCAGCACGGCGCCGGCCTGGCTGTTTTCCAGGTGCGCGCGGTAACGGGGGTTGGCGAGGAAGGTGAGCTGCCGGGGTCCGGCCGCGCCCAGCGTGCCCAGCCCGGTGACCTCGAGGTCCCCGGGGCCGTGCAGCTCGGCGTCCAGTTCACGGGCGAGAACGTCCAGGCTGACCGACTTCGGTGCTATCACTGGCATCCGCTTACTTCATGGAATTCAGTTGTTTGGTCACGGCCTCGGTGATGTCCATGTCGGACTTCACATAGACCACCGCCTGGGCGTTCAGCACCATGTCCAGGTTTTCCCGCTCGGCCACGGTTTCCACCGCCTGCTTGAGCTTGGGTTCCATCACCTGAAGAATTTCCTGCTGGCCTTTGTTCAGCTTGCGCTGCGCGGACTGACGCAGATTCTGCAGCTCGATCATCTTCTGCTGACCCTGGGTCTGCAGTTGCTCGCGCTCGTCCTCGCTCATGGTCATGCCTTCTTTTTCAAGGCGACCGCGCAGGCTTTCCACCTCGCCGCCAAGGCGGTCAAGGCGGCTCTGCTCGTCCTTCAAAGAGGCTTCCAGCTTACCGAAACGGTCCTGGAACTCCTTGGCCTCCTGCAGGGCCCCGATCGGATCAACCACCCCGGTACGGCCTTCGGCCTGGGCCAGGAGAGGCAGTGTCAATAAAACAGCAAGCAAATATTTTTTCATCATCAACTCCTAGAATGTTTGTCCCAGGGAGAACTGGAACACTTCCGTGTCGTCACCGGATTCATCATTAATAGGCGTCGCCAGATTAAAGCTGAGCGGACCGATGGCGGTCAGCCAGCTCAAGCCGATGCCCACGGAGGAACGCAGCTCGGTGGCGTCGAAGTCCTGCATGATATCCTGTTGGCGGGTTTCAAACACGTTACCCGCGTCGACGAACAGGAAGGTACGGATGCTGCGCGATTCCGGCGCGAACGGCGTCGGGAAAATCAGCTCGATACTGGCTTCGGTGAGCAGGTTACCACCAATCGGGTCGGGATCGGGATCGTTGGTCGACGAATTGGCGTAGAACAGTGCCGGTGAGCGCGGCCCCAGGGAGCGGGACTCGAAGCCGCGCACCGAACCGATGCCCCCGGAATAATAATTCTCGAAGAACGGCAGGCCGTTGTCGTCGCCGTAGCCGTCGCCGTAAGCCACTTCGCCGCGCGTGCGCAACGTCCAGTTGCGGCTGATCGGGAAGTATTTCTCACCGTCCCAGCTGGCTTTGTAGAACAGGTAATCGGAGCCGGGTACCGCCGCTTCCACATTAAAGGTGCTGGCCCAGCCACGGTCCGGCAGGATGCCCCGGTTGAGCGTGCTGGTGCGCAGCGAGGCGTTGAACTTGAACTCGTCGAACTCCTCCCCTTCGCGCTGCAGGAAGTCGTCAATGGCGACGGCGATGTAATCGCCGCTCTGCACGTCGGTGCGCTCGAAAGTGCCGCCGAAACTCAGACGGGAATATTCCGAGATCGGGTAACCGAAGGTCACCGAGCCACCGGAACGGTCGGCGGCGTAGGAGGAAATCCGCGTTTCGTCAAAGTCGATTTCGGAATGGAACAGGCTGAAGCCACGGCTCACGCCGTCCAGGGTGTAGTAAGGGTTGTAGTGCGAGAAGCTGTAGGAATCACGAATCGCACTGCGGCTCAGGGAGAAGGACACCCGGTTGCCGGTGCCCCGGAAGTTGTTCTGGCTGACGTTGGCGCCGAAGATCGCGCCGGAGGCGTCGGAATAGCCGATGTTGGCGCCGATCGAGCCGGAAGGTTGTTCTTCCACCTCGTACTCCACGTCCACCAGGTCCTCGGAGCCCGGCACGCGCTCGGTATCCGCCTGCACATTGCTGAAGTAACCGAGACGCTGCAGACGTTCGCGGGATAAATCAATCAACGAGGTGTTGGCCGGGGCGTCCTCGAACTGACGCATTTCACGGCGCAGCACTTCGTCTTCGGTTTTGGCGTTGCCGACGAAGCTCAGGCGGCGCACGTAGACGCGCCGGCCCGGGTCCACGAAGAAGGTCACGTCAACGGTGTTGCCGTCGCCGGTTTCCTGCTCCACGCCGCGCACCTCGGCGAAGGTGTAACCCTCGTTGCCCAGGCGGCGCTTGATCAGATCACTGGTGTAGGTGACCAGTTGCTGGCTGAACACCTGGCCTTCCTGGATCACCAGCAGCGGCTGCAGCTCGCTTTCATCCACCACCAGATCACCGGACAGCTTCACGTCGTTGACGCGGAACTGGTCGCCTTCCGCCACATTGACGGTAATCAGCACCCGCTCGCGATCCGGCGTCACCGACACCTGGGTGGATTCAATCGAGAAGTTGATGTAGCCACGGTCCAGATAATAGGAACGCAGACGCTCCAGGTCGCCGGCCAGGCGCTGGCGGGAATACTTGTCGTCGCCCTTGATGAACGACCAGAAATGCGACGAGCTGAGCTCGAAATCCTCGAGCAGTTCCTCGTCGCTGAACACGGTGTTGCCGACCACGTTGATGTCGCTGATGCGCGCGGCCTTGCCTTCGTAAATTTGAATATCCAGCGCCACCCGGTTGCGCGGCAGGGGCACCACCTCGGTGCTGATATCGGCCCCGTAACGCCCCTGGGCGATGTACTGGCGCTCCAGCTCGCCGGAAATCGCCTCCAGCGTGGAGCGCTGGAACACTTCGCCTTCCGCCAGGCCGGCCTGGGTGAGGCCCTTGCGCAGGTCCTCCTCCTCGATCTGCTTGTTACCGTCCAGGTCGATGCGCGCGATGCTGGGGCGCTCGGCCACCACCACCACCAGCTCGTCGCCGTCCCGGCCGAGCTGCACGTCCTCGTAGTCGCCGGTGGCGAACAGGCGCTTGACCGCCTGCACCACGTCGTCACGGGTAATGGTGTCGCCGGGTTGAATCGGCAACTCCGCGTAGACCCGCTCCACCGGTATCCGCTGCAGCCCCTCGACGCGGATGTCGCGCACCTGGAAGGGCAAGGCGCCAGCGCCGCTTTGCGCGCCGACGGAGATCGGCGAGAGGATGAGAACCAGGGTCAGGGCCCCGCTGAGCAGGGTTTTAGTGGTGTTTCCGAAATTCATGAAAACTGTCGCACCAGGTCGTTATAGATGGCCAACAACATGAAACTGACCACCAGCGTCAAACCGACACCCTGAGCGGCGATGATGAACCGCTCGGGCAGGCTGCGCCCGCGAATCATTTCAATGATGCCGAAGAGAATCCAGCCGCCGTCCAGCATCGGTATCGGCAGCAGGTTGATGACCCCCAGAGTAATGCTCAGGTAAGCCAACAGCATAAGAAAACTGGCGACGCCCAGGGCGGCGCTGTCACCCGCCACCTGGGCGATGGTCACCGGGCCGCCGAGGCTTTCCAGCGGCAAATGGCCGGTGGCCAGTTTTGCCACGCTGGTCACGATCACGTTCACCTGCTGGCCGAACCGGTCGCCGGCGGCGCCCACCGCCGCCAGCGGGTTGTAAGTGTGCTCCACCACGCCGCCGGAGCCCACCCCCAATTGACCGACGATGGCGCCGTCCCGTTCCACCGGTTGCGGATAAAGGGTGAGATCGACGATCTGCCCGTCGCGCAGCACCCGCGCTGGCAGTTCCTCGCCGGGGCTGGCGCGCAATTGCTCGCTCCAGGGGCCCCAGCCGGTGACCGGCTCGCCGGCGGTGGACAGTACCAGATCGCCGGGGCGAATGCCGGAGCGCACCGCGCCGCTGTCTTCCGCCACCTCGCCGATCAGCACCGCCGGGCGCAGCCCCAGCGCGGTCAGCGGCGACTGCTCCGGATCCTCGGACCAGGCCGCCAGCGGCAGGCGGCGCTCGGCGGTGGCGCCGCCGGACTGGCGCACCCGCACGGTGACCGGCTCGTCCTCGCCCAGGTACAGCACCAGCTCGCTGACCGCGTCCTGCCAGCCCTCCACCGGCTTGCCGTTGACCGCCAGCCATTGATCGCCGGGCTGGAAGCCGGCCTCGGCGGCGGGCGAATCCGGCGCCGGCACGCCGACCACGGCCAGGGCGTCGCGCTGGCCCACGCTCATCATCAGCAGCCAGTAGATAATAAAGGCGAGAATAAAATTGAAGACCGGGCCGGCGGCGTAGGTGATGACCCGCTGCCAGGCCGGCTTGCCGGAAAACTCTTCGTCCGGATTGGCGTCCGGCGGCATTTCCGAATCGCGGCGGTCGAGCGGTTTGACGAAGCCCCCCAGGGGGATCGCGCTGATCACCCAGTCGGTGCCTTTTTTGTCGGTGAAACGGGCGATCCGCGGGCCGAAACCCACGGAGAAGGTGAGCACGCGGACGCCGAACGCACGCATGGCCAGGAAGTGCCCCCACTCATGGAAGGCCACTATGACCACAATGGTGACTACAAAGGCCAGCACCGTCAGCATGCCCACTCCCTGATAAGCTCCCGGGCCAGCACTCTGGCGCGGGTGTCCACGTCCATCACCGAATCCACGTCGGCGCACCGCGAGGACGGCGTGCGTTGCAAGGTTTCCTCCACCACGCCCGCAATGGCGTTGAAGCCCAGGCGCCGGTCGAGAAACGCGGCCACCGCCTCTTCGTTGGCGGCGTTGAGGACCGCGGTGGCGGCGCCGCCCTCTTCCATCGCCTGCCGGGCCAGACCCAGGCAGGGGAAGGCGTGGTTGTCCGGGGCCCGGAAATCGAGCCCCGCCAGGGTGCTGAAATCCAGGCGCGACGCCCCGGATTCAATGCGCTCCGGCCAGGACAGCGCGCAGGCGATGGGCGTGCGCATGTCCGGTGTCCCCATCTGCGCCAGCACCGAGCCGTCCAGGTACTCGACCATGGAATGCACCACGCTCTGCGGGTGAATCACCACCTCGATGCGTTGCGGCGGCACATCGAACAGCCAGCACGCCTCGATGTATTCCAGCCCCTTGTTCATCAGAGTGGCGGAATCCACTGAAATCTTCGGTCCCATATCCCAGTTGGGATGGCAGACCGCCTGTTCCGGCGTCACCCCGGTGAGCTGTTCCCGGGTCCAGCCGAGAAACGGCCCGCCGGACGCGGTCAACAGCAGGCGTCGCACCCCCGGCCCGACGCCGTCGGCGGGCAGGCACTGAAAAATCGCGTTGTGCTCCGAATCCACCGGCAACAGCGTGGCACCGTGGCGTTTCACCGCGTCCATGAACAGCGCGCCGGTGACCACCAGGGTCTCTTTATTGGCGAGCAGAATCCTCTTGCCCGCCTCCACCGCCGCCTGTGTCGGCCGCACCCCGGCGGCGCCGACGATAGCCGCGACCACGGTGTCCGCGTCCCGCAGCGCCGCCACTTCGGTCACGCCGGCGTGACCGGCCAGGACCTGGGTCTCAGACCCGGCCTCGCGAAGATGGTTCCGGAGCAACGCCGCGGCCTGCTCGTCGGCCAGGGCCGCAAAGCGCGGCCGCCAGGTCAGGCAATGCTCGGCCAGTTCCCGCCAGCGATGGCCGGCGGTGAGGCCCAGCACCCGGTAACGCTCCGGGTGCCGCGCCAGCACGTCCAGCGTCTGCTGGCCGATACTGCCAGTGGCGCCGAGAATAGTGACCGTTTCCACGCTGCGGTCCGTCATTAAAAGGTGCCTCCCGGGAGGGCGAACCAGTTCAGCCCCGCCAGTGCCACGGGCAGCGCCGCGGTGACGCTGTCGATGCGGTCCAGCATGCCGCCGTGCCCGGGCAGTACGGTGCCGCTGTCCTTGATGCCGCGCTGGCGCTTGGCCATGCTCTCGAACAGATCGCCGAGCACCGAGGCCAGCACGGTCAGCAGCGCCACCACCATCAGCTCTGGCAGCGAGGCGTCCAGCCAGCCGGTGTAGAACACCGCGGCCACCACCACCAGCGCCAGCGCCACGCCGCCGAGCAGCCCTTCCACGGTTTTACCCGGGCTCACCGCCGGCGCCAGCTTATGGCGCCCGAAGGCGCGGCCGGCAAAGTAGGCGCCGGTGTCCGCCGCCCACACCCAGACCAGCACGAACAGCAACGCCCAGGGGCCGGCCAGGCCCAGCGCGCCGTTATCCTGAAGCTCCACCACCGCCATCCAGGCCGGCACCAGCAACAGCCAGCCCACCGGCACCAGCACCGCCGGGCGGAACCAGTGCGCCGCGGTGCGCGGGTAGCCGAGCACCGCCACCAGGGCCAGCAGCCACCACAGCGGCAGCGTGTTCAAGACCCAGGCTGGACGGAACATCTCAGCACCCAGCATCAGCAGCGCCAGCGAGACGCACCACAGCAACCGCGCCGCCAGTGAAAAACGCGCCATCATCGCCGACCATTCCCAGCCGCCGATCAGGAAAAACGCGCCCGCCACCAGGGCGAAGGGGCCCCGCTCCAGCCCGAATACCGCGCCGAGCACGACCGGCAACAGGGCCAGAGCGGTGATCACCCGCAATTTAAGCATTATTGTTCTCCCTTGAGGCGCTCCACCTCTTCCCCGGAACGGCCGAAGCGACGCTGGCGGCCGGCGTAATCCGCCAGGGCCGCGTCAAAAGCGTCGACGTCGAAATCCGGCCACAGCAACGGGGTAAAATAAAATTCACTGTACGCGGCCTGCCAGAGCAAAAAATTGCTCAGGCGCTGTTCACCGCCGGTGCGGATCAGCAGGTCCGGCGGCGGCAGGTCCGCCATGCTGACCTGCTTGCCCAGTGCGTCCGCGTCCACCCCCTCCAGGGGCAGCTCACCGTCACGCACCCGGCGGGCCAGCTCGGCGGCGGCCCGGGCCAGATCCCACTGTCCGCCGTAGTTTACCGCCACCACCACGGTCATGCGCTTATTGTCGGCGGTGCGCCGCTCGGCGTCGGCCATACCCCGGCGCAGGTCGTCGCCAAAGGCAGCGCGCTCGCCGATAAACCGAAGGCGCACGCCGTTTTCGTGCAACTCGTCGACGCGCTCGCCCAAGGCACGCACGAACAGGCTCATCAGGTGGTTCACTTCTTCCGGCGGACGGCGCCAGTTCTCGGAACTGAAGGCGAACAGGGTGATCACCGCCACGCCGCGCCGGGCGGCCTGGCGGATCACCGTTTGCACGGCCTTCTCACCGGCCCGGTGGCCTTCCACGCCGGGCAGTCCACGGCGCCGCGCCCAGCGATTATTGCCATCCATGATGATGGCCACATGGCGGGGTACGGCGCCCTGGTGGGAGTCGATATCGGGGGCGGAGGAGTCGGCTTTACTGTCTTCCATAAAAAAACATCGGGCTGCGGTGGCGACCGCATCCCGAATTCACCCGTACAGTGTGTTTGGACAACGGCTGGGGGCACCGGGGTGCCCCACGGCTTACACCGTCATCAACTCCTCTTCCTTGGCTTTGAGCATGGCGTCGGCTTCGGCCACGCTTTTATCGGTCAGCTGCTGGATCAGCTCTTCGCCGTGGCGGGCTTCGTCCTCGGAGATTTCCTTCTCCTTGAGCAGATCCTTCAGGTCGCCGTTGGCGTCACGGCGGATATTGCGGATCGCCACCCGGGCGTGCTCGACTTCC
Organism: uncultured Alcanivorax sp.; assembly: GCA_964556345.1. GTDB lineage: Bacteria > Pseudomonadota > Gammaproteobacteria > Pseudomonadales > Alcanivoracaceae > Alloalcanivorax. The sequence goes on from CAZKWA010000071.1 coordinate 14,160, forward strand.
GAGCGCACCACTTTCACCAGGTCCTTGCGGGTTTCCTCGGTGAGCGGCGGCAGCGGCAAACGGATAACCGTGCCGGCGGTGGAGGGATTGAGCCCCAGATCGGAGGTCATGATCGCTTTTTCGACATCCGGCACCAGGGAGCGGTCGAACGGCGACACCACCAGGGTGCGGCCCTCTTCCACGGAAATGTTGGCCAGCTGGCTGAGTGGCGTCGGCGAGCCGTAGTAGGCCACCGTCACCCCGTCCAGCAGGCTCGGATGCGCGCGGCCGGTACGGACCCGCTTGAGCGCCACGTCGAGCGATTCCAGACTCTTTTTCATGCGCGACTGGGCGTCTTTCCTAATGTCCTCGATCACCTTTATTCCTCGCCTTCTTTGTCAGCCTCAACCAGGGTGCCTTCGTTGCCGCCCAGCATCAGGCCGAGCAGCGCGCCCTGCTTGTTCATATTAAACACTCGCAGCGGCATGCCGTGGTCACGGCACAGGCAGATGGCGGTCAGATCCATCACCCCGAGCTTGCGGTCGATCACCTCGTCGTAGGTGAGATGATCGTACTTCTCGGCCTGGGGGTTCGTCACCGGGTCGTCGTTGTAGACGCCGTCCACCTTGGTGGCCTTGAGCACCACGTCAGCGCTGATCTCGATTCCGCGCAGGCAGGCCGCGGAATCCGTGGTGAAAAACGGATTGCCGGTACCGGCACAGAAAATCACCACTTCGCCGTTCTTCAAGTGCCGATTGGCGTTGCGGTGGTCATAATGCTCCACGATGCCGCTCATGGGAATGGCCGACATCAGCCGGGTGCGGATATTGGACCGCTCCAGAGCGTCACGCAGGGCGAGACCGTTCATCACCGTGGCCAGCATGCCCATGTGGTCCCCGGCCACCCGGTCCAGGCCGGCGGTTTGCAGCGCCGCGCCGCGGAACAGGTTGCCGCCGCCGACCACCAGGCCGACCTGAACGCCGATGCCCACCAGCTGGCCGATTTCCAATGACAGGGTGTCCAGCACCCGGGGATCGATTCCGAACCCCTCTTCGCCCGCCAGCGCCTCACCGCTCAGTTTCAGCAGAATACGGTTGTAGCGCGGCGAGCGCTCCTTGTTCTTGGCCATCTCTTGATCTCCGCCACTCATGAATACCCGCCGTTCATTTCAATCCATTCAGCACACTACCCCGCCGGAGGCAGGATGCAAGTCGAAAAAAACGCCTTGCTGGTCAGGCCAACAAGGCGTTCCTGGTGCTACGGGCACAGAAGGCGCTCAGCCTTTTGCCTGTGCCATGACTTCGGCGGCGAAGTCCACTTCTTCCTTCTCGATGCCTTCACCGACCACCAGGCGTTCGAACGCCAGCACTTCGGCGCCGGCGTCTTTAACCAGCTTGCCCACGGTGGTGTTGGGGTCCTTCACGAAGGGCTGGTCGGTCAGGCTGACTTCCTTCAGGAACTTATTGATGCGGCCACCGACCATCTTCTCGACGATCTCGGCGGGCTTGCCTTCCATGTCCGGCTGGGCGCGGATGATCTCACGCTCTTTCTCCAGCACGTCCTCGGGCACGTTCTCGGCATTCACCACCATCGGCGCCACGGCGGCCACGTGCATGCACACGTCCTTGGCCAGCTCCGGCTCGCCGCCGGACAGCGCGGTGAGCACGCCGATCTTGCCGCCGTGCACGTAGGAACCGACCACGCCGTCGGTGGCGTTCAGACGCACCGCGCGGCGCACCTGGATGTTTTCACCGATTTTCTGGACCAGTGATTCGCGCGCCTGTTCCACGGTGGAGCCGTCTTCCAGGCTCAGGGCCACGATCTTGGCGGCGTCCACTTCGTCGGCGTCCAGGGCGGCCTTGGCCACCTTGTCCGCGAAGCCCAGGAAGTTGTCGTCACGGGCCACGAAGTCGGTTTCGGAGTTGATTTCCACCATCACCGCGCGCTTGCGGTCTTCGGTGGTGGCCACCACCACCACGCCTTCGGCGGCGGTACGACCGGCTTTCTTGGCGGCTTTCGCCTGGCCGGATTTACGCAGGTCGTCGATCGCGCGCTCAATGTCGCCCTCGGCGCCGACCAGTGCTTTCTTGCACTCCATCATGCCGAGACCGGTGCGCTCGCGGAGCTCTTTAACCATTGAAGCAGTTACAGCAGCCATGCTTACCTCTTTAAATCTTTGAATCGGGGGGTGCCCCGGTGTCGGGGCGGGCCGCGCCCGCCCCGGCGTCATCAACCCTCGGCTTTTTCGCCTTCGGATTCCTCGACTTCAACGAACTCGCTGTCGCCACCGGACTGGGTCTGGGCGTACTCGCGGCCTTCCATGATCGCGTCAGCGGCCGCTTTCACGTACAGCTGGATGGCGCGGATGGCGTCGTCGTTGCCCGGGATCACGTAATCCACTTCGTCCGGGTTGGAGTTGGTGTCGACCACGGCAACCACCGGGATACCCAGCTTGCGGGCTTCCTGGACGGCGATGTCCTCGTGATCCACGTCCACCACGAACAGCGCGTCCGGCAGACCGCCCATGTCCTTAATGCCGCCGATGGAGCGTTCCAGCTTCTCCATTTCGCGCTGACGCATCAGGTGCTCTTTCTTGGTCAGTTTGCCGAGGGTGCCGTCCTGCTCCTGGGCTTCCAGGTCGCGCAGACGCTTGATGGACTGGCGGATGGTCTTCCAGTTGGTGAGCATGCCGCCCAGCCAACGGTGATCCACGTACGGCATGCCGCAACGCTTGGCTTCTTCACGGACCGCGTTCTGAGCGGCGCGCTTGGTGCCGACGAACAGGATCTTGTTGTTGCTGGCCGCCAGCTTGTTCAGGAACGCCAGGGCGTCGTTGAACAGAGGCAGGGTGGTTTCCAGGTTGATGATGTGAATCTTGTTACGAGCACCGAAGATGAACGGCTTCATCTTGGGGTTCCAGTAACGGGTCTGGTGACCGAAATGGACACCGGCTTTCAGCATATCGCGCATCGTTACGCTGGACATGGTTTTTCTCCAAATTGGGTTAGGCCTCCACGATTCCCGCATGACCCAACCCTCTCTACTCTGTGCCGCCGCGCTTTCGTCGCGGTGACAGTGAACAAGCAGGAAGGCACCCAGGGCCATGTGACGGAACGTGTGTGTGATTTCCCTTCGCCGACACCGAGCGGGTACAATGTTGCACCGCCCATGAGCGACAAAGGCGCGCGCTTTATACCACAAGCGCCCCTGCCGGGCAACGGAAAAGCGGTATACAAGCCACCGCCCCGCCCCCGCTTTTGCCGCCCAAGACACTGAAAACGCTGGAGTTTCCCTGATCAACATGAACGTCACCATAAAAACCCCGGAAGACATCGCGAAAATGCGCGAAGCGGGCCGCCTGGCCGCCGAAGTCCTGGAGATGATCGGCGAGCACGTCCAGCCCGGGGTCACCACCGAGGAACTGGACCGTATCTGCCACGACCACATCGTCAACACGCAGAACGCCATCCCCGCCTGCCTGGGCTACCGGGGCTTCCCGAAATCGGTATGCACATCGGTGAATAATGTGATCTGCCACGGGATTCCCAACGAGAAGAAGGTGCTCAAGAAGGGCGACATCCTCAATATCGACGTCACCGTGATCAAGGACGGCTGGCACGGCGACACCAGCAAGATGTACTACGTGGGCGAGCCCTCCGTGCTGGCCCAGCGCCTGGTCGACACCACCCGCCAGTGCATGCTGGCCGGCATCAAGATGGTGCGGCCCGGCGTGCGCCTGGGCGACATCGGGCACGCCATCCAGAAGCTGGCGGAATCCGAGCGTTTCTCGGTGGTGCGCGAGTACTGCGGGCATGGCATCGGGCAGGTGTTCCACGAAGACCCCCAGGTGCTCCACTACGGCAAGCCCGGCACCGGCCTGGAACTCCAGGAAGGCATGGTGTTCACCATCGAACCGATGATCAACGCCGGCAAGGCCGCCAACAAGGTGCTGCCGGACGGCTGGACCGTGGTCACCAAGGACCGCAAATTGTCCGCCCAGTGGGAACACACCCTGGCGGTCACCGACAACGGTTACGAAGAGCTCACCGCCAGCCGGGACGAAACCGATCTTTACTGACGCTCTTAACGCCGATCT
>CAZKWA010000072.1:0-18197 GCA_964556345.1 uncultured Alcanivorax sp.
GGATCCTGCCGGCCGGCTTTGCCGGCCTTTCGCTTGCAAGGCAAGCTCCCACAAAACTCCAGCTTCGTAGAAAGGTGAGGCGTCAGCGATAACCCGGAGCGGTGGAATCTCCCACTGGAGCGGGTCTGTGTTCTGCCCTTCCGGGACCCTGGAGAACAGGACGTTCGACAGGGAGCGTACAGGGACGTATTCACAGCGTTCCCGGAAGGGCAGAACACAGACCCGCGTCCAAGCTGGAGAAATGACCTCACGAAAACGTGACGAATCTTTGTGGGCGTTTCCAATACCGTGAAATGAGGCCTGAAATGGGCTTTGTTCCGGTTTGGCGACGTCACAAAATCGTCATATAGTGCACCCTTCGCGAGAACCCGAATAACGAGGGAGAAGGGACATGAACAGATTTACCCGGCTGGCCACCCCGGCACTGGCCTTGGCGGCGGCCATCGGCGCGCCACTGACCGCGCAAGCGGCCCCTGAATTCTACGGTCGAGTGAACGTCAGTCTGGACCGTCTCTCCGACTACCCCGACGGCTCCCTGTCCGGCCAGATCAACGACGTGCGCGCATCGCGCTCGCCGCTGGAGGAGGGCTGGTTTCTGGAAAGCAACAGCTCACGCCTGGGCGTGCGCGGCCGCGAGCCGCTGGAAGTGGGCGAGCTGAGCGTGCTGTACCAATTGGAAGTGGGCTACGACGTGGACGGCGATAGCGATACCTTCTCCACCCGTAACAGTTTCGTGGGCCTGGGCTCGGTGATCGGCGATGTGTTCGCCGGCCGCTACGACAGCCCGGTGAAGATGGCGGAAGGGCGTGTCGACCAGTTCAACAACACCGCCGCCGATATCGGCGGGTACTTTTTCGGCCAGCGCCGCAACAGCAACACGCTGAACTGGAAAAGCCCCGACCTGGGCGGTCTGGTGCTGCGCGCGCAACTGGCGCCGGGCGAGGGCGACACCTCCGGCACCGAGGAAAAAGACGGTCTTGCCGACACCTTCGGGCTGTCCGCCACCTGGGCCGGCGAGACCCTCTACGCGGCCCTGGCCTACGAGAGCGGCTACCAGGAAGTGGCCAACCCGGCGCCGCCGCCGGCGCTGGTGGACGCCGACCGCGAACTGATGCGCGGCACCCTGGGCGTGACCCTGGGCGCGCTGGATCTGGGCGCGATGGTTGAGCGGCTGCGGCTGGATCCGGACGCGCCCGGCGCCGACCGGGCCGACGCCACCTCCTACCTGCTCAGCGCCGGCTGGCAAATGCTGCCACGGGTGACGTTGAAGGCACAGGCGGGTCGTTTCGACGGCGACGATCTCGGCTATGAGGACGACATCCTCACCGCCGGCGCGGACTACAAACTGGGGCGGCAGACCAAGGTGTACGGTCTGGTTTCGTCCTCCGACGCGACCATCACCTATCCCGGTGGCGCCGACGCCGACGACAGCGGCAGTCTGTTCTCAGTGGGGATGGAACATAAGTTCTGAACGGCGGAAGGTCGGGTTACGCCCCGCGGCCTAACCCGACTTTCCTTCACAGCGGCGTTATTCCCAGCGCTTGAGCGCCAGCGAGGCGTTGGTGCCGCCGAAGCCGAAGCTGTTGCTGAGCACCAGATCGGGGCGGCGATCGTTGCTCTTGGTGAGGATCGGCAGGCCCTCGGCGTCCGCGTCCAGCTCGTTGATGTTGGCGGAGCCGGCGGTGAAACCGTCGCGCATCATCAGCAGGCAGTAGATCGCTTCCTGAACGCCGGCGGCGCCCAGGCTGTGGCCGGACAGGCTCTTGGTGGAGCTGATCGACGGCACCTTGCCGTCGCCGAACACGTCACGGATCGCTTTCAATTCGGCCAGATCGCCCACCGGCGTGCTGGTGCCGTGGGCGTTGATGTAATCCACCTCGCCGTCCACCGTGGCCAGCGCCTGGCGCATGCAGCGCGCGGCGCCTTCGCCGTTGGGCGCGACCATGTCGTGGCCGTCGCTGGTGGCGCCGTAGCCGACCACTTCCGCGTAGATTCGGGCGCCGCGCGCCTTGGCGTGCTCCAGCTCTTCGAGCACCACCATGCCGCCGCCGCCGGCGATCACGAAGCCGTCGCGGCTGGCGTCATAGGCCCGCGAGGCGGTTTCCGGGCTGTCGTTGTACTTGCTGGACAGGGCGCCCATGCCGTCGAACAGACAGCTCAGGGTCCAGTGCTCTTCCTCGCCGCCGCCGGCGAACACCAGATCCTGTTTGTTCATCTGAATCTGTTCCACCGCGTTGCCGATGCAGTGGGCGCTGGTGGCGCAGGCGGAGGCGATGGAGTAGTTGATGCCCTTGATCTTGAACGGCGTCGCCAGGCAGGCGGATACGGTGCTCGCCATCACGCGCGGCACCATGTAGGGGCCGACGCGCTTGACGCCCCGGGTGCGGGCGATGTCGGCGGCGTCCACCTGGTTGAACGAAGAGTGGCCACCGGAGCCGGCGATCAGGCCGCTGCGCTCGTTGCTGACGTCCGCCTCTTCCAGGCCGGCGTCGGCGATGGCCTGCTGCATGGCCACATAGGCGTAGGCCGCGGCGTCGCCCATGAAGCGGCGCGGCTTGCGGTCGATGTGGTCTTCCAGGTTGATATCCGGCGTCCCTGCGATCTGACTGCGCATGCCCATTTCCTTATAGGCTTCCTTGAAGCGGATGCCCGGGAGGCTGTCCCGCAGCGCCTGGGAGACCTGGTCCGCCTCGTTGCCGAGGCAGGACACGATTCCCAGACCGGTAATCACGACGCGACGCATATGGTGCTCCATCAAGGTGATATTGTCGTATTAGCGGGCACTAGAACCCTTCCGTCGAGGTAAACAGGCCGACCCGCAGGTCTTTGGCCTCGTAAATGTCCTCGCCGTCCACCGAAACCACGGCGTCGGCGATGCCGAGAGTGAGCTTACGGGCGATCACTCTTTTCACACTGATCCGGTAGGTGACTTTCTTGGCGGTGGGCAGAATCTGGCCGGAGAACTTCACCTGGCCCACGCCCAGGGCGCGGCCGCGGCCCGGATTGCCCAGCCAGCCGAGAAAGAAACCCAGCAACTGCCAGGTGGCGTCCAGGCCCAGACAGCCCGGCATCACCGGGTCGGTCTCGAAATGGCAGTCGAAAAACCACAACTCCGGGTGGATATCCAGCTCCGCGATGATCTCGCCCTTGCCGTACTCGCCGCCGTTGTCGGCGATATGGCTGATGCGGTCCAGCATCAGCATGCCGGGCAGCGGCAGGCGCGCGTTACCCGGGCCGAACAGCTGGCCGTGGGCGCACGCCAGCAGGTCGTCGTAGGAATAGGCGGCTTTTCTTTCCGGATTCACGTTGTTTACGTTCGTTGTGCTCAAACTGGTTACTCCACGCAGGCCGGGCGGGTGCCGAACATCCATTGTTTTCACTCAGTATGGAACGGATCGGGCCCGATTCGTTCCAACCCGGCGGTGATAGTCTATGGATGAAAGATGACCTTTTGACTGCAAAATGGCGACGCTTTAAACACAGTGTCGACCCTGATGATAGCCACATAGTAGCAGAGCGGTGTCGTCGGGCACGACCGCTAAGCGTCTCAAAATATGTCCATGGTGCCTCGCCGCCCGCGGCGGCGCGGGGCCCCGGGCTTGCAAAGCGGGCCGCATCTGCCGATGATGCGCGCGCACACTCAGCCGGAGGAACAAGGTGGCGGCGGAACTTGGACATCTCTCCCTGTGGGTGGCCCTGGCGGCGGCCCTGGTGTTGGCGGTATTCCCACTGATCGGCGTGTATCGTCAAGTGGTGTCCTGGCAGCGCTACGCCCGGCCCCTGGCCTGGCTGGAATGGCTGGCGCTCACGGTGGCCATGGTCTGCCTGGGCTACAGCTTCTATATCAACGATTTCACGGTCACCTATGTGGCCAACCACAGCAATTCCCAGCTGCCGCTGGGCTACCGCCTGTCCGCGATCTGGGGCGGCCACGAGGGCTCCCTGTTGCTGTGGGGCTGGATGCTGGGCGGCTGGACCGCCCTGGTGGGCCTGCTCAGCCGCAAGGTGCCGCTGCCCATGGTGGTGCGGGTGCTGTCGGTGATGGGCATGATCGCGGTGGGCTTTCTCGCCTTCATGCTGTTCACCTCCAACCCCTTCGACCGCTCCCTGCCCTGGTTCCCGATTGACGGCGCCGATCTTAACCCGCTGCTTCAGGACCCGGGTCTGATCATCCACCCGCCCATGCTTTATATGGGCTATGTGGGCTTCTCCGTGGCGTTCGCGTTCGCCGTGGCCGGGCTGCTGGCGGGCAATCTGGATCCGGCCTGGGCGCGCTGGGCGCGTCCCTGGACCACCGTCGCCTGGAGCTTTCTCACCGTCGGTATCGCCCTGGGCTCCTGGTGGGCCTATTACGAGCTGGGCTGGGGCGGCTGGTGGTTCTGGGACCCGGTGGAAAACGCCTCCCTGCTGCCCTGGCTGGCGGGCACCGCGCTGATCCATTCCCTGGCGGTGAGCGAAAAGCGCAACCTGTTCCGCGCCTGGACCGTGTTGCTGGCCATCGTCACCTTTTCCATGAGCCTGCTGGGCACCTTCCTGGTGCGCTCCGGGGTGCTCACCTCGGTGCACGCCTTCGCCAATGATCCCAGCCGGGGCGCCTTCATTCTCGGCTTCCTGGTGGTGGTGGCAGGCGGCGCGCTCACCTTGTTCGCGTTGCGTGCCGGGCGTCTGAAAGGCAAGGGCGGCTTCAAGCCGGTCTCCCGGGAGGCCTTCCTGCTAGGCAATAATCTGATGCTGCTCACGGCCACCTTCGCGGTACTGATGGGCACCCTCTACCCGCTGTTGGGCGAAGCCCTGGATATCAAGGTCTCGATCCGGGCCGCTTATTTCAACAGCTTCTTCGTGCCCCTGACCCTGGTGCTGATGGCGATTCTGGTGCCGGGCATGCTCAGCAACTGGAAACGTCAGGACGGGTCGCCGCTGCTGAGGCGCATGCTGATGCTGGCGCCGGCGGCGTTGATCGCCGGCTTCCTGGGCGCCCGTTTGCCCGGCGAGACGCCCTGGGTGGGCACCCTGGCGATCATGCTGGCGTTGTTTCTGGTGTTCGCGCATATCGACGATCTGATTCGCCGTTCGCTGGCCTACCAGCGCGGCTTTCTGGGCGGTCTCGGTAAGCTGGGTCGCGGCTATTACGGCATGGTGCTGGCCCATTGCGGCCTGGCGGTGCTGGTGGCCGGGGTCACCGTGGTCAGTTTCCACGAAGTGGAGCGCGATGTGCGCATGGCGCCGGGGGACGTGGCCGAAGTGGGCGCTTACCGCTTCGAGTTCGACACCCTCAGCGAATACGCCGGCCCCAACTTCGATTCCCGCATGGGCCATTTCCTGGTCAGCCGTGACGGGAAAGCGGTTACCGAGATGAACCCGGAAAAACGCACCTACCGCGCCAGTGGCCAGGTGATGACCGAGGCGGCCATCGACCCGGGCCTGATGCGCGATCTTTATGTGGCCCTGGGCGAACCCCTGGGCGGCGACGCCTGGGCGGTGCGTATCTATCATAAGCCGATGATCCGCTGGATCTGGCTGGGCGCGTTGATCATGGCGCTGGGCGGCGCGCTGGCGCTCACCGACGCCCGCTACCGGAAGACCATGACGCGCAGCAAGGCGGACGCCGACGGCGAGGTGGTGTATGAGTAAAGGGACCAACCCCTGGGTGTTTCTGCCGCTGGTGGCGTTCGTGGCGCTGGCGGTGCTGCTGGCCAGCGGCCTGGGCCGGAACCCGGAAGAGTTGCCTTCGGCGCTGGCCGGCAAGCCGGTGCCGGAATTCTCGCGGCCGTCGCTGCTCAATGACCGCACGCTCACCGAGGAGCTGCTCACCGGGCGCTGGCAACTGCTCAATGTCTGGGGCACCTGGTGCCCGACCTGCTACATCGAGCACCCCTATTTGCTGGAGCTGGCCCGCGCCGGCATCCCCATCGTCGGCCTGGACTATAAGGACGAAGACGCCAAGGCGCGCGATTATCTGGCCGAGTACGGCAACCCGTTCCACGAAGTGATCGTCGACGCCGACGGGCAGCTGGGGCTGGACCTGGGGGTGTATGGCGCGCCGGAAACCTTCCTGATCAATCCGCGCGGTGAAATCGTGCTGCGCCACGTCGGCGAAATGAATCAGCGCGTCTGGGACGAGAAGTTCGCGCCGTTGCTGCAGCAGGCCGGTGAGGCCCCGGGGGTGACACCGTGATGCGTTTCGCTTTGCTGTTACTCACCCTGGTGTGCGCGCCGGCCGGCGCGGCCATCGACATCTATCAATTCGACAACGACGCCCAGCAGGACCGGTTCCATCGCCTCACCGAGGAATTGCGCTGCCCCAAGTGTCAGAATCAGAGCATCGCCGATTCCGATGCGGAAATTTCCCAGGACATGCGGGAACGGGTGGCGCGCATGATCCGCGAAGGGCACAGCGATGAGGAAATTGTCACTTTCTTTGTTGATCGCTATGGCGATTTCGTCAGTTATCGGCCGCCGTTCAACCCCCGCACCGCGATCCTCTGGGTGGGGCCCCTGACCCTGTTACTGCTGGGCGGGGTGGGCATCGTTCTGCTGGTGCGCCGTGCCAGCCGGGAAGCGGAGGAAGACGATCAATGAGCCCGTTAATTGCGCTCGGTCTGGTACTGCTGGCGGCGCTGCTGGTGTGCTTCTTTCTGTGGCGCCGGGAAAGCCGCGCGGCCGGCGCCGCGACCCCGATCACCGGCCTGGCGTTGCCGCTGCTGGTGGTGGCGGTGGCCGGCCTTGGCTATCTGATCCTGGGGCTGGAGCGGAACACCCTGGACTGGCTGGCGGATCAGCGCCGCTATAACCCGGTGGCCGATCGCGTGATCGCCGGCGAGGCGCCCGGCGAGCAGGACCAGGACATCTCCGCCGCCGCTCTCACCCGGGTGCTGCAGGCGCGGCTGGTGCGCGAGCCGAGCCTCACCGGCTGGTACACGCTGGGCCTGCTTTATGACCAGCTGGGGGCCCCGGCGCAGGCCCAGGAAGCGGCGCGCCGGGCGCTCGAGCTGGACCCGGATGACGCCGCCGCGCGGTTGCTGCTGGCGCGGGGGCTGATCGCCCAGGCCGACGGCCGGCTCACCGACGAGGCCCAGGCGCAGATACGCCACGTGCTGGACGACAACCCCAACCACGACGGCGCGCTGATGCTGCAGGCAATGGCCGCCAGTGAAGCGCGCCGCTTTGATCTGGCGGCGCGCTCCTGGCGCGCGCTGCTGGCCCGTCACGGCGACGGCGAGGCCGGCGATCTGATCCGTCGTGGCCTGGCGCGGGCCGAACAGCAACGCCAGCGTGGCGAACAGCTCGAAGGCCTTACCGTCACCGTGGCGGCCGGGGATATTCCCGAAGGCGGCACCTTGTTTGTGTTTTTGCGCCGGGCCGGGGAGAGCGGCGGCCAGCCGCTGGCGGCCCGCCGGGTCCTGGCGGAATCGTTTCCGGTCCAGGTCACGCTGCGCCCCGGCGACTGGCTTCAGCCCTATCCGGAGGCGCTCGATCAGCTGCGCGTGGCAGCCCGCTATACACCGGCCCCCGGCTCCAGCGTGGACCAGGCCAATCTCAATGCCGCGCCCGTGCCTCTTGATTTGCAGCAGCGTCCGGCGGCCCGCCTGACCATCCGTCCCTAGACGCACGGCGGCCAGACCAAGGTCGCCCTTGTACCTGGGGGACCCGCACGGTAAAGTTCCCCCCCTTCGGGCGAGGGGAGCTCCTGACGCCCCTTCCATTCGCGGCAAAACGGAGAATCCTATGCGTGTCATCCTGCTTGGCGCGCCCGGTGCGGGTAAGGGCACTCAGGCGCAGTTCATCAAGGACGAATTTTCCATTCCCCAGATCTCCACCGGCGATATGCTGCGTGCCGCGGTGAAAGCGGGCACCCCCCTGGGCCTGGAAGCCAAGAAAGTGATGGATGCCGGCGGTCTGGTATCCGACGACATCATTCTCGGGCTGGTGAAAGAGCGCATTGCCCAGGACGACTGCAAGAACGGTTTCCTGTTCGACGGTTTCCCGCGCACCATCCCCCAGGCCCAGGCTCTGGTGGAAGAGGGCGTCAATATCGATTTCGTGGTGGAAATCGATGTCGATGACGAAGAAATCATCGAGCGCCTCAGCGGCCGCCGCGTGCACCCCGCCTCCGGCCGCGTCTACCACGTCAAGCACAACCCGCCCAAGGTGCCCGGCAAGGACGACGAAACCGGCGACGAGCTGGTCCAGCGCGACGACGACAAGGAAGCCACCGTACGCAAGCGCCTCGAGGTGTATCAGGAGCAAACCCGCCCGCTGGTGAACTTCTACCAGGAACTGGCCGAGAACGGCGAAAAGAACGCGCCCACCTATGTGCGCGTGGCCGGCGTCGGCAGTGTCGATGACATCCGTCAGCGCATCATGGAAAAACTGAAAGGCTGAACGCTCCAGGGGCCCGCGACAGCGGGCCCTCGCATCTCCTCCCTCCTATCACCCCGATAGCGTGCCCCCGGCGCCCGTCTCACCTATCATTCACTCCTCATTGGTTGTGATGCGTTCCCGCGCTTACTCAGGAGAAGGCTTGTTATGTCCGTGACGAAACCGGCGGTGGTCCTGGTCAATCTGGGCACCCCCGACGCGCCCACCACGGCGGCGGTGCGCCGCTACCTCAAGCAATTTCTGTCCGACCCGCGTGTGGTGGAAGCGCCGCGTCTGGTCTGGTTCTGGGTGCTGCGGCTGATCATTCTGCCGCTGCGGCCGCGCCGGGTCGCGAAACTCTATGCGTCGATCTGGCAGCAGGATTCGCCGATCCGCCTGGTGGCCGAACAGCAAGCCGAAGCGCTCGGCCAGCGGTTCGATGGCACGGTGCGTTATGCCATGAGTTACGGCCGCCCGGGGCTGGAGAGCGTGCTTGACGAGCTGACGGACCAGGGGCACGACCACCTGTTGATTCTGCCGCTGTATCCGCAGTATTCCGGGTCCACCAACGGCGCGGTGGCGGACGCCCTGTCGCGGTGGGTGAGAACCCGCCGCGAGGTGCCCGGGCTGACCCTGGTCAAGGATTACTGGCGGGTGCCTGCCTGGCTGGACGCGGTGGCCGGCAGCATCCGCCGCTTTCGCGAGCAGCACGGCGAGGCCGAGAAGCTGCTGTTCTCGTTCCACGGCATCCCGGTGTCCTACCAGGAAAAAGGAGACCGCTACGGCGAGCGTTGCCACCAGTCCGCGGCGTTGATCGCCGAGCGTCTGGGTCTCGATGCCGACCAGTGGATGGTGACCTTCCAATCGCGCTTCGGCCCGCAGGAATGGCTTAACCCCTATACCGACAAAACGCTGGAAAAGTGGGGCAGGGAAGGGGTGCGCTCGGTACAGGTGGTGTGCCCCGGCTTTTCCGCCGATTGCCTGGAAACCCTGGAAGAGATCGACAGTGAAAACCGTGACGTCTTTCTGCACGCCGGCGGCGAATCCTTTGCCTATATCCCGGCGCTTAACGCGGAACCGGCCCATATCGACGCGCTGGAATCGATCGTTCGGGCCCACTTATGAAAGCCGCTGGAAGGTGACGAACACGGGGCGTCCTGTCGGGCGCCCCGTTTTATTTTTTGCCCCCGAAAAGTCCCGTCTTTTTATTTTTTACTGATTCCTACAAACTCCTGATCAAATAATGTACCAAGTGATTTTTTTTTATGCTACTTTCCGACTGTCGCAGAAAAAATGACGTCATAGATTAGGAGATCGATCATGGCCAGAGTAGCGAAAAAAAGTAGCACTCAGAAAAAAACCGCGGCTCGCAAGACCGCCGCGCGTAAGAAGACCACCGCAACCAAGACCACCGCCAATAAAGCTCCGGCACTGCCGAAGTCGGTAACCAACGCTGAATCCAAGTTCAAACTTCAGGAGAAAGCGGTTACCCAGGCGGAAAAGAAAGTCACCCAGGCCAGCACCAAGCTGGACCGCCAGAAGAAAAAGATCGAGGCGGAAAACGACAAACTCACCAAGCTGCGTGCCGATCTGGCGGCCAAGCGGGACAAGGCGAAAGGTTCCGCCACCGCCGCCGCCAAACGCGCCGTGGAAACCGCTCGCGGTCGCATGAACACCCAGCGGCTCAAGCTTCAGGATCTGCGCGGTGAAAGCAAACTGATCCGTGCCGAGATGCAGGCCGCGAAGAAAGTGGTGACCCGCGAGAACAAAAAACTGCGTACCGCGCAGCGTAACCTGACCACCAAGATGCGTGAGTACGAGCGCAAACTGGCGAAAAAAGCCAAAGTGGCGCAGAAGAAGGCGGAGCAAAAAGCCAAACGCGCCGCCCGCAAGGCCAGCGGCAAGAAGACCCCCGCTCGCAAGAGCACCGCCAAGCGTGCCGCCAGCAAGCGCTCCACCGCCAAGAAAACCGCCACCAAACGCCCGGCCAAGAAAAGCGCCAGCAAGCGTCCGGCGGCCAAGAAAACCGCCACCCGCAAAACCGCGGTGAAGAAAACCGCCGCCCGCAAGACCGCGGCGCGCAAAGCACCGCGTAAGAAAGCGGCGGCCAGGAAGACCCCGGCCAAGAGCAGCTGACCGGTCACCGCCCGCGTAACCCAGCGCCCCCGGCTTTCCGGGGGCGCTGTCGTTATGGCCCCCGAAATCGGGTCTGGGCGGGCCGACCGGGCCGTCAGGCGCCCCAGTCAATAAGGCTATTGATAACAATTCGCATTAGGGTTATTCTGCTCCCGAGTTTGAGGAGTGGACGTAGCCATGTACGTTTGTTTGTGTAACGGCATCACTGACGGTCAGATACGGGAAGCAGCCGAAAGCGGCTGCGACAGCCTGCGCGATCTTCGTCGGGAACTTGGGGTTGGCAGTCAGTGTGCAAAGTGTGCACGGCACGCCCGTCAGGTATTGCGTGATACCCGTAGCGCCATACCGGCGGCCTCTTCAATCTCCGCCAGCCGGGGCGAACCGGTGCAATACTGGCCTCAGACCGCCTGAGGCCAGTGCCGCGGCGTCCCGTGGCAGGCAGTCCGTCAGCCTCCCAGCCAGGCATCGCCAAGCCAGGGAGCAGGATGGCCCGGTGCTTTAAAGACTGATTCTCATTAGTATAACTACTTGTATTTACTCGATTTTTTTCGAGCCATCCCTTGTCCGTGCCCCCTTCTTGCTGAACAATAGTCGCCACAACCCCGCCGGCACGGAGAACGCACATGAAAGGCGACAAGAAAGTCATCGAATTCCTCAACCGGGCGCTCGGCAATGAGTTGGTGGCGATCAATCAGTATTTCCTGCACGCCAAGATGTACAAGGACTGGGGCCTTCACGCCCTGTACGAGCACGAATATCACGAGTCCATCGATGAAATGAAACACGCCGACATGCTGGTCGAGCGTATTCTGTTCCTCGAAGGGGTGCCCAACCTGCAGGACCTGGGCAAGCTGATGATCGGTGAAAACACCAAGGAAATGCTCGAGTGCGACCTCAAGCTGGAGCAAATGGCGGTCCCCGACCTGCGTGACGGCATTGAACACTGCGAATCCGTCCGCGATTACGTCACCCGCGACCTGTTCCGGGAAATCCTCGCTTCCGAGGAAGAGCACATCGACTGGCTGGAAACCCAGCTCAGCCTGATCGACAAGGTCGGCCTGGAAAATTACCTGCAAAAACAAATGGAAACCGCCGAAGAATAAATCACCCCGGCGGTGCGTTTGCGCAAGAAATCACCGCCCCCGGCTTGACTCCCCGGGGGGCATTGGGAATAATGCGCGCCTCTTGACGGCCAACGCCGCAAGGTCCCGCACCGGTAGCTCAGTTGGATAGAGCATCTGGCTACGAACCAGGAGGTCGGGGGTTCGAATCCTCCCCGGTGCGCCACACATGAAAAAGCCCACTCATTCGAGTGGGCTTTTTTTATGCGTGGCGCACCGGGGAGCTATTTAGAGAGCCCCCCGGGTTCGAACGAGCGGCTCACTGAGCCGCGAAGTAACGTAATGCGAGCATTACGGCCCGAAGGGCGAGCCAACGCCTAAGCGTTGGCTCGTACAAGCCGGCCAAAGGCCGGCGCAGGACGTCGCCAACGGCGACGCCCCGAAGGGGTGAGTCCGGCCAAAGCCGGACGAATCAATCCTCCCGCCATCAGCACCCACCAGATCCAAGCTCTCTGGCATCCCGCCGGCGGGCCAGGGCCCGCCTTTCGCGAGCAGGCTCGCTCCCACAAATCCGTTCGCCCAACCCCGCAGCCCCACCCCAAGCCAGGCAAGCGAAGCAAAGCCAGGCGCCCCACTACGAAGCCCCACCCAGCCACATCCACCCAGCCACATCCACCCAGCCACATCCACCCAGCCACATCCACTCACCCCCCACCAAAAAAATGTCAACAATCCAGACCCAAAACCCCGCCCCGCTCCCCAAAATCAACCACTCCAGTCCCCCGTTACCTTGCCTGTTGTCGACAATCCCGATACATTGCGCCGAATCGGGACGCTGGCGCCCCGCCCAAAAGGCGGCGGACCCCGGCAACACCCCACGCTTGAACCTACCCGGGAGCGGACCATGAATGATTTATTAGCCCAGGGCGTACAGCTCATGGGGCTGGGCATGGGCGTCGTGCTCGCCTTCCTGCTGATCCTGGTGGCGGTGATGTCCGGCCTGTCGGCCCTGGTCATGCGTTTCGCCCCCGAGTCCGCCGGCGATGACACCAGCGTCGCGCCGTCACCGGTCGCGGAGACGCGCTCTCCGCAACCCTCCCCACAGCTCTCCACACAACTAAGGGCGGCCATCCAGGACGCCATCCGGCAACACCGCGCCCAACGCTGATCGGAAGTTCCCATGACGACAAAAACGCCTCTCGGCATCACCGACGTGGTGCTGCGCGACGCCCACCAGTCCTTGCTCGCCACCCGCCTGCGCCTGGACGACATGCTGCCGATCGCGGAGAAACTCGACCGCATCGGCTTCTGGTCCCTGGAATCCTGGGGCGGCGCTACGTTCGACGCCTGCATCCGCTATCTGGGGGAAGACCCCTGGGAGCGCATCCGTGAATTGAAGAAGGCGATGCCCAACACGCCCCAGCAAATGCTGCTGCGCGGGCAGAACCTGCTCGGCTACCGCCATTACGCCGACGACGTGGTGGACGCCTTCGTGGCGCGCGCGGCGGCCAGTGGCGTGGATGTGTTCCGCGTGTTCGACGCCATGAACGATATGCGCAATATCGAGCAGGCGGTGGCGGCGGTGGTCAGAGAAGGCAAGCACGCCCAGGGCACCATCGCCTACACGGTGAGCCCGGTGCACACCCTGGATGTGTGGGTGGAGCAGGGCAAACGCATCGAGGACATGGGCGCCCACTCGGTGGCGATCAAGGACATGGCCGGGCTGCTCACCCCCTACACCGCGTTCGAGCTGGTCAGCCGGCTCAAGCAGGCGCTGGACATTCCGGTGCACATGCAGTGCCACGCCACCACCGGCCTGTCCACCGCCACCGCCCTGAAGGCGGCGGAGGCGGGCATCGACAACGTCGATACGGCGATCTCTTCCCTGTCCATGACCTACGGCCACAGCCCCACCGAAACCGTGGTGGCGATGCTGGAGGGCACCGACCGGGACACCGGCCTGGATATTCGCGCGCTTGAGGAAATCGCCGCTTACTTCCGCGAAGTGCGGCTCAAGTACCGGCGCTTCGAGGGCAGCTTGCGCGGCGTGGACTCGCGCATTCTGGTGGCGCAGGTGCCCGGCGGCATGCTCACCAATATGGAGAGCCAACTGCGCGAACAGAACGCCCTGGACCGCTTCGACGCGGTGCTCGAGGAGATTCCCCGGGTGCGCAAGGATCTGGGCTATATCCCGCTGGTCACGCCCACCTCGCAGATCGTCGGCACCCAGGCGGTGATGAACGTGCTGGCCGGCGAGCGCTACAAGGCGCTCAGCAAGGAGACCCGTGGCATCCTGCGCGGCGAATACGGCGCCGCGCCGGCGCCCTTCGATGACGCCCTGCGCGAGCGGGCGCTGGATGGCGACGCGCCGCTCACCTGCCGCCCGGCGGACCGCCTCGACAACGAGCTGGACGCCCTGGGCCGGGAACTGGAACAGCAGGCCGCCGAGGAAGGCATCCGGCTGGCCGAGGGGGAGCGCCGCCTGGACGACATCCTCACCTACGCGCTGTTCCCGCAGATCGGCCTCAAGTTTCTCGCCAACCGGGGCGACCCGGACGCCTTCGAGCCGGCGCCGCGGGCGGAAGACGACGGCCATGGCGAAGGTACTTACACGGTCACCGTGGAAGGCCAGCGCTACGTCGTCACGGTCAGTGACGGCGGGGACATCAACGGCATCAAGGCGTTGGACGACGGCGCCGCGCCGGCGTCTCCCGAAGAGGGACAGCCGCCGCGGGCCGGCGAGCCGGTGCCCGCGCCGCTGGCCGGCAACATCTTCGAAGTGCTGGTCAAACCCGGCCAGAAAGTGGAAGAGGGGGAACGGGTGCTGGTGCTGGAAGCGATGAAAATGGAAACCGACGTCGCCGCGCCCCGCGCCGGCACCGTGGCCGAGGTGCGGGTCAAGCCCGGCGACGCCGTGGCGGTGGGTGATGTGCTGCTGACGATAGGGGGCTGAGCATGGAACAGCTGAATACCCTCTGGCTCAGTACCGGCCTGTACCAACTCACCGCCGGGCAAGTCGTGATGATCCTGGTGGGCCTGGTGCTGTTGTTCCTGGCCATCCGCAAGCACTTCGAGCCGCTGTTGCTGATCCCCATCGGCTTCGGCGGCATCCTCGCCAATATTCCGGTGGCCGGGCTGGCGGAGCCCGGCGGCCTGCTGTACCTGATTTACGAGGCCGGCCTCACCACCGGTGTCTTCCCGCTGCTGATTTTCATGGGCGTCGGGGCGATGACCGACTTCGGCCCCCTGCTGGCCAATCCGCGCACCCTGTTGCTGGGCGCCGCCGCCCAGTTCGGCATCTTCGCCGCCCTGTTGGGGGCGCTGTCGCTGAATTACCTGGGGCTGGATTTCTCCCTGGCCGACGCCGCCAGCATCGGCATTATCGGCGGCGCCGACGGTCCCACCAGCATCTACGTGGCCAGCCGTTTGTCGCCGGATCTGCTCGGTGCCGTGGCGGTGGCCGCCTACTCCTACATGGCCCTGGTGCCGCTGATACAGCCGCCGGTGATCCGGCTGCTGACCACCGAGAAGCAGCGTCGCATCAAGATGGAACAGCTGCGCCCGGTGGGACGGCTGGAAAAAATCCTGTTCCCGATTCTGCTGCTGGTGCTGGTGGCCCTGCTGCTGCCGGACGCCGCGCCGCTGTTGGGCATGTTCTGCTTCGGCAACCTGATGAAGGAATCCGGCGTGGTGAACCGCCTGGTGGACACCACCACCAACGCGCTGATCAACACCGTGACCATCCTGCTCGGTCTGGCGGTGGGCGCCAAACTCGGCGCCGAACAGTTCCTGGTGCCGGAAACCCTAGGCATTCTGGTGCTGGGTCTGGCGGCGTTCGTGATCGGCACCGGCAGCGGCGTCTTGATGGCGCACGTCATGAACCGCTTCAGCAAAATCCCGATCAATCCTATTATCGGCGCCGCCGGGGTCTCGGCGGTGCCCATGGCCGCCCGGGTAGCCAACCGGGTGGGCCTGGAAGCCAACCCGCAAAATCATTTGCTGATGCACGCCATGGGGCCTAATGTGGCCGGCGTTATCGGCTCCGCCGTCGCCGCCGGGGTCTTGCTTAATCTGGCTGGATAAATCGGATATGAACGCCCACTGGCTCGAACGTCTCAATGCGGTCCTGTTCCGTTTGCGCCATGTTTGGGCGCTGGGCAGTTTCAGCCTGGGGCTGGCCAGCTACTTTCTGGTCGAACGCCAGCCGTGGCTGGCGGCGGTGCTCACCGCCGTGCTGGTGGCCACCTGGCTGGTGCTGATCACCGAGAACCTGTGGCTGCGCCGCTTTCGCGGCACGCCCATGGAGCAGGTCGCCCAGGGCGCCTTGAAGCTGATGCTCCAGGGTGTTCACCAGGAAGCCTTTTTCTTCAGTCTGCCGTTCGTGGTACTGCAGTGGTCCGGCGGCGCCGAGTATTTCCTGTTCACCGGTTTGGTGATCGCCGGCGCGCTGGTGAGCATCATCGACCCGCTGTACTTCCGGCTCGCCGGCCACCGCGCCTGGTTTTTCGGTTTCCACGCCTGGGCGCTGTTCGTGGCGCTGCTGGTGCTGTTGCCGTTGATCTTCAAGTGGCCCACCAACCGGGCCCTGGACGGCGCCGCTGTGCTGACCGCCCTGTTCGCGCTGCCCAGCTTCTGGCGGGTGGGCGGCCCGCGCCGCGCCTGGCGTTGGGGGTTGCTGGTGGCGGTTTCCGCCTCGATTGTGTCCGTGCCCTGGTGGGGCGCCCGGCTGGTGCCCCCGCTGAGCCTGTCGCTGGAGCACCGCGCGGTGTCGGTGAACTTCAACCGCGAGCGCCGTCAGCCGCTGGTGACCGGCGAAACCTTCCGCATGGAAGAGCTGGACCAGGGCCTGTACGCCTACACCGCGATTCGCGCGCCCCTGGGGCTGGGGCAGCCGGTCTACCATTACTGGTTCCACGACCGGGAACTGGTGGACAAGGTGCCGCTGGATGTCACCGGTGGCCGCGAAGAGGGCTACCGCACCTGGTCCCACAAGCTGCATTTTCCC
Source organism: uncultured Alcanivorax sp. (assembly GCA_964556345.1). GTDB lineage: Bacteria > Pseudomonadota > Gammaproteobacteria > Pseudomonadales > Alcanivoracaceae > Alloalcanivorax. Next base: position 16,561 of record CAZKWA010000072.1, read on the forward strand.
GACAACGCCAGCGGCCGCTGGCGGGTCGAGGTGCGCACCGCCAAGGAACAGATCATCGGCGTGCTGCGTTTCCGCATCATCGACGGCGCCGCCAGCGACTGAGCCCGCCTTGACGGCGTCGCGGCCGGGGCGCACCCTTGGCCCCGTTTTTCACCGGTCGGGCATCCCATGTTGCAGACCCTGCGGACGGCGCTCACGCCTTACATCTTTTCGCCGCTCACGGTGCTGTTGTGCCTGCTGGCGGCCGGCGCCTGGATACTGGGCGCGCGCCGCCTGGCCGGGCAGGGCCGCGCGCCTTCACCGTGGCGCACGGTGTCGTTCTTCACCGGGCTGCTGCTGTGCTACGCGGTGATCCACACCCAGTTTGATTACTACGCCCGCTACATGTTCTTCATGCACCGCATTCAGCATCTGGTGCTGCATCATCTGGGCGCCTTCCTGATCGCCCTGGCCAATCCTTTGCCGGTGCTGGCGGCCGTCGCCGGTGGGCGTCGCTTCCCGCTGCTGGCCAGGCTGTTCGCGCCGCTGCGGCGGGTGCTGTTCGATCCGGTGGTGGCCACGCTGCTGTTCGTCGGGCTGATTTTCTTCTGGCTGTGGCCATCGGTGCATTTCGACGCCATGCTCAGCCTGCGGCTGTACGAAATCATGAACTGGTCGATGCTGATCGACGGGGTGATTTTCTGGCTGGTGATTCTCGACCCCCGCGATCCCCGGCAGGCGCGTACCTCGCGCTTCGGTGTCCGCTTTCTGATGCTGGTGGCGGCGCTGTTCCCGCAGATACTGCTGGGCGCCTACATCACCTTCTCGGAGCCGGGGCTCTATGATGTCTATGCCATCTGCGGCCGCGCCTGGCCGCTCAGTCCGGCCACCGATCAGGCCCTGGGCGGGGTGCTCACCTGGATCCCGCCGGCGATGATGACCATCCTCGGCGCGCTGGTGGTGATGCGGCTGTACTTACTGCAGGAACAACAAGGAGACTGATATGCGTACCCACTGGTTGTTCGCCGCTGTGTTGCTGACGCTGCTGGCCGGCTGCGGCGAATCCCGCGTGGATTTTCACGGCAAGGACATTACCGGGGTCATGGACGACCTGAGCTTCACCCTCACCGACGAGAACGGCGACACCGTCAGCGAGAAGATCGTCGACGGCAAGGCGACGGTGCTGTTCTTCGGCTATACCCATTGTCCGGATTACTGCCCGATGACGCTGACGCTGCTCGCCCAGGCGATGAACACACTGCCCGAGCAGCAACGCGAACAACTGCGTGTATTGTTCGTCAGCGTCGATCCGGAACGGGACACGCCGGCGTTGCTCAAGGAGTACACTGCGTACTTCGGCCCCGAGGTGATCGGTCTTACCGGCGGCAAGGATCAGCTGGACGACATCACCAAGCGTTACCGCACCGCCTACGGCTACGGCGCCAAGGACGAGGACGGCAATTACGAGGTGTCCCACGGGCTGGCCATGTACGGCTTCGACAAGAGCGGCCAGGTCCGCCTGCTGATGCGCAACGACCAGCCCGTCGAACAGGTCGCCGACGACCTCCAGGCCCTGATCGACCTGTAACTCCGGGCCCCGTGCGAGCGGGCTGTGGGAGCGGGCCCTGCCCGCGAAAGGCAAGCGAAGCTTGCCGGCA
>CAZKWA010000073.1:0-18158 GCA_964556345.1 uncultured Alcanivorax sp.
TGATCGTGAAGATCACCGAGATCGATCCGATCTGCGCCATGCAGGCCTGCATGGACGGCTTCGAAGTGGTCAGCGCCTACAAGGACGGCGTCAACGACGGCACCGAAGCCTCCATCAACAAGGAGCTGCTGGGCAACACCGACCTGCTGGTGACCACCACCGGCAACTACGACGTGTGCGACGCCAACATGCTCAAGGCGATCAAGAAGGGCGCGGTGGTGTGCAACATCGGTCACTTCGACAACGAAGTGGACACCGCCTTCATGCGCAAGACCTGGGAGTGGGAAGAAGTGAAGCCCCAGGTGCATAAAGTGTGGCGCGACAAAAAGAACCAGGACTTCCTGCTGCTGCTCTCGGAAGGCCGCCTGGTCAACCTGGGTAACGCCACCGGCCACCCCAGCCGCATCATGGACGGCTCTTTCGCAAACCAGGAGCTGGCGCAGATGTACCTGTTCGACCAGGCCTATGCCGACCACTCCGACACCGTGAAGGAAAAGATGCTCAAGGTGGAAGTACTGCCCAAGCATCTCGACGAGGAAGTGGCCCGCTACATGGTCCAGGGCTTTGGCGGCGTGGTCACCAAACTCACCGACAAGCAGGCCGGCTACATCGGCGTGGACGTGAACGGCCCCTTTAAACCGGACCACTACAAGTACTAAGGCATTTTCAATCATGTCCAAACGCATCAGTTTTGAGTTTTTCCCGCCCAAGACGGAACAGGGGCGGGAAAAACTTTTGAACACCCAGCAGAAGTTGCTGGTAAAAAAGCCGGAGTTTTTCTCCTGCACCTTCGGCGCCGGCGGCTCCACCCGGGATTACACCCGGCAGATGGTCGACCTGCTGCGCGAGCAGCACGCTGATACGGCGCCGCATTTGAGCTGCATCGGCCAGAGCCGTGACGAGATCATGGAGCTGGTGAATGGGTATAAAGAGCGCGGCGTGCGCCGCATCGTGGCGCTGCGCGGCGACCTGCCTTCCGGCATGGGCTACGCGCAGAGCGAAGTGAAGTACGCCGATGATCTGGTGGCGCTGATTCGCGAGGAAACCGGCGATCACTTTCATTTGGAAGTGGCCGCCTACCCGGAGAATCACCCGCAGTCACGCAGCTTCGACGACGACATCGCGCATTTCCAGCGCAAGATCGACGCCGGCGCCGACAGCGGCATCACCCAGTATTTCTACAACGCCGACGCCTACGGCTACTACATGGACGAACTGCGCCGGCGCGGCTGCGACGCGCCGGTTTATCCGGGCGTCATGCCGATCCTCAACGTGGCCAATCTGTTCCGCTTTTCCGATATCTGCGGCGCCGATATTCCGCGCTGGCTGCGCAGCCGCCTGGAAGACATCCGCGACGACGAACAGGCGGTGAAAGCCTTCGGCGAGGAAGTGGTAACGCGTCTGTGCGAACGGCTGCTGGCCATGGGCGCGCCGGGCCTGCACTTCTACACCATGAATCAGTCCGGTCCGATTCTGAGGGTGCTGGACAACCTGGGCCTCTAGAAGGAAGCGACGGGCCGGCGTCGCGTATAAACGAAACCCTTCTGAGCACGTCCGGGCGCACGCTGCGCGACATCAACCTCCCGAGGGCACCATGGCGTCAAAGAGCGCTTCATAGCGGGACTGTTGATCGAGCTTTGCAACAAAATCCAGCACTGCGTCCTGCGACTGCCGGCTCAGATGCGGCGCCGCCATCTTGCGGAACTTGCCTTCGAACTGCGCCTCCGTCATCGGGGTTTCAACCGACCCCGGTCCACTCACCTTCTCACTGACGCGTTGCTCCCCGGAGTGCAGGGTCAGTGTCACCCGGTTGGCCAGATGCCGCGGGAAAAGGGCCGTCAGGGCCGGGTCCACATGCACGGTCGTCCTGTCCATAAGCGCGACCGCGACCGGGTCGGCGATACGCTCCGCGGAGTAGGTTTCGAGAGAGATATCGCCGTCGATCAGGGCGCGGGCCACGTTGTAGGGCAGGCTGTGGTCAGCGGTCTCCCGCGTTTTCGGGCGCCACTTATCGGCGCCGTCCGCCAGGACGCGCTGGTTGAACTCGGAGGTGTCGATGCGTATCGACTGAATATCGGACAGACTGTCAATCCGGGCACGCAGCTCAATGCCCGCCCACACCGCCGTGTGCAATTCGCCGTTGGTCGGGAAGGTCTTGGTCAGGGAGCGGCGTATGGCAAGGTCGCCGCCACGCACGGACCCGAAATCGGCCGGATCGAGTGCGAACTCACCGGTGACCTGATTATGCAGGCCCATCCTGCCCTCGAATATCGGCGAGGGCCCGGTCATGCCGTGCCGGGCCAGCTGCGCCGAGAAGATGGCATTACGGGCGGCATTCGCCGCGGCGCAACCTTTCCAATCCGACAGGGTCCCGGAGCGCACCTGCCGCATCGCAATGTGGCCGCTCAACGAAATATTGATCGCCTGCTCGATTTGCGCCGCTGGAAGCTTCATCAACTTGGCGGCCGCCACCGCCGCCGAAACATTGACATAGTTAACGTGATCCCAGCCCCGCTTGTTCAGGCTGGCGGCATCCTGCAACCGCATCTGAATCTCATAGGCGAGCAGAATCGCGGCGATCAGTGCCTCCCCGTCGGCGTTTTCGGCCTGAGCAATAGCCAGGCAGGCGGGAATGTTGTCACTGGGATGCCCCGGCTCGAGGCCCATGTAGCCATCGTTATAATCCAGAAAACGCACCATGATCCCGTTGATGAACGCGGCGTACTCCGGCGCTGTCTTCAATGCCGTGCCAAAGACGTTCGCCGTTCCCCCTGGCATGGCGGCCGCGAAAGCGGCGCCGGCCTTCACCGGCGCGGCCCCGTAGGCCCCCAGCATGCACGCGAGACTGTCGACAAACCGGCTGCGCACCAGGGCTTTCAGGTCCTCGGATAGAGCCGTTACCGGAAACTCGTACGCGTATTCGGCGATACCCCTGGCAATCGTTCCGGGCTTCATACCTCGACATCCAGCAACCGGACATATTGCTGACCGGCGTGCATATCCCGCTCAACCCTCCCACCTTGAGGCGTCGGCCTGGGGTAGGAAATCTTGATCATACTGAGCTGAGGAACCGGTATCCGCTTTACATAATCGGGGTCCGCGCCGTACAACCGCGCGAACTGCTCCACGGAGAGCGCCGGACTGTCATGATAGCGATCGAAATTCTCGCGGCTGTCGAAGTAGATATCGAAGGTTACCCAGAACGGGCCGGCTTGCTTCGACCGGATATAACGACAGACTTCCCGCAGCTTACGCATGGCTCTCTTCCTTATTGCTTGTTTCCTGACCCGGCTCCAGCCACTCGGTGGTTATCAACTCAAACGGGTCGTCGATATGAACGACATGGTTCAGCTTGAACTCGTAGACCTGGCCGCGCGGCAGGTCCGCCGGCGAAAAGGCGAAGCCGTAGGAAGGCAATTCCTTGCCCAGGATGCTGGGGTAATGGAAGAAGTAAGGATTGCAGGCGTGCGCAATGGTATTGGCCAGTTCCTGCGTGGCCGCGGTCGAGACGAAAAGAATGCCCAGTTCCGGGGGCGCGGGCGTTCCGGCCGGCGGCTTCATACCGGTCACCGCGTTCCATCCATACATACGAAGGGAAATATGAAAGTCCCCCAGTTCGTCCTCGGGAATGCACTGGCGCGTGCGCTCGTAGAGTGCCGCCAAAAGCCGGTCGTGAAAGCCGTCGATATCGGCCAGCACGTCCGGGTCTTGTACGCCCACCAGCATGATGGTCTGGTACGGGCCGGCGGCGGCGCCTTCCAGCTTCATGGAATAGCGCCCCGGCTCCCAGCGTGACCCCCTCACCCTGACCGATCGCTCATTGAGGGGCAGGTACTCGGCCGCCGTGACGTCGAGCACGCCGCCCGGCTCGATCAGGCGGAACGGGTCGCTGTTTTCGTACAACATATGCCCGGAAACACTGTTGGGTGTGCATCGATTACCCGGGTCAAGCGGCTCCACTTCGAAGCCGTGCGCGTCGATGGTGAGTAGCACGCCGGCCCCGCCGGTGGAATTCTCCGCGCATTGCACGCCGCATTCGGCGATCTTTCCGGCGTGCCAGGAAGGCCCCCAGGGGGCGCCCTTCCAGATCGGGTAAGCGGCGATAACCGCGGTATCGGTGGCTCGGCCGGCCAGGATGATGTCCGCCCCCTCTTCGAGCGCGGCGACGAAGGGCTCCACCCCCAACGCGGCGACGATGTGCTCGCAGGCGTCCACGGTCTCGTCATCCAGAGCCCGGGAAGGCGGCAGCGGCGTAATGCGGCCTTCCGCGTTAAGGCGTTTGACCGTGGCCTTGTCCTGCTCGCAATGAATCATCGCGATTCTGGGTGAAACGCCCAGTTCCCGCGCGACTTCAAGAACGATGTCGCGGGTCCAGTCCAGATTGAGCCGGCCGCCGGCCTGCCCGGATGTGCCGACGATAATCGGTACGCCACTGTCGGCCTGGGCTTTCATCAGTATCATCAGGTCGCGTTTTACCGCGCCACGACTGTTTTTCGATTTCCCTAACGCCAGATAGGCGGCGCCGCTGTCCGTCGACCCGGCGTCCGTGGCGATCGCCCGGGCGCCCAACGCCAAGCCGCGTGCGACTTCCTCTTCACGCACGCCGGCACCCAGCGAACCGCAAGGCACGATGAGCCTGATGCCGTCTTTCAAATCCTGCTTCATAAAAGCGTCCTCTTGATGCTTCGATAATGCCCGGTGATCCGCTCCGGGCCTTCTGTTCACTGGCTCGCGGCCCGTAATCCCGAATGCCCGACGATCAGGCATCCGTCCGGCGGCTCTTCGCCGTTTAGCACGGACACCACGCACCGGGCCGCCACCGCGTTGGTGCGTTGCAGCCCCTCGTGCGTGGACGCGCCAGAGTGGGGCGTGGCCACCACGCCGGGCAGACGTACCAGCTCTCGGGTTACGTCAACCAGTCCGGGGTCCGCTTCGCTTTCATACACATCCAGCCCGGCGCCAGCGATGCGCTCGCCGTGCAACGCGTTCAACAGGGCTCTGTCATCGACCAGGCCGCCACGGGCGGTATTGATCAGAAAGGCATCGCGCTTCATCAGCGCCAGTTTCCCGGCATCGATAAGGTGCTTTGTCTCCGGCTTGAACGGCGCATGAACGGAGACGAAGTCACTGCGCCTGAGCAGGGTCTCAAGGTCGACGTACTCGATGCCCATGGATTCGCCATAATCGGGGTCGGGCCGTGGCGTCGTCACCAGCACCGTGGCGTCGAACGCCTTCAAGCGCCTGGCCACCTTGCGTGCGATACGGCCCAGACCGATAAGGCCGACCGTTCTGGCGTACAGATCGTGGCCGAGCAGAATCGATCCCGGACCCTCTATGAGCTGCTGCTGGGACTCCCTGAGTCGGTGCGCCGTGGCCAGCATCAACGCCAGCGTGCGATCCGCCACACTCTCTTCGTTGCCGCCGGCGGCGATTGTCACCACCTTTCCGGTTTGCCTGGCGGCGTCGAGATCCACCTTTTCGTAGCCCACCCCTCGACGCGCAATGATTTTCAGCCGGGGCAGTGACTGAAGCAGGCCGAGGGTCACATTGGCATGGCCGACAATCCAGGCATCGGCCTCCGCCAACACCGAGACCAGCTCTTCCTCCGTCGCCGCCGCATCGGTCTTTCCGCCCGCGAACGTCGCGACGGTCACCGTAAGGCCGCTCTCCTCCAAAAACCGGATAGTGGCGTCGTCGAAAAACTTCTGAGTGACGACGACCGACTTTTTATCACCTACCATTTGAGATCCACCGTTCAAAGTGCCTCCTTTCCAATTGCCGCGCTAAAACGCGTAATCGATGTACACCCTTACCTCTTCGCCATTGAGCACGTTGTCCGGCTGCGCGGACACCAGCGCGACGAAGTCCTCATCAATCCAGTAGCGCGTGTAGAGCAGACCGACGGCGAGCCCTTCGCGGTCCGGCTCATCGAATTTGTAATTAAGCCGATACTCCATCTGGCTCTCCTGAACTTCGCTGGTTACGCCGGAGAGCGGATTGGTGGCGTCGAACTTGCCGCGCTTGAACAGCAACATGGCGTTGAAGCCATCCAGTGGCAGGGCGCCTATCGAGTAGCCGTCGAACTCATATTTGGTGCCGATCTGCCAGGCTTTCTCGCCGTCGTTGTTGAAGTCGTTGCCTGATCGGGTCCACGCATCCAGAAAGCCGTCGACGTTCTGACCGTGATCGAAGTACGCGTAGCCGAGCATGCCGTTGCTGAGCTCCGCTTCGGCCTCGGAGTAGGAGAGGCCGAGGCTCCAGCGGTCGATTTCCAGGCCCAGGTTCACGTTCAGCCAGCTCGCCTGATCGTCATAGGCCGCATTGCCGGTATTCCAATCGCGATCCCAGACGTCGCCTTCCCTGCGGAAGTCGTAGTACTGGGTATCAAGAAGGACGCCGCCGCGCTCCCCCAGCGGTGCGCGCAGTGTCAGCCCGTAGACGGTGTTCTGGTTGAAGTCTTCCGCCACGCCTCTGGCGAATTTCACGGCGAACAGCCTGGCGTCGTATTCAATGCCGAAGGTGTTGATCGCCTCGATCTCTTCGCCGCTCTCACTCAGAATCTTTTCAAAGTCTTCGCGATCACGGGGCGAGGTACGATCGATGTAGGCCCCGTCGATACTCAACACGCCCGGCAGCGGGCCGATATCGAGCCCTTCCACAAACACCTGCGCTCTGGCGCCCTGGTAGCTTCCCGGCACCGCTCTGGTGTCTTTGGTGACGACCGTGCCGGCATCGAACCGGCCTCTGCCAGCCTGCAGCAGGGCGAGCCACTGATCGCCACCATGACGAAACTTGACGTTCGCCTGGCCGAGCTTTCCAAAGCTCTTGTTTTCACCGGAGGTGTCATCGAACAGGTCCCGATCTTCGGGGCGGGCATCCAGCTTGGCGACGCCGTAGACGGACGCGTCAACGCCGACGCTGTTCCGCCAGTATCGGGATTCGTAGTCCGCCACCACGCCGAGCGCCGTACCACCCAGACGCTCCCCTATCGGGATACCGCCGAACAGATCGTCCATCAGGTCGTTTTCGATACGGGTATCGATGTGAATCGCACGCATGTAAACGTTGAACTCACCGTCATTGCCTGTTCTGTCGTAGTCATTCACGCTGACCGCCAGCACCTGTGCCGGGCCGCACAGCAGCAGTGCCGCTGCCAGGCTCTTTTTCGTTTTCATATCGATTATCCTTTTATACTTATTTTTTGATGCCGGAGGCCCGGGCCTCCGGCACGGTCGAAGGCTCAGTAGATGGCGCCTGTGAAGAAAGCTCCCGCGATGAAAACCAGAGACGCGCCAATGGCCGGCAGCAATGCGAATCGCTGCAGTTCGCCCACCTCCTTATTAAGCAGTCCGGCTATCACATAGATGGCGGCGATCAGAGGGCTCAGCGCATGAACCGGCTGCCCCAGCATCGACGCGCGCGCGATATAGATCGGGTCCACGCCATACTCGGCGCCGGCGGCCGCGAGAATTGGCACGATGCCGAAGAAGTAGGCGTCGTTGGACACAAAGAAAGTGAAAGGCAGCGAGGCGAAGGCGGTGATCAGCGCCATGTACTGGCCGGCCGCCTCGGGGATGATGGCGACAAACGACTCCGACATGGCATCGACCATGCCCGAGCCGGTCAGAATGCCGGTGAAGACCCCCGCGGAAAAAATGAGCGTTGCCACGGTAACCGCGTTCTCCGCGTGCGCGGCGATACGCGCCTTCTGTTCCGACAGCCGTGGGTAGTTAATCAACAGCGCCAGCGCGAAGGTGACGACCATGACCACCGGAAGCGGCGCGATCCCCGAGCCCATGGCGGCGGCCATGCCGAGCATCAGAATCAGATTGACCCAGACCAGCCTGGGGCGCTGGTGACTGTGATCGATTTCCGGCAGCCTGACCCCCGCCTCCGACACCAGCATGTCCTTTCCCGGTGTCCAGCCCAGCCGCTTACGCTCCCTGAGACCAAGCCACCAGGCCATGCCCGCGGCGTAAACAAGACCCAGCAGAGCGGCGGGAATCAGGCCCAGAAAGATATCCATGACATCAAGGTTCAGGGCGCTCGCCACACGGGCAGTGGGGCCGCCCCAGGGAATGATGTTGATCATGGTGTTGGTCAGAAGAATGAGCAACGCAATGATCAGAGGGTTCATGCCAATGCGAAGATAGACGGGCAATAAAGCCGTGACCACGATCAGCACGGTGCTGGTGCCGTCGCCGTCCAGGGAGGTCACCGCGCCCAGGAAGGCGGTCGCCAGGGCGATCCGCAAAGGGTCGTGGCCGGCAAAACGCGTGATTGCCTTGACGAGCGGCTCGAACAGGCCGGCATCGTACATGATGGAAAAAAGAAGTATCGCGAACACCAGCATGATCGCGATGGGCGCGACTTTGCGCATCCCGTCCATGATCATGCCGCCCATGTCGCCACCCAGGCCGGCGAGCAAGCCAAACGCCACCGGCACGATAATAAGAGCCACCACGGCGGATAACCGCCTGGTCATGATCAACGTCATGAACGTGATGACCATAGCGAAACCAATCCAAGCCATACGCCTTTCCTTTGTTATTTTCGGAATACGTCAATCGCCCCGTAGGACGATCAAGGCAAAACCGTACACATTGATCAATTTTAAGTAAATCTTGATTTTAATCATTCATGTTTACATTGATAATGCACCTATGATGTAATCCCATCCCGGTGTTTCACGAATAACCAGGACGACCCCGTGAGCGACGATCATCTGTACCTGACCGCCGAGGAAGCCGCCGGCAAGCTCGGAGTGGCGCTTCCAACCCTGTATGCGTACGTAAGCCGAAAAGGCATACGCTCGGTTAAGGTTGAAGGAACCCGGAAGCGGCGTTACTGGGCCGCCGACATCGAAAGGCTGGCCAGCGGGGAGCGAAGACCGGAAGTGGCGGGGCAGCCCGCGCTGGATCTCGGCAGCCAAAGCAGCGCCATCACCCTGCTGACGGACAATGGCGTCTACTACCGTGGCGTCAGCGCCACCGAGCTGGCCGATTCAGCCTCCGTGGAGGAAGCCGCGGAACTGATCTGGCAATCGGAGGGCGCCTTTTCCGATTCGCTGCCGGTGATGCCCAAAGGCACCGAAGCGCTGCTCGAGCTCTACCGTGATATGACCGTATCGGAAAAGGCGATCGCGCTTTTCCCGCTGGTCGAGCGGGAGAACCCCCGCTCTTTTGATCTGTCGCCTGATGCGTACGCCAGGACCGGCGCCGACGCGGTGCGCATCCTGGCGTCCCTGATCGCGGGCCGGGGCGTTCCTGATACCAGACCCCTGCACCAGTTCCTGACCAAGGAGCTGGGGCTTGATTCGGCGTATGAGGATTTGATCCGGCGACTGCTGGTGCTGTTCATTGACCACGAGTTCGACCATTGCACCTACAGTGTCCGGGCGGCGGCGCGCACCGGGGTGACGCCCTACTACGCGACGATCGCGGGGCTGACCACGTATCAAGGCAGGCGAACGGCCTACAGCCGGCACCAGGCCGCCAACCGACTGCTTAACGAGATCTGCACCACGAAGGATCCGGCTTCCCCGCTACTGCAGTATTTCAGTCAGAACGGAGAGATTCCGGGGTTCAATCATTCCACCCATAAGATCGAGGATCCGCGGGTCGAAAATCTGCTCTCCGCCCTGACCGCGATGTTTGAATCCGATCCTGAGTTCCAGAACCTTCTGAAAGCCGCCGAGGTGGCCAACGAACTGGTGCGCAAGCCACCGGAGTTTGTCTTGCTGGCCAGTTTCGTGGGGCGCAAATGCAACCTCGTGGGTGAAGAGCTCGCGCTGGCGGGGATTGCACGCACCATCGGCTGGATCGCCCACGCCAGCGAGCAGTGCCAACAGCCCGTCTCCCGGCAGCGCGCGAACTATGTCGGGAAGCTGCCGCTGTAACCGGGGTCCGGCGGCTCACGCCAGCCAGGGGTTCTCGGCGAAGTGCTGGCGCTCGAACCGCTCGATTTCGTCGCTCCGTTTCAGGGTGCCGCTGATCGCATCGAGCCCGGCCACCAGGCCCGCCTTGCGGCGCTCATCGATGGTGAAGTCGATCACGCCACCGTCCGCGAGGGTGATTCTCTGGGCCGGCAGATCGACCTCCACCACCGCCTGGCTTTCCTCGGAAACCACCTTGCCCAGCTTTTCGACCTGCTCTTGAGGCAAGGTGATCAGCAACACCCCGTTGCGTTCACAATTATCAAAGAAAATGCCCGCGAAACTGCTTCCGATCAGAGCGCGTATGCCGAACTGTCTCAGTCCCCAGACAGCATGCTCCCGACTTGAACCACAACCAAAGTTCGGGCCGACAACCAGAAACCTGGCCTCGCACCACGGCGCCTGGTTCAGAACGAAGTCGGGGTCTTTCCGGCCGTCGGGCAGCAATCTCAGATCATGAAACACGCCCTTGTCGAGCCCCGAACGATCGATCCCCTTCAGAAACTGCTTTGGCATGATCACATCGGTATCGATGTTAGCGAACAGCAAGGGCGCGGCCACGCCCGTGACTTTGGTGAACGGTTCCATTAATCCTCCGGGTCCGCGAAACCTCTTTATTTCTGATATCTAGGCGTCTCTGATATCGGCGAGACGCCCGGCGATGGCGGCCGCGGCCACCATCGCCGGACTCATCAGATGGGTGCGAGCGCCCGCCCCCTGCCGCCCCTCGAAATTCCGATTGGTGCTTGAAGCACACCGATCGCCGGGCGCGAGCACGTCGTCATTCATTGCAAGACACATCGAACAGCCCGATTGCCGCCACTCAAAGCCCGCGTCGAGAAACTGCTGCGCCAGGCCCTCCTCTTCCGCCTGCCGTTTGACCACGGTGGAACCCGGAACAATCATCGCCCGCACATGACTCGCCACTTTACGACCGCGCAGCACCTGGGCGGCGGATCGCAGATCCTCGATGCGCGAATTGGTACAGGAACCAATAAAGGCATGCGTGATGGGAATGGTGTCCAGGCGCGTGCCCGGCTCCAAGCCCATATAGCGAAGGGCCCGCTGCATATCCATGCGTTTAAGAAGATCCGGTTCCATCCGCGGATCGGGAACGCACCCGTCGATGCTCTGGACCTGATCCGGACTGGTGCCCCAGGTCACCATCGGGCCGATGTCCCCGGCGTCCAGCGTCACCACACGGTCGAAATGCGCGCCGGGGTCGCTGTACAGCCCACGCCATTGCGCGACGGCCCGTGTCCACATCTCCCCCTTCGGCGCCCTGGGCTTATCCGCCAGATACGCGTAGACCTTTTCGTCCGGCGCCATGAAGGCCCCCCTGGCGCCGGCTTCGACGGCCATATTGCAGATCGTCATCCGCGCCTCCACGGACAGGTCGTCGATCGCGCCACCACAGAATTCAATCGCGTAGCCCGATGCGCCGGAGGCGCCTATGCGTCCGATCAGCGCCATGATGACGTCCTTGGAAGTGACGTTCGGGGCAAGCTTCCCCTCCACGACCACCCGCATGGCCTTCAGCTTCTTATAAACCAGGGTCTGGGTGGCAAGCAGATGCTCGATCTCCGAGGTGCCGATACCGAACCCGAAAGCCCCGAGCGCGCCATAGGTGGTGGTATGGCTGTCGCCGGCGGCGACCACCATCCCCGGCAGGATAAACCCTTGCTCAGGCGCGACCACATGCTCGATGCCCTGGCGGCCGTCCAGGATATCGAACAGTTCAATACCGAAATCGGCGCAGTTGCGCCCGAAGTACGACACCTGGCGGGCGCCGCCCACGTCCGCCACCTCGGCGGTGCGCCTCGGCGAAGTGGGATTCACGTGATCCACCACGCCCAGGGTGGCGGAAGGCCTGCGCACCGTTCGCCCCGCTTCCCGAAGCCCGCTGAACGCCTGCGGGCTGGTGTATTCATTGGCAACCTGACGGTCTATGTAGAGCAGCACATGCCCATGCTCATCCAACTTGCAGACGGTGTGGGAATCGATGTGCTTGTCGTAGAGGGTTCTCGGCTCCATAGCGGCTCCAAAGTGCGTCGATAGCCCGCCCCTCCTTCCGATCACAACGAAGGGCGCGGGAGAGCAATTGAAGCCGGCAGCATATACACGCACAAAAAACGTGTAAATGTGCATTATTTACGTCAACTATTTATGAAATTAGTACATATTTATTTAAGAACGGCGATCGTATATGTTCCTTCAACCCGGCGCCTTATCCGGCCTGATGCCTCCACCCGATACCTCCAACAATGGTGGCCATAAAGGATTGGAGCCCTCTTTCTTTTAAAGATCCAAGCGCGCCTTTCAACAGAGATTAACCGGGAAAGGACCGCGACCGGAACTCGACCATGACCACAGGCGACAATCGCAAGACCCTCCTATGGCTGCTCCTTATCCTGCTCTCGGTGGGAGCCGCCACCCTGATGCGCCAGCTGAACCTGCCGGCGGCGTTCATGCTCGGCCCGATGGCCGCCGCGGTCGTCATTGCCCTGAGCGGAACGGGTTTGCGTCTGCACCGGAATTTCTCGCTCGGCGCGCAGAGTGTGATGGGCTGCCTGATCGCCGGCTTTATCACACCGGCGCTGCTGGCGGTGTACATGGATCACTGGTTATTACTGACCACCATCAACCTCATCACCATGGCGATGATCGTGGTCCTAAGCGTCTTCATCGCGCGGCGCCGCTGGCTGCCCGACACCACCGCCATCTGGGGGCTCTTCCCCGGCGCGGCCTCCGCCATGGTGCTTCTTGCCGATACGCACCATTCCGATCCGCGCGTCGTCGCGATGATGCAGTACTCAAGAATTGTGTTGGTTTCGGTCGCGTCCATCGCCATGGCGGCGCTGCTTGACCAGACGCACGGCGGTGGCGAACCGTCGGCGGGTCCGCTTCGCCTGGCCTGGTCCTTATCCGCGGATTATCGCCCGGTGCTTGCCGGGCTGGCGCTGGCCTGTTGCGGCTACGCGACCAGTAAGCTGACAGGCAATGGCACTCTCGCCCTTCTTGTCCCGGCCTTCGGCGGTACCGCCTTGCAGGCGACCGGGCTGGTGACGATCGAGGTGCCGGCGTTCATCTTCATTCCCGCTTTCGCCATGACCGGCTGGTATGTGGGCCTGACCTTCACGCGCGGTGCGATCAAACACTGCCTTGAGTTGCTCCCGGTCATGCTTTCGGCGGCGGCCGTTGTCATCGCTCTGTGTGGTCTGACGGCGCTGGTGCTGGCTCGGGCGGTGCCCGGTATCGACCTGCTGACGGCCTATCTCGCGCTCAGCCCGGGCGGCATCGAAACCATCATTATTATCGCCAGCGACGCCGAAGTTTTTTTGCCGCTGATACTGGCGTCGCAATTTCTACGACTGCTCATCGTGCTTTCCGCCGGGCCCGGTGTCGCCAAAGCGGTCGCCGGCTGGCAAAGCCGTCATCCATAGAGCGACGGATAACGCCAGGTAAAGACGCCGGTCAACGCTTTCTTCCCGTGCATCTCGCGGACTGACGATAGTGTTGCAGATCACACTTTTTGCGCTAGACTGCGGGAAGGGGTGAATAATTATGAGAATCGGCTTGGTCGTGGATTCAGGCTGCGATCTTCCTAAATCCTTTATCGATGAAAACGGCATTCTGATTCTTCCGGTTTCCATCCGGCTGGGCGATCAGATTATCGTCGATAACCGGGACCCGGAACGCACCCGTCAGTTCTATGCCACCGAAGCGTCCGAGAAAGCCCATGGCGCGGAATCCATCCCGTTCACCATGGAGCAGATCAAGGCGCTGTTTCTCGACAAGGTGGTGGTGGATTTCGACTACGCGCTGGTGCAGACGGTACCGAAAAGCCGCAGCCCGATTTTCACCAACGCCACCGAGGCCTCCCACGCGATCCTTCGCGAGTACAAGCCGATTCGCAAGAAGGCCGGCGTGGAGGGCCCCTTCGCGCTGCGCGTCACCGACAGCCAGACCTTGTTCGCCGGCCAGGGCGCCCTGGCGGCGGAAACCATGCGCCTGATCAAGAGCGGCATGAAAATCACCGAAATCCGGCAGAGCGTGGAAGTGCTGGCCTCGAAAGCCACCGGCTACGCGGTGGTGCCGGACATCTACTACCTGCATAAACGCGCCAAGAAACGCGGCGACAAGAGCGTCAGCTGGGCGGGCGCGATTCTCGGCAACGCCCTGGACATCAAACCGGTGCTCTGCGCCCGCCAGGACGAGACCTTCCCGGTGGCCAAGATGCGCGGCTTCGACGCCGGCGTGGAGGCCATGTTCCGGCACGGTGCCCGCTGTATCGAACGCGGCCTGATGGCGCCGGTGGTGTGCATCAGCTACGCCGGCGATGAAAGCCGCATCCGGCAGATGCCGGGCTTCGACCGGCTCGCCGACGCCGCCAAGCGCCACAAGGTGGAGCTGCTAATCAGCAGCATGGGCCTGACCGGGGCGGTCAATATCGGCCCGGGCGCGCTGAGCATCGGCATGATCGTCGACGACCCCACCTTCACCGGCGACTGACCCGGTTGTTTTGTAGGAGCTTGCCTTGCAAGCGAAAGGCCGGCTTTGCCGGCCGGCAGGATTTCAGAAAGCTCTGACAGGGAGGAACCCCAAAGGGGTCTCTGGGATCCTGCCGGGAGCTTCGCTCCCTTTCGCGGGCAGGGCCCGCGCCTACCAGACCCTCACCCGCCATTGATTGGTCCGCGTTTAGCGTGACGGTTCGTACTAACCGCGGAGCGCTTCATGAGATTAGTCCTGCTATTTCTTTGCACCCTGGCCGTCACCGGCTGTGTGCGCCATCTGGGCGCGCCGGAAGGCGAGCCACCGGCGCTGCCCGACTACGACGTCACGGTGATCAAAGATCGGGTTTACACGCCCGATGACTGGCCGCGAACCCTGCACGCGGACATCCACCGCCCGGAGCCGCGCGGCCGTTATCCGGCGGTGTTGGTGGTGCACGGCGGCGGGTGGGAGCGGCGCTCCCCGGAGGACACGGCGGCGCTGTCGCGGCGGCTCGCCGAGCAGGGTTTCGTGGCGGTGAACATCGAGTACCGTTTTGCCCCCGAATACACCTTCCCGGCGCAACTCCACGACCTGCAGATGGCGATGCGCTGGCTGCACGCGCACGCGGACGACTACGGCATCGACCGGTCCCGGGTGGGCGCCTGGGGCTATTCGTCCGGCGCCCACCTGGTGACGCTGCTGGCCACCGTGGCGGCGGACCCGGGAAGCCCGCTGAACCAGCCCTACGGCGGCCCGGTCACCCGACCGGGCGCGGTGGTGGCCGGCGGCACGCCCACGGATCTGCGCAAATTCCAGGGCGGCACCCTGGTGCCGCAGTTCCTGGGCGGCCCGCAGGACAGTAACGCCGCGGCCTACGCGGCCGCGTCACCGGTCACCCATGTGGGCGCCGACACGCCACCCCATCTTCTCTACCACGGCACCCTGGATTCGGTGGTGCCGGTGGACCACGCGGAAGATTACCGCACCGCGCTCAATGCCAACGGCGTCGACAACGAGCTGCTGCTGTTGCGCGGCTATGGCCATGTGGCGGCCTTCCTGTTCGGCGGCGCCGCCGAGGACGCCGGCGCCGCCTTCCTGGCCCGCACGCTGGCGCCCTGATCCGGCCTCAGTCCCAGTCGGGGGCGAACTCCGGGTCGGCGATGCGCTCATTTCGGTTAAGCGCTTCGATGGCATCCATGTCCGCCTGCTCCAACTCGATGTCCAGGGCTTCCAGGTTGGCCTTGAGGTGGGCTTCCTTGGTGGACGACGGAATCACCACGATGTCTTTCTGGTGCAGCCAGGCCAGCACCACCTGGGCGGCGGAGGCGTGGTACTTCTCGCCGAGCTTCTTCAGGGTGTCGTCCTCCAGCACCTTGCCCACCGCCAGCGGCATGTAGGCGGTGACGGTGAGGCCGGCATTCTGGGTGGCCTCCACCACCTTGCGGTTGGTGAGGAAGGGGTGCACCTCCACCTGGTTGGTGACCAGTTCCTCGCCGCCGGGCACGCTGAGGGCTCTTTCCAGGTGCGCCACGGTGAAATTCGACACCCCGACGTTCCTGGCCAGACCCTGCTTCTTGGCTTCGGCCAGGGCACCGATGTATTCGTCCATGGGTACATCGTCGCCCGGACTCGGCCAGTGAATCAGGGCCAGGTCCACGGCGTCCACGCGCAGCCGGTTCACGCTTTCCTGCAGGCTTTGTAAAAGATCGTCATGTTGCAGGCGGTCGTGCCAGATCTTGGTGGTCAGGAACACCTCTTCACGGGGTACGTCGTGGGCGTCGAGCGCGGCGCCCACGGTCTCTTCGTTGTCGTACATCTGGGCGGTGTCGATGTGCCGATAGCCCAGGTCCAGGGCCTTGTGGATGCTGCCCATCAGCGGCTCGCCCTTGAGCCGGAAGGTGCCCAGGCCCAGGGCGGGAAGGGTTGCCTTAGCCATGTTCTCTCCTTGTGGTCGTGGCGTGACTACCGGTTACCTGATGACGGCGTGCCCCGGTTTCAAGCGCGGCCGCCCAGGCCGGCCACCAGGAAGTCCACGAACTGGCGCACCTTGGGGGACAAATGCCGGTGGCGTGGATAGACCACCCAGACCGCGGTGTGCGTGCAGGCATGGGGGTCGAGCACCGATACCAGCTCGCCCCGTTCGATGCCCTCGCGCACGTAATAGTCCGGCAGCTGGGCCAGCCCCAACCCCTTGCGCACCGCGTCCAGCAGGGCCAGCCCGGAGTTGGCGCGCCAGTTGCCCTCCACCCGCCAGCCGCGGTGCTGACCGTCCAGGTCGAAGGTCCAGTGGTCGGCGGAGCCGAGCAGGCAGTTGTGGCCCGACAGCTCGCCCAGGGTGTGCGGCCGCGGGTGGCGCTGGAAATAGTCCGCCGAGCCGACCACGTACTCCCGGCGCGGACAGAGTTTGCGGGCAATCAGGGAGGAGTCGGGCAGGGCGCCGGTGCGCACCGCCACGTCGAACCCTTCGTCGACGATGTCCACCGGCCGGTTGGTGAAGTTCATGCGCACCGACAGCTGCGGATGCTCGGCAAGGAAATCGTTGACCAGCGGGGCGATGAATTTCTCGCCGAAGGTGGTCGCGCAGGTGAGCTTGAGCACGCCGGTGGGGCGCCGCTGATAATCGCTGATCGCGGTGAGGGCCTCCTGGAAGCCGTCGAACAGCTGCGAACAGTGCTCGAAGTAGACGGCGCCGGCGTCGGTGAGCCGCAGACGACGGGTGGTGCGGTACAGCAGCTGGGTGCCCAGCTGGGTCTCCAGGCGGGCCACCAGCCGGCTCACATGGGAACTGGACACGCCCAGCCCGCGTGCCGCGCCGGCGAAGGATTCGTGCCGCACCACCTCGACAAAGGCCTCGATACGGTCCCAGTGCTGCATTGTTGCTCCTGAGCAATAATCTATTGCGAAATAATGCCTTAAGAGAGCCACGGCGGGCCAGTACACTGCCCGGATCGGTTGACCTTTATTACGGAGAAACGCATGAAATCGAGAGCCGCCGTCGCCTGGGAAGCGGGCAAACCCCTGGTGATCGAAGAGATCGACGTGGCCGGCCCGAAAGCCGGCGAAGTGCTGGTGCAGATCGTCGCCACCGGTGTCTGCCACACCGACGCCTACACCCTGTCCGGGAAGGACCCGGAGGGGCTGTTTCCGTCCGTGTTCGGCCATGAAGGCGCGGGCATCGTCCAGGAAGTGGGCGAAGGCGTCACCAGCGTCAAACCCGGCGACCATGTGATTCCGCTGTACACCGCCGAGTGCGGCAAATGTAAGTTCTGCCTGTCCGGCAAGACCAATCTGTGCTCGGCGGTGCGCGCCACCCAGGGTCAGGGCCTGATGCCCGACGGCACCCGGCGCTTCTCCCTGAACGGCACCGAACTGAACCACTACATGGGCACCAGCACCTTCTCCGAGTACACCGTGGTGCCGGAAGTGTCCCTGGCCAAGGTCAGCAAGGAAGCGCCGCTGGACAAGATCTGCCTGCTCGGCTGCGGCGTCACCACCGGCATCGGCGCGGTGCTGAACACGGCGAAGGTGGAGCCCGGCTCCACGGTGGCGGTGTTCGGCATGGGCGGCATCGGCCTGTCGGTGATCCAGGGCGCCGTGATGGCGAAAGCGGAACGCATCATCGCCATCGACATTAACGACGACAAGGAGAAGATGGCCCGGCAGTTCGGCGCCACCGACTTCATCAACCCCACCAAGTACAGCAACTCGATCCAGGAAGTGATCGTCGAGC
>CAZKWA010000074.1:0-17979 GCA_964556345.1 uncultured Alcanivorax sp.
ACCCCCACCATGTCAAGGTGGTGCTCTAACCAACTGAGCTACGTGCCTGCAGAGGGGCGCAATTCTAGGCAGCCCGGGCGCCGCTGGCAAGTCCTATTGCCCCGCCGCGACGACGGGACGCGCTGAACGCTATTTGCGCCGGCCGCCCCAGGCCGCTTCGATCTGGCGGGCGCGGGTAATGGATTCCTGTACCAGCTCGGACTGGTGCTCGGCGAACTCGCGGATAATCTCCAGGGCGGAGCGCACGTCGCGGCGGAAAATGGTCTCCACCAGGGCCTTGAAGAACGACAGGCACTCTTTCATCTCGTCGTTATCCAGGTGCAGCGCCATGAAGTAGGTGCGCTGCAGCGCCGGGTGCAGGTCGGTGAGGACATCCTCCACGAAACCGTTGCGGGCGAAGGGGTAGGCGTGCTCCAGGAACCGGAAACTGAGCTCGAAGAAGCGCTCCAGGTCGCGGTCGGCGGCGGCCACCTGCAATTCATGAATCAGGGCGATGATCGGGTCGAGATCGTCCTCGCGCACGTTCTTGATGGCCTTGCGGATCACCAGACCGAGCAACACCTGCACCAGCTCGTAGAGGCCGCGCACCTGGCTTTCCGACATCTCCTTCACCACCGCGCCACGGCGCGGCAGGATATCGATCAGATGGCGCCGCTCCAGGATCAGCAGCGCCTCGCGCACCGAGCCACGGCTGACCTCCAGCTCGCCGGCCACGCGCAGTTCCTGGATGCGGTCTCCGGCGAGCATATCGCCACGGATAATCTGCGCCGCCAGATGGCCGGCGATTTGTTCGGAGAGGCTTTCCCGGGCTTTGAAGGTCACGATGGCTGCATCTGTTGGCGAATGGAGGCGGTCACCGCCGGCATTGTCCGACTATAAAACAATCCGTCAGGGTGACCAAGCCGCCCTGGTCCGCAAAAAAGTCGTCGCGGGCATGACAAGGCCCGCCCGGTCTGGTTAATTGACGGCTACACAGGGATTTGGGAACCACCACTTCAAGGGCAGTAATGAAAAGGTTGATCACCGAACTGGCGGAACTGGACGGCCTGTTCGACCACTACGCGGAACGTTTCGGGCGGGACCAGACCCCCTACCGCAATCATGTTTACCGGGTGATCAACCTGGTGGCGGCGCAGCGTACGCTGACCGGCGATGATCTGCGCAAGCTGGAGCTGGCCGGGTTCTTCCACGACGCCGGCATCTGGCTGGCGGGCACTTTCGATTACCTGGCCCCCTCCGCGCGGCTCGCCTGCCACTATCTGGAGGAACAGGGCCTGCAGGACTGGGGCGACGAAGTCCACGCCATGATCGTCCAGCACCACAAACTGACCCGCAGCGACGCCCCCGCCGGCACCCTGGTGGAGGCCTTCCGCCGGGCGGACTGGATCGATGTGTCCCTGGGCCTGCTGCGTTTCGGTGTCAGCCGGGAACGCATCCGCGACATCAACCGCCGCTTCCCGAACGCCGGTTTCCATACGCTCCTGCTGGGGCTCAGCGCCCGGCAGTTGATCACCCAGCCCTGGCGCCCCTTCCCCATGCTCAGGCTGTAACCCGCCGGGGTCGCCGCCGATATCAGAGAATGCCCCGGAAAAGTTACTCACAGATTCTGTGGATAACTCTGTGCATAGTCTGTCAGGAACTGTCCCCAGGGCCCATGATCACGCCGATGACCCCTAAATGACGAAAAAATATCCATATTATTAATGTCAATGAAATCAATCAGTTACAAACCTTTCCTACACAAATCAAGCGGTTACGGGTGCTTGCTAAAAGTGAAATGAGCAATAGCCGTCCACTGTGCAAAACTTAAGGCCGCTGATTGCCCCTTCACGGCGCGCTCACGGGCCTCCGAGGGCCGCTCAGGGGCGCACCAGACGCGCGTTGATCACACCTTCCAGCGCGCGGATTTTCGCCATGGCCGCGTCGCTCGGTTCTTCCGCCAGATCCAGCAGGTTATAGGCCAGCTCGTCCCGGCTTTTGTTGAGCATGTCGATGACGTTGATGTCGGCGTCCGCCAGCACCGACAGCACCTGGCCGAGCATCTTGGGAATATTGCGGTTGGTCACCGCCAGCCGCACGCCGGGGCCGGGCTCCAGAATCAGGTCCGGGAAGTTCACCGAGTGGCGGATGTTGCCGTTTTCCAGGAAGTCGGTCAGCGCGTCGGCGGCCATCACCGCGCAATTTTCCTCGGACTCCCCGGTGCTGGCGCCCAGATGGGGCAACGCCAGCACCCCGGGGACGCCGGCCAGCGCCAGGCTGGGGAAGTCGGTGACGAAGGCGCGCAGCTTGCCGGCCCTCAGGGCCGCCGCCACCGCCGCGTCCTCGACGATGCCCTGGCGGGCGAAATTAAGCAGCACCGCGTCCTCTTTCATGGGCGCCAACTGCGCGGCGCCGATCAGATCCCGGGTGGTGTCCAGCAGGGGCAGATGCAGGGTGACGTAATCCGCCCGCGCCAGCAGCGCTTCCAGGCTGGCCATGGGCGCCACCTGGCTGGGCAGCCGCCAGGCGGCGTCCACGCTCAGCGCCGGATCGTAGCCGATCACGTTCATGTCCAGGGACAAGGCCGTGTGCGCTACCCGCGAGCCGATCGCGCCGAGCCCCACCACGCCCAGGGTGCGGCCGCGCAGCTCGCGCCCCTGGAAATGCTTCTTGCCCTCCTCCACCTGGCGGTGCAGATCGGCTTCGCTGTCGGCGCGCAGCCCGGCCACCCAGTCCAGCCCGTCGCGCAGGTGCCGCGACGCCAGCAGCAGCCCCGCCACCACCAGTTCTTTCACCGCGTTGGCGTTGGCCCCGGGAGTATTGAACACCGGTATGCCCCGCGCACTGCAGTGGGCCACGTCGATGTTGTTGACGCCGGCGCCGGCGCGGGCCACGGCTTTAACGGTGGGGGGGATGTCCGCGCCATCCAGGGGGTGGCTGCGCAGCAACAGCGCGTCCGGTTCGGACAATTCGCTGGCGACTTCGAAACGGTCGCGGGGGAAGCGCTCCAGGCCACGCAGGGCGATCTGGTTGTAGGTGCGGATGCGGAACATGGCGGTCCTCCGAAGGCGGCTGGGTCACCACAGCCTCTCCGTAAACCGCCAGGATTTCCAGCGTTAATATTGGAAGGTCATGCCCAGGCGGCGCCCCACTTCCTCGTAGGCTTCGATCACGTTGCCCAGGTCCTGGCGGAAGCGGTCCTTGTCCATCTTTTCGCGGGTGTCCTTGTCCCACAGTCGGCAGCCGTCCGGGGAGAATTCATCGCCGAGCACCACTTCGCCGTGGAACAGGCCGAACTCCAGCTTGTAGTCCACCAGCAGCATGTTGGCGTCCAGGAAGCGCTTCTTCAGCACGTCGTTGACCTTGAAGGTCAGTTCTTTCATTTTCTCGATGTGCTCGGGCTTGGCCCAGCCAAAGCTGCGCACGTGATACTCATTGATCATCGGGTCGCCCAGGGCGTCGTCCTTGAGGAACAGCTCGAAGGTGGGCGGCGTCAGTTCCTTGCCCTCCTCGACGCCCAGGCGGCGCACGATGGAGCCGGCGGCGATGTTGCGCACCACGCACTCCACCGGAATCATGTCCAGCTTCTTGACCAGCGATTCGTTGGCGCTGAGCCGCTTTTCGAAGTGGGTGGGGATGCCGGCGTCACGCAGCATCTCCATGATCGCCGCGTTGAACTGGTTGTTCACCGCGCCCTTGCGATCCAGCGCTTCTTTCTTCTTGCCGTCGAAGGCGGAGGTGTCGTTGCGGAACACGATCACCAGCCGTTCCGGATCGTCGGTGGTGAATACGGACTTGGCTTTACCCGCATAGAGTTCGTCGCGCTTTTCCATGACCTACCTGCGTTAGTTGGGGACCCCCGCGCGCTCGCGGCCGGGGCTATTCAGTGAATGTCGAGCCAGCCGAAGCCCTGCTGCTGGCTGGCCACGCGGATCCGCTCCCGGCCCGCTTCCACCGCCTGGTGGATCCAGCCCAGAGCGTGGTCCGGTGTGTTGTTCTGCTCGCTCAGATGCGACAGCACCAGATGCTGCAGCCGGTCCACGTTGCAGTGGCCCAGCAAGGTGGCCGCCTGCTGGTTGCTCAGGTGCCCCAGGTTACCACCCACCCGCCGTTTCAGGGACGCCGGATAGGGCCCGGCCGCGAGCAGCTCCGGCTCGTGGTTGCACTCCAGCACCAGGGCGTCGCACTCCCGGTAGGCGTCCACCACATGGGGTGTCAGGGAGCCCAGATCGGTGAGCACCCCGAGCTCCCGCTGCCGCCAGCTGAAGCGGTACTGGCAGGGCTCGAGCGCGTCATGGGGCACGGTCACCGGCGTCACCGTCAGGTCCGCCAGGGCAAAGGCGCGGCCGGGGCGCACTTCCCGCCAGTCGGCGCCGTGGAAACCGGCGGCCTTGCCGGTCACCGCCCGGGCGGTGCCGAAAGTGCTGTACAGGGGAGTCTTGTATTTGCGCGCCAGAGCGCCGGCGCCGCGCACATGGTCGCCGTGCTCGTGGGTCACCAGCAGCGCCGACAAATCACCGGCGCTCAGCCCCAGGGCGCCGAGACGGCGCTCCGTCTCACGCAGGGAAAAGCCGCAGTCCACCAGCACCAGCAGATCGCCGGCGCATACCAGGGTACCGTTGCCTTTACTGCCACTGCCCAGGGACGCCAGCCGCAAGAATGCTCTCCCCATAACGGCCCGGCCGACGGCCGGGGCCCGGCTTATAATTCGCCGTGAATGCTTTCCAGGATCGCCAGCCCCGGCGCTTTGTCCGCCAGCGCGGTGCCTTCCTCGTTGAGTACCGTCACCTGAATGCCGTTGGTGGTGTGGCTCAATTTGAGACGGCCCTGGGGCGGCTCCAGCCGGTAGCGCTCGGGGGCGGTCAGGAAAAACACGCCCTGGTCCCGGTTACGGTCGGTGACGCGCAGGTCCGTCTGGGTGAGCGCTTCGGAAACCTTTTCCCAGGCCCAGGCGAAGCTGGTGGGCATCATGATGATCGGGTACCCGCTGCCGTCCTTGGCCAGCACCGCCCGGCCGGCGTTGTCCGCGGGCGCCGCCGGTGCCTCGGGCTGCTCGGCGTCGTCCTCGCCGGCCATGGCGACCAGCTGCGGCGGGCGGGGCGCCTTGAAGGAGTTCTCATCCTCGCGCTTGCCCTGCAGGCGCCGCTCCATCTGCGGCACCGCGTAGAGCGGCTCCTCGCCGATGAACACCATGTCCCCGGGGACCGTCATCGGCTCCAGCACTTGCGCCTCGCGATAGCGCAGGCTGTTGTCGGGAATCAGGCCGCAACCGGCCAACGTCAGCGCCGCGGCGCCGGCAACAATCAAACTACGATGCATTATCCCTCCAGGAGACCGCAGCGGCGCAGCGTTTCACGCAGGCGTGGCTGGGCGGCCTCCGACAAATGAACCAGCGGCAAACGAATACCACTGTCGATCAGACCCATTTCATACAGGGCCCATTTCACCGGAATCGGGTTGGCTTCCAGGAATAGATCACGGTGGAGGGGTTCCAGTTCCGCGTTCAGCGCCCGGGCCCGTTCGACGTCGCCGTCCACCGCCGCCTGGCACATGGCGGCCATCTTCGCCGGCGCCACGTTGGCGGTCACCGAGATGTCGCCGTCGCCGCCTGCCAGAATCAGCTCCAGGGCGGTGGCGTCGTCGCCGGAATAGATCAGAAAATCATCGCCGCAGCGCTCGCGGATTTCCCGCGCGCGCTCGAGATTGCCGGTGGCTTCCTTGATGCCAACGATATTGGGCACCTTGGCGAGACGCTCCACGGTTTCCGGCAGCAGGTCGCAGGCGGTGCGGCCGGGCACGTTGTAGAGAATCTGCGGAATATCCACCGCCCGCGCCACGGCCAGGAAGTGCTGGTACAGGCCTTCCTGGGGCGGCTTGTTGTAGTACGGCGTCACCAGCAGGCAGGCATCGGCGCCGTCACGCTTGGCGTCACGGGTCAGGCGGATGGCTTCCTCGGTGCTGTTGGCGCCGGTGCCGGCGATCACCGGGATCCGTTTGTCGGCCACCGCCACGATCTCGCGGACCACGCTGTCGTGTTCCTCGAAGCCCAGGGTGGCGGACTCACCGGTGGTGCCCACCGCCACGATGCCATGGGTACCCTGCTCCACATGCCAGTTGACCAGACCGCGCAGACGTTCCCAGTCCACCGATCCGTCCTCGCGCATGGGAGTTACCATTGCCACGATGCTGCCGCGAATCATGCCGCTTCCTCTTAAACGCTTTCGACGCCTTCAATAATGGAGCGCTATGGTAAACCCCGCCCGGGGGGCGGACAAGCGTTGCCCGGCCCGGTAAGCTGTGCGGCTGGCGGACCCGACGCCGCGACGACGCAGTAGCAGGAGACAACCATGACGATCAAAGAAGGGCAGCCGGCGCCGGACTTCAGCGCACCGGCCACCGGCGACACCACCATTACCCTGTCGGCACTGAAAGGCAAGAAAGTGGTGCTCTATTTCTACCCCAAGGACAGCACCCCGGGCTGCACCACCGAAGGCCAGAACTTCCGCGATCTGTACCCCAACTTCCAGGAGGCCAACTGCGAGATCCTGGGGGTTTCCAAGGACTCCCTGCGCCGCCACGAGAACTTCAAGAGCAAACAGGACTTCCCCTTCGAGCTGATCAGCGACGAGGACGAAACCGTCTGCCGCCTGTTCGACGTGATCAAGCTGAAGAAGATGTACGGCAAGGAATTCGAGGGCATCGAGCGCAGTACCTTCCTGATCGACGAAAAGGGCGTGGTGCGCGACATCTGGCGCAAGGTCAAAGTCAAAGGCCACGCCGAGGAAGTCCTGGACGCCGTCCACGGCCTCTAACCACCTTGTGCAAGCGGGTCCTGTGGGAGCGGGCCCGCCCGCGAAAGGCAAGCTTTGCTTGCCGGCAGGATTCCAGAGTCCCCTCTATTCCCCGGCCGGCAACCGCCAGTCCTCACCCCGTCTCGGCCACGCATTGATCACCGCCTTGAGCAGCGTGGCCAGGGGGATGGCGAAGAAAATGCCCCAGAACCCCCACACACCACCGAAGAACAGAATCGCGGTGATGATCGCCACCGGGTGCAGATTCACCGCCTCGGAAAACAGCAGCGGCACCAGGATGTTGCCGTCGATGAACTGAATCACGCCGTAGATCACCATCACCAGCGCGAAATCCCCGCCCCAGCCGAACTGCAGATACGCCACCGCCGCCACCGGCACGGTGACAATGGTGGCGCCGATATAGGGAATCAGCACCGACAGGCCCACCAGCACCGCCAGCAGCACGGCGTAGTTCAACCCCAGCAGCAGAAAGGCGAGGAAGGTCACCGACCCCACCAGCAGAATTTCCACCGCCTTGCCGCGCACGTAATTGGCGATCTGCTGGTCCATCTCCTGCCAGACGTGGGACAGAATGCGGCGGCGCTCCGGCAGGAACCCCAGCACCCAGCCCACCAGCTGCTCGCGGTCCTTGAGAAAAAAGAACACCAGCAGCGGCAGCAGCACCAGGAACACCAGGATTTCCAGCATATTGGGGATCGACGACAACGACAGGGTGAGCACCGACTGACCGAGCTGGGCCAGCTCCCGCTGGGCGATGCTGACCAGGGTGTTCACCTGCTCCATGGAGATCATTTCCGGGTAGCGTTCCGGCAGGCTGCGCAGCCAGGTCTCGGTGGTGCGCAGAATATCCGGCAGCTGATCGCGGACCAGCAGCACGGTCTGCCGCCACAGCAGCGGCATCAGCACCACCAGCACCGCCACCAGGGCGGCCAGGAAGAGCAGGAAGACCAGGTTCACGGAGATCACCGGCGGCACCCGGTAGCGGTTCAACGCGGTGACCAGGCCCTGCATCAGGTAGGCCAGCACCAGCGCCGCCAGCACCGGCGCCAGTATCCCCCCGAACAGCAGCACCACGGCGAAACCCGCCAGTAACAAAAACAGCAGGTAGACGGCTTCCTCATCGGAAAACCAGGCGTTGAACCAGCCTTTGAGCACATTCAGCATTAGGGGACCTCGGGCCTACTCGCCACAACGAATGAGAAAGCGGAATTCCCGCTCGTCCTGCTCGCGGCGAACCAGCTCATGGGAAGACTGTCGAAGATAATCAGGAATGTCCCGGGCCGAGCCGGCGTCGGTGGCCGTCACTTCCAGCAATTCGCCGGCTTCCAGCGCACGCAGTGCCTGCCGGGTTTTGAGCAAGGGCAGCGGGCAATTCAGACCGCGGGCATCCAGATATTTGATATCCATGGTGTGATCCGTTCGCAGGGGCCGTCATTATAGGGCACCTGAGCGTATTATCAGAGACACCCTGGCACCGCAGGGCCATATTGACAGAGAAAATGTTGATCGCTAAGGAGAGTACACTTTGATCGCAGCCGCACGCCTCGCGCTCGTGGGCCTGCTGTGTCTGGCCGCCGGCCTGGGCCAGGCGCAGCAACAGGACCTGCCGGAACTGGGCGACCCCACCGTGGCGGTTATTTCCGCGGAGCAGGAGTACCGGCTGGGGCGGGGCTGGCTGCGCGATCTGCGCGGCCAGACGTCAATCATGGAAGACCCCTTGGTGCAGGAGTACGTGGAGCACCTGGTGTACCGGCTGGCCTCCTTCAGTGAACTGAACGAGCCCGACCTCGCCATCGTGGTGATCAACAGCCCCGCCATCAACGCCTTCGCGGTGCCCGGCGGCGTGATCGGCCTGAACGCCGGCCTGTTTTTGAACGCCGCCAGCGAAGACGAGGTGGCCAGCGTGGTCGCCCACGAAATCGCCCACGTCAGCCAGCGCCACTTCACCCGCCGCTATATGGACTCCAAACGGCGCGGCCCCGCCGTGCTGGCCGCCATGCTGGCGAGCATCGCCCTCGCCATCGCCGGCAGCGGCGACGCCGGCATGGCCGGTATCGCCGCCACCCAGGCCGCGTCGATCCAGGCGCAGCTGGCCTATTCCCGCCACAACGAATACGAGGCGGACCGGGTGGGCATGCAAATTCTGGCGTCCGCCGGCATGGACCCCAGCGCCATGCCGCGCTTCTTCGAACGCATGCTGGAGCAGCAACGCTACTCCGGCGAACCGCCGGAGTTTCTGCTCACCCACCCCCTGACCGCCGAGCGGGTCGCCGATTCCCGGGCCCGGGCGCGCTCGCTGAGCGCCCCGGCGGCCGGCCCCTCGCTGGCCTTCGAGCTGGTTCGCGCGCGCATTCAGGCACGCTATTTCGACGGCCAGGAGCGGGCCCGGGACTATTTCCAAAGACAGCTCAACGAGCGCCAAGGCGCCGAGCAGCAGGCGGCCCGCTACGGCCTGGCGCTCACCGATCTGAAGGCGGACCGCTACGATCCGGCGCGCCAGAAGCTGACCGCCCTGCTTGAAGCGCACCCCGACCAGATCTGGTTTCAACTGGGGCTGATGGAAGTGGACATGGACCAGGGGCGTTACGCCGATGTGATCGAGCGCGGCAAGGACGTCCTCACCATCAATCCCAAGGACTACGCCGCTTCGGTGATGACCGCCCGCGCCTACCTGCTGAACAACAAGCCGGAACAGGCGGCGCCGCTGCTGGAGCCGCTGCTGCTGCAACGGCCCGACGATCCGCAACTGTGGTCGCTGGCCGCCGATGCCTGGGGCAACAGCGGGCAGACCGCCCGCGCCCACCGGGCCCGGGCGGAAGTGCTGTTCCTGCGCGGTCAGGATCAGGCCGCCCTGCGCCAGATGCGCTTCGCCCTCGACGAGGCCGGCGGCCAGTTCGCCCTGCGCAGCAAACTGAGCGCGCGCCTGGGCGAAATGGAGCGGCTGTCATCGGAGGAGTTTTAGGGCTTGAGGCGGGCGCCGAAATCGAGCATGCGGTCCAGCGGCTTCATGGCCTTGGCGGCCAGCGCCGGGTCGACGAAGATTTCCTGGCCGCAGCCGTTGTCGTCTTCCAGCACCGCCAGGGTGTTTTCCAGGCCGTTCATGGCCATCCACGGGCAATGGGCACAGCTACGGCACGCCGCGCCGCTGCCGGCGGTGGGCGCTTCCACGAAGGTCTTGTTCGGGGCCAGCTGCTGCATTTTGTAGAAAATGCCCTTGTCGGTGGCGACGATGAAGGTCGGATTGTCCAGCGTCTGGGCGGCCTTGATCAACTGCGAGGTGGAACCGACCACATCGGCCATTTCCACCACCGAGGCCGGTGACTCCGGGTGCACCAGCACCGCGGAACCCGGGTACGCCGCTTTGAGATCCTCCAGGCCCTGGGCCTTGAATTCCTCGTGGACGATGCAGGCGCCGTCCCAGCAGAGCACGTCGGCGCCGGTTTTGTTGCGCACATAGGCGCCCAGGTGCTTATCCGGCGCCCACAGAATCTTTTCGTTGCGCTGGTCCAGGTATTCGATCAGCTCCACCGCGATGGAGGACGTCACCACCCAGTCGGCGCGCGCCTTCACCGCCGCGGAGGTATTGGCGTAGACCACCACGGTGCGGTCCGGGTGCTGGTCGCAAAAGGCGGCGAACTCGTCTTCCGGGCAGCCGATATCCAGGGAGCAGGTGGCTTCCAGGGTGGGCATGAAAACGCGTTTTTCCGGGCTCAGGATCTTGGCGGTCTCGCCCATGAAACGCACCCCGGCGACGATCAGGGTGCTGGCCGGGTGGTCACGGCCGAAGCGGGCCATTTCCAGAGAATCCGCCACACAGCCGCCGGTTTCCTCGGCCAGGGCCTGGATCTCGGGGTCGGTGTAATAGTGCGCCACCATCACCGCGTCACGGGCCTGTAACCGTTCCTTAATACGCTGACGGTACAGTGAACGCTGATCCTCGGTGAGTTCGGACTGCTCGTTGGCGCCCGCCAGATGGGCGCGCACGATCTCTTGGGCCTGTGCTGTCATACGGCATCACCACCTGCTGTTCAGGATAGCACCTTGGTCTGGGTGTCGGGATCATACCATATTGGTCTCAGCAGCACGCTGACCATGACCAAAAGCGACAGCCTCGCCGCCTTATATGGACGCCGCGCCGCCCGGATTCAAGCCCTTCTCGTCCCGGTAATCGGGGCCGGCGGCCAGCAAATGCACGGTGCTGATGGCGCGTTCCATGAAAGCACCCTGGCAGTAGCACAGATAGTACTCCCACATCCTGCAGAAACGCTCGTCGAAGCCCAGCTCCCGGATGCGCGGCAGGGCATGGAGAAAGCGGGCCCGCCAGTCCTCGAGGGTTTTTCCGTAATGCGCGCCGATATCCTGCAGCCCCACCGGCATCAGCGCGGTGTGCTTGCGCAACCCCTGGCACATCACCGTCACCGAGGGCAGAAAACCGCCGGGGAAAATATAGCGTTTGATGAAGTCCACGTTGTCGCGGGCGTACTCGTAACGCTGGTCGGGCACCGTGATCGCCTGCAACAGCAGCAGGCCTTCAGGCTTGAGGCGCTGATCGAGCACCCGGAAATAATCGTCGAGGAACTGGTGGCCCACCGCCTCGATCATCTCCACCGAGACGATGCGGTCGTAGCGCCCTCGCAGCTCCCGGTAATCCTGCTCCAGCACCCGGATGCGGTCCGACAGACCGGCCGCGCGCACCTGCTCGCGGGCGAAGCGGGCCTGCTCCCGGGAAATCGTGGTGGTGGTCACGCGCACCCCGTAATGGCGCGCCGCGTGCACGGCCAGGCCGCCCCAGCCGGTGCCGATTTCCAGCACCTCCATATCCGGCGACAGGTTCAACCGCTGACAGATCAGGTCGAGTTTATGGACCGCGGCGGTTTCCAGATCCGCTTCCGGATCGGGATAGATCGCGCTGGAATACATCATGCGGCGGTCCAGGAACAGCGCGAAGAAATCGTTGCCCAGGTCATAGTGGGCGGCGATGTTGCGGCGTGATCCGTTCAGGGAGTTGCGGTTCAGGGCGTGCAGCGCCTTGAGGGCCGGCTTGGCCAGCCAGGCGGCGCCGCCCTCCAGCGCCCGCATGGCCGTCACGTTGGCGGCGAAGTAACGCACCACCGCCACCAGGTCCGGGCTGTCCCAGGCGCCGTCCATATAGGCCTCGGCGGCACCCAGCGCCCCGCCGGTCATCATCTGCCGGTAGCTGTCCCAATCATGGATGCGGATCTCCGCGCCCCCGCCATGGCCGATGCGCACCACCTCGCCGTCCGGCTCGCGCAGAGTCACCCCGCCCTTGGGCATCTTCGCCAAATGGCCCTGCACCATCCGCCTGGCCAGACTTTGCGTCCAGGACGGGCACTGTGCGACCAGCGCCTTATCACCGTCCATCATGACCGTTCTCCCCATTACCTTGCTCGTCTCTATCCGGGTGGGCATGGAACCGGGCGCCCTTGCGCCACAGCTTCCAGGCCTGCCAGTAAATGCCCGCCACCGTTTTCACGCTCTGCGCGCCAAAACGGCCGATTACCCGCACCATGGCGCGGCCGTCCGCTTGAGCCATGCGCATGTTCAGGCCGGCGGTGAAAACAACCCGGTCGCCGTCCCGGTCTTCCAACGTTAGGCGCAGATCGGGAAATAAGGCGTGAAGACGCCAGTGGTAGCGCAACCCCAGCGGCAGGAAGGGCGACACATGGAAGGTTTTTTCATGTTCCACTTCCTGCGGCCCCTCCTCCCCCTGGCTCAAGGACAAGGCGTAGATATGGCGCTCATGCCAGGGTGTGTTGCGGACCTCCGCCAGCATCGACGCGGGCCGGTCGGCGCCGGGCGGATAATGGAAATACAGCACCAGGGGATTGAACAGAACACCGAAGGTACGCCACTGGCCGAGCATGTAGACCCGGCCGCCACGCCAGTTCAGGCCGGCCTCGCCGGCCCGCTCTCGAACCTTGTCGCCGAGCGGCCGCGCACTGGCGTCGATGAAGTCCCGGTCGCGGAACGTCACCGGGCGCCAGCGACGCCCCCACAACCGCTGGCGGGCCAACAGTTGATCGGGGGCGTCCACATCGCACCACACCAGCCACAATGGGTAACGGAAAGCGTGCACCATCGGCGAATGGCGCTGATGCCAGACCTGGCCGGTGGCCAGCGCGAAACGGGGGATCACGGCGCCACCCCCTGGCCGGCGCCAAGCCCCGCCACCACGTCCAGTGCCGACGCCACACCGTCCTCATGGAAGCCATTGCGGCACCAGGCCCCGCAGAACCAGGTTCTGTTGGTGCCGTTCCCGGCCAGCAGCCGCTCGCGGGCGCTCAGGCCTTCGCGGGTGAACAGCGGATGGTGAAACACCTGCCGGCGGATCACCGTCTCCGGACGGATCCGGTCACCGGCGTTCAGCGTGACGCAGAACGTCTCCGGCGCCGAAAAACCCTGCAGAATATTCATGTTGTAGGTCACCTGGACCGGTTCCGCGTCGGCGGTGCGTCCCAGCAAAGCGTTCCAACTCGACCAGACCCGGCGGCGTCTGGGCAGCATATCGGTGTCGGTGTGCAGGACCACGTCGTTGGCCTGATAGCGAAGCTCGCCCAGACAGTCCCGCTCGCGCGCATCGGCGTCGCCCAGCAGCGCCAGGGCCTGGTCGCTGTGGCAGGCCATCACCACCTGATCGAAACGGCGGCTGTCGCCGGCGGTGCGTACCGTCACCCCGTCACCGTCGCGGCGCACGTCGGTGACCGGCGTGGCGGTGTGGAAGCGCGCCGTGCACGCATCGCGCAGCGCCTCCACATAGCGTGTCGAGCCGCCCGGGACCACACACCACTGCGGCCGGTTACGCAGCGCCAGCAGGCCGTGGTTAATGAAAAAGCGCACGAAGAATTTCGCCGGGAAGGCCTCCATCTGCGCCAGGGAGCAGGACCAGATGGCGCCGCCCATGGGCAGAATATAATGACGCCGGAAGCGCTCGCCGTAGCCCTGTGCGTTCAGGTAGGCGCCCAGGGGTTGCTCGCCGGCGTCGCTGTCCAGCAAGGCCGGCGCTTCCCGGTTGAAGCGCAAAATATCGCGTAGCAGCGCCCAGTGGCCCGGGTCGAAAAGATTACGGCGGCGCCCAAAAAAACCGCCCAGGCCGTCACCGCAATATTCCACGCCGGTTTGCGCGTCGGTGACCGCGAACCCCATGGCGGTGGGCTGGCGGCCGATACCAAGCTCCGCAAGCAGTGCCTCGAAGTGCGGGTAGGTGCGGTCGTTGAACACGATGAACCCCATGTCCACGGCGTAGTCACCGTGCTCGCGGTGCACGTCCACGGTGAAGGTGTGGCCGCCCAGCCGGGGCTCGGCTTCGAACACCTCCACCTGATGGTCGCGGCTCAGATACCAGGCGGCGGTAAGACCGGCGATGCCGCCGCCGACAATCGCGATGCGCTGGCTCAAGAGGCGTCTCCGTTTTGCTGCTTCCAGGCGTCGCGGGCGGCGCGAAAGGCGCTCTCGACCCGCTGCTTGACGCCCTGGTGGGGCACGATCCTGGTGGGGTAATCCGGGGTCATCAAAGGCTGCTTCCAGGGTTCATGAATGGTCTTGTCGTCGGCCGTCGCCAGCTCCGGCACATAGCGGGCGATAAAGCGGCCCTGGGGGTCGAAACGGTGGCTCTGGCGCACCGGACTGAAAACGCGGAAGTACGGGGCGGCGTCGGTGCCGGTGGAGGCGCTCCACTGCCAGCCGCCGTTGTTGGCGGCGAAATCACCGTCCACCAGATGCGCCATGAAAAAGCGCTCCCCTTTGCGCCAGTCGATAAACAAATGCTTGGTCAGGAACATGGCGGTGAGCATGCGCAGGCGGTTATGCATCCAGCCGGTCTGCACCAGCTGGCGCATGGCGGCGTCCACCAGCGGGTAGCCGGTGCGGCCTTCGCACCAGGCCTGGAAGTGCTCGTCGTTGTCGCTCCACTGAAGCAGACTGGCCTCCGGTCGGAACGGCGCGCCGGTGGCCAGCGACGGGAAGCGGTGCATGATCTGCCGATAGAAATCCCGCCAGGCCAGTTCGCCGATCCAGGTGGCCGCGCCCTCCCGGGCGTGGGCGTCCTGCAACGCCGGCCGCGCCGCCAGGTAGGCATCCAGCGGCGCCAGCGTGCCCGCCGACAGCGCCGCGGACAGGCCACTGGTGCCGGGCTCGGCGGGAAAGTCCCGCCGCGCTTTGTAGTCGCCGATATGCTGCTCGACAAAATCCTTCAGCTGACCGCGCGCGGCCGCCTCGCCGGGGTGCCACAACGCGGTCACCGAGTCCGGTACGGACAGGGCCTCCAGCGCGCGTTCCACCCGCCCGCGACCGATAAAGCGGCCCTGCCCGCCGGGCCAGTCCGGCGCCGGCACCGCCTCGGGCTGGCGGTCGTCCATCCACACATCCCAGCGCTTTTTATAGGCGGTGAACACCGTATAGGGCGTGCCCTTGCCGGTGTGCAGCGCCCTCGGCGGCACCAGCACGCCGTCGTCGAAGCCGTGGATGCGCACGCCGCGCGCTTCCAGCCGGCGCGCCACGGCCCGGTCCCGGTTCAGCTCGTTGAGCGGGTATTCCCGGTTGCAGAACACCTCGGTGACGCCCTGCTCCGCCACGAAGGTGTCCAGGGCGGTAACGCTGCCGTCGAAATCGCCGCCATCGAGCACATGCAGGTCCACGCCCCTGGCGGCCAGGGACCCGCCCAACTCCAACAGACTGCGCAGCGCGAACCAGCGACGGGCCGGCGCCACGCCGTGCGCGTCCCACTGATCCGGGCACAACACATAGACCGCGACCACCGCGCCGCCGCCGGCCAACGCCCGGGTCAGCGGGGTGTGCCCGTGGCAGCGCGTATCGTTACGAAACCAGACCAGTCGCACCCTGTTCTCCTTGCTGTTCGCTCAATGAATCGATCTCTTCCATCACCTTGGCCACCGCTTGATAGCCGCCGGCCTCGCAGCGCAACCAGGCCGGCATCGGCGGCTCGCCGGCCAGCGCCGGGCCGGCGCACAGCAACGCACCGGCGGGCTGCTCCCGGGGCCACAATCGCGCCAGCTGGCGGCGCACCGGGCGTTCGCCGAGCATCCACACCACCCCGGCCAGACGCGGGTCCGCCCGCCAGGGCGTCAGCGCCGGCCAGGCCACCGGGGTTTCCAGACACCACACCGGCCGATCCGCCACCGCCGCCTGAATCAGCGCCGGCAGTGGGTCGCCCACCGCCATCACCAGCCAGGCCCGCTCGCGGCGACCGGGCGCCCGGGCCAGCAGCCGGCCGGCCAGCTTTTGCCGCAGAAAACTGTCCAGCAGCGCTTGCGACGCGCCCTGGCCCGGCAGCGCGCGCAAATGATCGCGCAGCGGGTCGCAAAATCCCGTGACCACGCGGACCAACGGGTAGTCCGCGGTGAGCCGCTGGAACAGCTGCTCCAGGCGGCGCACGTTATGGCCTTCCAGCGCCCGCAGCGCCTCCTCCATGGCGTCCCGCCAGGGGCCGGCCACCGTGGTCACCGGCGCGTCGTCCTGCGCCAGCACCTGGCGTACCTGGCTGATCGGCAAGCCCCGGTCCAGCCAGGCAAGAATCCGCTCGATCAGCGCCAGGTCCTGGTCACTGTAGCGGCGGTGGCCGCGCTCCGTGCGCGCCGGGCGAATCAGTCCGTAGCGGCGCTCCCAGGCGCGCAGTGTCACCGGGTGCACGCCGCTTCGCCGGCTCACCGCCTGGATGCTGTAGCCGTCATCAAAGGCTTTCATGGCTGCCTCATACTTGATTGCGCAGTCCCAGCGCGTCCGGATAGGGACGCAGGTACTGTTGCGTGGCCAGGTAGGGCTGCGCCACTTTGCTCTGGGCGGCGCGCAGCATCGTCATCGGCACCACCAGCGGCACCTCGCCGCGCAGATAGGCGTCGATCTGCTGATGGATCGAACCCCGGTCCTGCTCGCCCAACTCGTCGCGCAGAAAGCCCATCAGGTGCAGCATGGCGTTCACATGGGCGCCCCGGGATATGCGCTTGCTCATGGCCGGCATGAAGGCCCGGATATAGTCGTCGGCGATCTCGTCCAACGGCCGCTTCTTCAAGTCGGCGAGCAGCGGCCCCAGCCGCCGGTAGCTGGCCTGGCAATGGGCCAGCAGCTGGAATTTGTGGCGACGGTGGAAGCCGAGCAACCCCCTGGCGGTGAGGCCGCCCTCCAGCAGCCGGCACCAGTCGTCGTAAACGAACACCCGCTCCACGAAGTTCTCGCGCAGGCCGTCGTCGTGAAGGCGACCCGCCTCCTCCACCGGCATCAGCGGGTAACGCGCCATCAAGGCCGCCGCGAACACGCCGCTGGCGTCACGGTGGGCCACCTCGCCGTCCTCGCGGTAGACGCGGATGCGCGCCATACCGCAACTGGGCGACTTGGCCATCAATACAAACCCGCGCAGACCCGCCAGCCCGTCCAGGGTTTCCGCCACGAAGCCGTCCATCAGGGCGGTAAAATCCCGGTCGCCCCGCGTCGCCTTGAGGCGCACGCCGCCGTCCGTATCCACCAGATGCATGGCCGGGCGCGGCGTGGACAAGCCGGCGCCCATTTCCGGACACAAAGAC
The DNA here is from genome assembly GCA_964556345.1 of uncultured Alcanivorax sp. Taxonomy (GTDB): domain Bacteria; phylum Pseudomonadota; class Gammaproteobacteria; order Pseudomonadales; family Alcanivoracaceae; genus Alloalcanivorax. The sequence continues at coordinate 17,345 of CAZKWA010000074.1, forward strand.
CGGAAGCGGAAATACCGCGCCAGCACCTCCGTGCAATAACGGGAATGCTTGTGACCGCCGTCATGGCGCACCTCGCGCCCCGTTAAACAGGCGCTGATGCCCACCGGAATCCGCTGATCGTCGTTGTCTGAATGCCGCCCCATGGTCACCTCCGCCGCGTCGTTTGAAGCTGTACAAACCGTCCTGGTTGTACAAGTCTCCGGCGTCGGCCATGAAGGCTTTGTGAAGCATGTCTCAAGGTGGAACGGAGAGGGCCCCGAGGCGGGCATATTTAAAGCTGTTTTACACACGGCGGGGCCGGATCGTGGCACAGTGTCTTTGCGTTGCTGGCCACGGACGGTCAACGTCTCCCCCAGGACGTCATGCAACGCGCATCCCCCCTTCCTTCAGGCATTTGAAGGAACCCCAGGCCGCCTTCCCCCAGGCGGCCTTTTTTATGCCCGCAAGAAATTGGCTCTTCAGGTGTTTGGAGCTCCGAATCCGGGACGCGGGGCAGCGCCACCGCCACGGGTCAAAAAAACCGCCCGGACCTTTCTACGAAGCCAGGATTGTGGGAGCAGGTCTTGTGGGAGCGGGCCCTGCCCGCGAAAGGGTGGCACTAGCCACCCGGCAGGATACCAGAGACCTTTCTAACG
>CAZKWA010000075.1:0-17348 GCA_964556345.1 uncultured Alcanivorax sp.
GGTGGACAGCGCCCGGGCGGCGGCGAAACCGCCCATGCCCAGCGGCGTGGAGCCCTTTTCCGCGCCGCCGGCGATCATCACGTCGGCGGTGCCCAGCTGAATCTGCTGCGCGGCGAAGCCGATGTTGTGGGTGCCGGTGGTGCAGGCCGTCACGGTGGCGAAGTTGGGGCCCTTGAAGCCGTACATGATGGCCAGATTACCGGCGATCATATTGATAATGGTGCTGGGCACGAAAAACGGCGACAGCTTGCGCGGGCCGGATTCCATCAGCTTCTGATGGTTTTCCTCGATGTTGGTCAAACCGCCGATGCCGGAGCCGATGGCGACCCCGATGCGTTCGCCGTTCTCCTTGTCCATATCCAGACCGGCGTCACGCAGCGCCTGGATGGCCGCCACCATGCCGTATTGCACGAAGACGTCCATCTTGCGCGCTTCCTTGCCGGACAGGTAGTCGTCCATGGCAAAGTCCGGCACCAGTCCGGCGAACTTGGTGGAGAAGTTCTCCGTGTCGAAATGGTCGATCCGGCGAATGCCGCTGCGACCGGCCAGAATGCCTTCCCAGGTACTGGCCACGTCGGTGCCCAGAGGGCTCAACATACCCAGACCGGTTATCACTACTCGACGTCGTGTCACCCGTTCTCCTCCCAAAAAAAACCGCAAGCCCGGAGAGCCTGCGGTTTTTTTACTGACGTTGCGTTGGCTGCGACCGAATCAGCTGTGCGACTTGATGTAATCCACGGCAGCTTGAACGGTGCTGATCTTTTCAGCCTCTTCGTCCGGAATTTCGGTTTCGAACTCTTCCTCGAGGGCCATTACCAGCTCGACGGTGTCCAGTGAATCGGCACCCAGGTCTTCGACGAAGGAGGCGGCGGGCTTAACGTCTTCCGGTTTAACGCCCAGTTGCTCAACGATGATCTTCTGGACCCGTTCTTCGATGCTGCTCATGATGTTATTACTCTCCTGTTGATGGTGTGCAAGCACCTATGAGCGGCTATTCTAGGTGAACGCTGTTCGCGCATGCAAGCCGCTCTCGGTGCCGGTTTTCGCGGATTAGTTTCCAAATGTTAGGCGCAGCTTAGCGGTTTTCCGCACCGATGTCTCAACCCGTGAACATCCCGCCGTTCACATGCACCGTGGTGCCGGTCACGTAACCGCCGCCGTCGCTGGCCAGCCAGGCCACGGCGCTGGCCACTTCCGCCGGCGATCCCAGGCGTCCCAGCGGTATTTCGCTGAGCAGGGCGTCGCGCTGGGCCTCGGGCAGGCCGTCGGTCATATCGGTCTGGATAAAGCCCGGCGCCACCGAGTTCACGGTGATGTTACGCGATCCCAGCTCCCGCGCCAGGGCCCGCGTGAAGCCCTCCACGCCGCCCTTGGCGGCGGCGTAATTGGCCTGGCCGGCGTTACCCATGGTACCGACCACCGAGCTGATATTGATTACCCGGCCCCAGCGGGCCCTGGTCATGCCCTTCAGGCAGGCCTTGGTGACCCGGTACAGGGAATTCAGGTTGGTGTTGATCACATCCTGCCACTCATCCGCCTTCATGCGCAGCATGAGGTTGTCGCGGGTGATACCGGCGTTATTGACCAGCACCAGCGGCGCGCCGTACTCGGCGCTCAGGGCCTTGAGGCCCTCGGCGACGGAATCGTCGTCGGCCACGTTCAGCACCACGCCGGCGCCACGCTCGCCAAGGGTGTCACTGATGGCGGCGGCGCCCTTCTCGCTGGTGGCGGTGCCGACCACGAACCAGCCCGCCTCGGCCAGCTGAGCGGCGATGGCCCGGCCGATACCACGCGTGGCGCCGGTCACCAGAGCTACTTTTCTGTCCTCGCTCATAACGTTCTCCTCAGGCGCCGGTGAGCGCGTTCTGAAAGGCGGCGTCGTTCTCCAGCGGCCTGGCGTCCAGCCCCCGGTCGATGCGCTTGGTCAGGCCGCACAGCACCTTGCCGGGGCCGCACTCGTAGAGCGTGGACACGCCGTCGGCGGCCAGCGCCCGCACGGTTTCCGACCAACGCACCGGCGAGTGCAGCTGGCGCACCAGGGCGCCGCGAATGCGGTCCGGGTCGGTTTCCGCGCTGACGTCCACGTTATTGATCACCGGCAGCTCCGGCGCATGAAACTTAGTGCTCCGCAGTTGTTCCGCCAGCTTGTCCGCCGCCGGACGCATCAGAGCGCAATGGGACGGCACGCTCACCGGCAGCGCCATGGCGCGCTTGGCGCCGGCGGCTTTACAGGCTTCGATGGCCCGTTCCACGGCGCCGCTCTGGCCGGCGATCACCACCTGACCCGGCGCATTGAAATTGACCGCTTCCACCACCTCGCCCCGGGCGGCGTCGGCGCAGGTCTGACGGACCTGATCGTCGTCCAGGCCCAGGATCGCGGCCATGCGGCCCTCGCCCTCGGCCACCGCGGCCTGCATCAGCTCGCCGCGCCGGCGTACCAGCCGCACGGCGTCGCCCAGGGTGAGCACGCCGGCGCAGGTCAGCGCGGTGTACTCGCCCAGGCTGTGACCGGCCAGCCGGTCGGGACGGGCCCCGCCGGCCTGCTCCCACAGCTTCCACAGCGCCACCCCGGCGGTGAGCAACAGCGGCTGGGTATTCTCGGTGCTGTTGAGCGCTTCTTCCGGGCCGTCCTGGGCCAATTGCCACAGGTCCAGATCCAGGGCGCCGGAGGCCTCCTGGAACGCCTGACGCACCGGAACGCGCTCGGCGAAATCGGCCAGCATGCCCAGACTCTGGGACCCCTGGCCGGGAAAGACGAAAGCGGTTTTCGACATGCGTTTGCCTCGTTGCTGTCGGTCGAGCCGGGAGTATGCCGCCTGAGGGCGCGGCTGTCCGCCCGACCCTGAAACAAATTGTGAATGCGCGGCCGGCTCAGGCCTCCACGGGGGCCAGGGCGTCCCGGATCAGCGCCGGCACGTTGCGTTCGGCCTCCAGCACCGCCACTTCCAGGGCACTGACGAAGCCTTCCACGCCAGTGCCGCCGTGGCTTTTCACCACGATGCCGTTGAGCCCGACCAGGCTGGCGCCATTGTAGCGCTCCGGGTCCAGGCGGTGCTTGAGCCCGCGCAGCAACGGCAGCGCGAACAGGCCACTGAGCTTGCGCAGCAGGGAGCGGCCGGCCTCTTCGCGAATCATGCCGCCGATCATGGACGCGGCGCCCTCCATGGTCTTCAGCGACACATTGCCGACGAAGCCGTCGCAGACCACCACATCCACGTCACCCAGGAAGATGCCGTTGCCCTCGACGAAGCCGGCGTAGTTCAGGTTCTCCGCCTGCTGCATCAGCGCCGCCGCTTCCTTGATCTGCTCGTTGCCCTTGATGTCTTCCTCGCCGATATTGAGCAGCGCCACCCGTGGCGCGCTCTGGCCGTCCACGGCGCGCACCACGGCCTGGCCCATCAGGGCGAATTGCAGCAGATGCCCGGGCTCGGAATCCACATTGGCGCCCAGATCGAGCATGTGGCAGTGCCCCTTGGCGGTGGGGATGGCGGTGCAGATGGCGGGCCGGTCGACACCCGGCAGGGTTTTCAGCACGAAACGGCTGACCGCCATCAGCGCGCCGGTGTTGCCGGCGCTGACCGCCGCCAGGGCGCGGCCTTCCTTGACCTGGTTGATGGCCACGCGCATGGAGGAGTCTTTTTTCTGGCGCAGGGCCACGGCGACCGGGTCGTCCATGGCCACCACTTCCGACGCCGGGGTCACGGTGAGGCGCGGGTGGTTATCGAGTTTTTCCTTTTTTAGAGCCGTGGCGAGCGCGGACGGCTCGCCCACCATGATCACGTGCAGATCAGGATGGCGCGCCAGTATCCGGGCCACGGCGGGCACGGTCACGGGCAGACCGTGATCGCCGCCCATGGCGTCCACGGCCAGGGTCACAACCGCTGACATGGCAAATATCCTGCTTGGCAAAGCGACGGCCATGATACGAATTCGATCCGGCCGTGGATAGAGAAACGGGAGCCATGAAGGCTCCCGTTACACAGTCGTCCTGTTGTCACCGTCGGGCGGCGTATCGCCGGGCGGTGGACCGGACTTACTCTTCTTCGTCGTCCAGCTCGTCGGTGCGCAGCACCTGACGGCCACGGTACATGCCGTCCGGAGAGATGTGGTGACGGCGGTGTACTTCACCGGTGCTGGCGTCTTCGGTGATGGCGGGCGCGGTCAGCGCATCGTGGGAACGACGCATGCCACGCTTGGAACGGGTTTTGCGACTCTTCTGAACAGCCATTTGTTGCTCCTCGGCGTATTACTTGCGGCGGCCCTTGAGACGGGCCAGCACGGCAAACGGATTATCCGGATCGGACTGATTGTCATCCTGGTCACCCGGATCCCCAGCGCTCTGGGGCGGCGGATCGGGGCACTGATCGTGAAGCGCCACCAGCGGCATCGCCAGCAGCAGCTCTTCTTCCACCAGTTCCGCCAGCGTCATGCGCTCTTCGGTAACCAGCAATGGATCCAGGTCGGCGGGCAATGCCTTGGCCTGCTCTTCGCTCCACACCAACATCAGATCGACGTCGGCGGCGACTTCCTGGTGCACCGGTTCCAGACAACGCTGGCAGACCAGAATCAAGGAAGTCTCCACCCGGCCCTGAACGCGCCGGCGGCCGTCTTCGTCCCGGCCAAAGGCCAGGTTCACCCGGACCGGCTGGTCCAGACTCTCGCGATATTCCCGCAACCGGGGGAGATCCCCGACCCGGGCTTCGCCTTCGACGACGCGTTCCTGGTCCGCGAACTTCCGCGGTTCCAGATACGGTGGCAGTTGCCCTGAAAACATAAGCGCGCAATTCTAGGCGTGGGCCCGCGTCCTGTCAAAGCGAAAATACGCCCGCGAGGCCCGGCTTAACTGACTGAGAAAGCTGGTTTTTTCGTGCACCCGGTGGGAGCCGTGGGTACACTCCCGCCCCGCACCGATATCGAGCCGACCCGGAGACCGCCATGACCGATCAGCCACAGCCCTTGATTCTGGCCTCCTCGTCGCCGTTCCGCCGCGAGCTGCTGAGCAAACTGGGCCTGGCCTTCGAGCACCAGAGCCCGGACATCGACGAAAGCGCGCGGCCCGGCGAAACAGCCACCGAACTGGTGCTGCGCCTGGCGCGGAACAAGGCCGCCGCGCTCGCCGACGCGCACCCGGGGGCGCTGATCATCGGCTCCGACCAGGTGGCGGTGATCGACGGCGAAGTGCTCGGCAAGCCCGGCGATCCGGACACCGCCGTGGCCCAGCTGCGCCGCGCCAGCGGCCGAACGGTGCAATTTCTTACCGGGTTGTGCCTGCTGAACACCGGCACCGGCCGCCACCAGAGCGGCTGCGAACGCTTCACGGTGCACTTCCGCCAACTCCGTGACCACCAGATTGAGCGTTACATCGAGGTCGAACAACCCCTCAACTGCGCCGGCAGCTTTAAATCCGAGGGACTAGGCATTGTGCTATTCAAGGCGCTCGAAGGCCGGGACCCCAACGCCCTGGTGGGCCTGCCGCTGATCATGCTCACCGACTTCCTGGCCGCCGAGGGCGTTGCCCTACCGGGCTAAAGCTGCAAGCCCGCAATGGTGGCAACCTGTGCGAGCGGGCCTTGCCCGCGAAAGGGAGCGAAGCTCCCGGCAGGATCCCAGAGGCCTCTCTAACAAAAGCACCAACAACGCCTCTGGTATCCCGCGGGGCAACCGTTGCCGGGTGGCCAAGGCCACCCTTTCGCGGGCAAGGCCCGCTCCTACAATTGGCGGTTAACGAAGCGTGGGCGCGCCGCCCTCCAGGCCCAGAGTCTGGCCGATGCCGTTGCCGATGGAGGTGCCGAAACGTTTCAGGAAACGGTCCACCGGTGAGCGGGTGACGGAGTAATCCACCATGTCCTCCAGACCGGCCACGTCGCGGGCCACCTGCCCCGGGCTCTTCAGGCCGTCGATCAGGCCCAACTCCAAAGCCCGCTCACCGGTCCAGAACAGGCCGGAGAACAGTTCCGGATGCCCTTCCACCTGCAGGCGGTCGCCGCGACCTTCTTTCACCGCGCCGATAAACTGCTGGTGAATCTCATTGAGCATGGTCTGCACGTGCTCGCGGTCCGATTCACGCACCGGCGAGAACGGGTCGAGCAGCGCCTTGTTGTCGCCGGCGGTGTACACACGCCGCTCCACGCCCAGCTTGTCGGCGGCCTCCTGCAAACCGAAGCTGGCCATGATCACGCCGATGGAACCGACGATACTGGCCGGGTCCGCGTAAATCTGATCGGCGGCGGCGGCGATGTAATAGGCACCGGAAGCGCCCATGTCGGTGATCGCCGCGTACAGCTTCTTATCCGGGTGCTCGGCGCGAAGACGCTGGATTTCGTTGAACACGAAGTTGGCCTGCACCGGCGACCCGCCCGGGCTGTTGATACGCAACAGCACCGCTTCGGCGTTCTCGGCCTCGAAGGCGTCGCGCAGGCCGCGGCTGAGCAGGTCGGCGCTGGCTTCGGAATCCGCCATGATCACGCCGTTCAGATCGACCACCGCCACATGGGGTTCGGCCACCGCGATGGCGTCGCCGGAGCGGCTGCCGGTCATCATGAACAGCAGCGCGAACAGATAAATAAAGGTCAGGCTTTTAAAGAAAATGCCCCAGCGCCGGCTTTTACGCTGCTCCGCCTGGGCCTGGCCGAGCAGCTTCTCGAGCAGTTTCCATTCTTTGCTTGTCGGGCCGCTGTTATCGGAGCCGTTATTGCTTGCCGCCGGTCTGTTGTCGGAATCCATCTACACCGTCTCCTCGAAGTGTGTTTCGCAGTCCACGCCGATCAGGGGCAGCAACTGCGGTAAAGCATCGATCACCGCCAGGGGGTGAAAGTTCATCAATCGCGCCACCGGATGGGCGCCGTAACTCACCGCCACGCGGTCGACACCCGCGTCGCGCGCCATCTGCAGATCAAAGGAGGTGTCCCCCACCACCAGGGCCTGCTCCGGCGCCACCCGTAATTCCGCCAGGAGTTCCGTCACCATGGCCGGGTGCGGCTTGGAATGGGTCTCGTCGGCGCAGCGGGACGCCTCGAAATGGTCCCCGAGCCCGCTGCTGGCCCATACCCGGTCCAGCCCCTTGCGGCTCTTGCCGGTGGCCACCGCCAGGCGCAGCCCGGCGCGGCGCAAGGCCGCCAGCGTCTCCCGGGCGCCGGGGTACAGCTGGCTGGGGCGCTGCTCGGCGGCCACGAAATGCACCGCGTAGCGCTCGCGCATGCGCGTCAGGTCCTGGTCGCCGATGCCCGGATACAGGGTGCGCAGTGCCTCCGGCAATCCCAGACCGATGATCTCGCGCACCGCGTCATCTTCCAACACCGGCAGGCACAGGTCCGCGCCGGCTTTATGCATGCAGGCGATGATGCGGCCGGTGGAATCCATCACGGTGCCGTCCCAGTCGAAAATCACCAGTTGGTATCGCATCAGCGTTTATCCGCCCGCAGGGCCGCCAGTATGGTCTCGAAATCGTCGTCCAGGGGCGCGTTGACCTTGATGGTCCCGCCGCTTTGCGGGTGGCGGAACACCAGCGAGCGGGCGTGCAGGCACAATCGGCGGTGCCCCAGCGCTTCCAGGCGCGCGTCGCCTTTGCGGCTGCCGTACTTGTCGTCGCCGAGAATCGGGAAGCCGCCGAACTGGCTGTGCACGCGAATCTGATGGGTGCGCCCGGTGCCCAGCCGCGCCTCGACCAGGGCCGCGTCGCCGAATCGCTCGATCAGAGTGAAATCCGTCACCGAGGCCTTGCCCTCGCGGGACACCCGCACCACCCGCTCGTTACCCTGGGTGATCTTCAGCAGGGGCGCCTCCATGCGGCGCTCGCTGCCCTTGAACCCCTGGCACAGCAGCCAGTAGCGCTTCTCCACCCCGCCCTGCTGCATCAGCTTTTGCAGACGCCGCAAAAAACCCCGGTGGCGGGCCACCATAATGCAGCCGCTGGTGTCCCGGTCCAGCCGGTGCACCAGCTCCAGGTTGCGCTCTTCCGGATAGAGGACGCGCAGCGCCTCGATCAGCCCCAGGCTGACACCGCTGCCGCCGTGCACCGCCAGCCCGGCGGGCTTATTGAAGATCAACATCTGCTCGTCTTCGTAAAGCCGCGCCCGGGCGAGCCGTTCGGCCAGGCCGCCACTGACCACCGGCGGCGCTTGCGACTCGCTGGTGCGCACCGGCGGGATCCGCACCACGTCCTCGGCGGCCAGCCGGGTGGTCTGCTTGGCGCGCTTCTTGTTCACCCGCACTTCGCCGGAACGGATAATGCGATAGATACGCGAGCGGGGCACACCCTTGAGGTGGGTGATCAGGAAATTATCAAGGCGTTGGCCGTCACGGCCTTCATCGATGGTAACGAAAGTGACGCGATCGGCGGCGGGGGTATCGGACATGCGGCGATTCTAGCCAAGCCGGCCCGCCTCCGCCAGCGGTGTCGGCGTTCAGGGCGCAATCATCTATCTGATTGATCAGACTGTGATTTTGCTGGTATAGTCAGCTGTCGGCCCGGGCTGGCCAACGGCGACGCGCAGCGACCATTCGCCGTCGGTACACCAACACCCGCCAGCCCGCCCGACAGAATCGAACGGGCCCGAAAGGCCCCGACGCTGCAGCCAATCCCCCGGCGGCAACACAACCCCCCGGCGGATTACCGACAACCAACACCAGGTGGTCTGCGGCACAGGTCGAAGACATAGCCGGGTTGCCGGCGAGCAGCGCCAATAGCGCCCCTTGCCGACACCCCAACCGGTACACAGACGGTAAAGTTTACCCGGCCCGACGCGTTTGAAGCGCGCCGGGCACAGCGTAACGCGGACAGAGGGGCCAAGGCCCCGCCAGCAACGCCAACGGCGCAACTTCACAAGCCCGGAGAGGAACAGGAAAGGTAGAAGACAGGCAGATTACCAACGTCGTCCGAGCGCCCAGCGCCGCCACGCGTGAGCCCTTGCCTGCTCGCCACTCTTCCACCTCCCCACCAGGGCAAGAGGTCTGATACCGGTATTGATACCGGCCCGCTGCATGCCGCCACGAACTTGTGGTAGCACAAAAATGAAACGAATGTTGATTAACGCCAGCCATCCGGAAGAAGTCCGGGTGGCGTTGGTGGATGGCCAGAGACTGTACGATCTGGACATCGAACATCGCACCCGCGAACAGAAAAAAGCCAACATCTACAAAGGTAAGATCACCCGCATTGAGCCGTCCCTGGAAGCCGCCTTCGTGGACTTCGGCGCCGAGCGTCACGGGTTTCTGCCCCTCAAGGAAATTTCCCGTCAGTATTTCCAGAAAGACCCCAAGGACATCCAGGGCCGCATCAATATCAAGGATGTGATCAAGGAAGGTCAGGAAATCATCATCCAGGTGGACAAGGAAGAGCGCGGCAATAAAGGCGCCGCCCTCACCACCTTTATCAGCCTGGCCGGCCGTTACCTGGTGCTGATGCCCAACAACCCCCGCGCCGGCGGCATTTCCCGCCGCATCGAGGGTGAGGAACGCCAGCAGCTCAAGGAAGCCCTGGGCAGCCTGGACATTCCCGACGAAATGGGCGTGATCGTGCGCACCGCCGGTCTCGGCCGCGGCGCCGAGGAATTGCAGTGGGATCTCAACTACCTGCTCAAGCTGTGGGGCTCCATCGCCGAGGCGTCGGAAACCCGCAAAGCGCCCTTCCTGATTTACCAGGAATCCAACGTCATCATCCGCGCCATCCGCGATTACCTGCGCAAGGACATCGGCGAAGTACTGATCGATTCCGAAAAGGTCTACAACGAAGCCCAGGCGTTCGTGCAGCAGGTCATGACCGATTTTCAGCACAAGCTGAAACTGTATAACGACGACACGCCGCTGTTCTCCCGTTATCAGATCGAATCGCAGATCGAGACCGCCTTCGAGCGCGAAGTGAAGCTGCCCTCCGGCGGCTCCATCGTCATCGACCCCACCGAAGCTCTGGTGTCCATCGACATCAACTCCTCGCGCGCCACCAAGGGCGCCGACATCGAGGAAACCGCGCTGCAGACCAACCTGGAAGCGGCGGAGGAAATCGCCCGCCAGCTGCGCCTGCGCGACATCGGCGGCCTGATCGTGGTGGACTTCATCGACATGGGCCCGGCGCGCAACCAGCGCGAAGTGGAAAACCGCATGCGCGATGCGCTGGAAGCGGACCGCGCCCGTATTCAGCTGGGCCGCATCTCCCGCTTCGGCCTGCTGGAGCTGTCCCGCCAGCGGCTGCGCCCCAGCCTCGGCGAGACCTCCAGCATCGTGTGCCCGCGCTGTGACGGCCTGGGCCACATCCGTGACGTGAAATCCCTGGCGCTGAGCATCCTCCGCCTGATCGAAGAAGAGGTCATGAAGGAGCGCACCGGCGAGATCCAGGCCCAGGTACCGGTGGCCGTGGCCACCTACCTGCTCAACGAGAAGCGCCCGGTGCTGCGGGAAATCGAAAGCATCCACAAAGTGCGCGTGCTGATTATCCCCAATCCCAACCTGGAAACTCCGCACTTCCAGGTCGAGCGCATTCGCGACGATCAGACCAAGGCCCAGGTGAGCCACGAACTGGAACTGCTGGAAGGCCAGCAGGACCCGGCCACCCTGTCCGCCCAGGACACGGAAATCAAAACCCAGGAGCCGGCGGTGAAGCTGGTGGCGCCGGACACCGCGCCACCGCCGCCCAAGCCGCAACCGGAACCGGAAGCCGCCGCCAAGGCGCCCTCCAAGGCACCGTCCAAGAAACCCGCCAGCGCGCCGAAACCGCCGCTGGAGCCGGGTCTGCTGGCACGCTTTTTCACCTGGCTGGCGGCGCTATTCAGCGCCTCCGACGACGACAAACAGCAGCGCGACGGCAACCGCGACGGCCAACGGGGCAACCGCCAGAACCGTGACGGCAAACCCGATGCCCGCGGCAACAACAACCGGGGCGGCGATAACCGTCGCGGCGGACGCCGTTCCGACGGCCGCAGCGGCGGCAACCGCAACCGTAGCGCCGACGGCGACAACCGTGGCGCCGACGGTCGTGGCGGCGATAACCGTGGCGACAACCGCAAGGACGACGACGGCAAAAGCGAAGGCGGCAACCGCCGTGGCGGCCGCAACCGTCGTGGCGGCCGGGGCGGCAACCGTGGCGGTGATAACCGTAACGGCGAAGGTCGCGGCGGTGACAACCGTGGCGCCGATAACCGTGGCGACGACCAGAAAAGCGCCGACGCCGGCAAACAGGACGCCAAGCAGGACAACAAAGGCGAACCCAAAGGTGGCGCCGGCAAAGGCCCGCGCAAGGACGACGGCCCCAAAGCCCAGCGCCGCACCGACAGCAAGGACGACCGCCCCCTGCGCGAACGTCAGCGCCCCGGTGCCCAGGACAAGCCGGCCCAGGACAAAGGCGCCCAGAGCGACGAGAACAAGCCCCCCGTCGCCGACGGCCCACCGCCGCGCATGACGTCCGAGGACAACACCCCCGGCCGTGATCAGGAACGCGGTGACAGCCGTCCGCCCAAGGCCAAGCTGGTGCCCGCCGAAGAAGGCGGCCAGCAGCCGCAAACGGCCGCCACCTCCAAGCCGGACGCCGAACAGGCCGCCGAGGCGCAGGCGCCGCAAGCGGCCGCCGCCCGTCAGGCGCAACCCGACAACGACGCGACCGCCACCGACCGGCCCCGCCACGACCAGCCGAAAGCACCCTCGGCTCAGGTGGAAGAGCCTTCAGCTCAGGTGGAAGAGCCTTCAGCTCAGGCGAACAAGCCCTCAGCTAAGGTGGAGAAGTCTTCCGCTCAGGCGGAGGCGCCCTCGGCGCCGGCGAGAGAGTCTTCCGCTAAGGTGGAAGAGCCTTCAGCGCAGGGAGAGCCCTCAGAGAAAGCGCCTTCCGCCCAGGCGGAACAGCCTTCAATTCAGGCGGACAAGCCCTCGGCGCAAGCCGAGGAAGCCGCCCCGCAGGCCTACGAGTCCCCGAAGGCTGAAGCGACCGAAACGGCGGAAAAGCCGTTAGCGGAGGCCAAAGAGCCCTCAGCGGAGGCGCGTAAAGAGCCCTCAGCGGAGGCGCGTAAAGAGCCCTCAGCGGAGGCGCATAAACAATCCTCAGCGGAGGCGCATAAACAGCCTTCAGAAGACGCTCAAAAGGCACCTTCGGCGGACGCTGAAGAGAAGCCCGCGGCGACAGCTGAACAAGAGCCTTCGGCGAACGCTGAAAATGAGCCCTCCGCTGAAGTCCAAGACAAGCCTTCCGCGCCGGCTGAACAACAGCCCCGAAAGGCACAAAACGAACCGGCCCCGGAAACCGCCGCCGAGGCGGAAGCCCGCCGCGCCGGTAACGACCCGCGTGACCGCAAGCCGGGCCAGCCGGTGCCACAGCCCGAGCGCAAGCCGGCCGCGAGCGCGGAGCCGGCCGAGCCGGAACCCGCCCGGCCCGAAGCCGTTGAACCGCCGGCCACCCCGGCGTTCAGCAAGCCGGTACCGCCGGAACGCCCGGCCGGGCGCGCCAGCAACGACCCGCGCCTGCGCCGCCGCCAACAGCAGGCGGAACAGGCCGCCCGGGAAAACAACGGAGACGGCAACCCCGGTGCCTGATCGGTCCACCCGACTCTCGCACCAATAAAAAACCGCCCTTCGGGGCGGTTTTTTTTTATGGTTCATCGCGCGTTAACGCTCAGGGCAGCAGTACCGGTTCCTGCTCGAGCGTCACCCCGAACAGCGCGCGCACCTCGTCCCTCACGGCCCCGGCGAGCGCCAGCACATCGTCCGCCCGCGCGCCGCCATAATTCACCAGCACCAGCGCCTGGTCCTTATGCATGCCCACCGGCCCCAGACGGCGGCCCTTCCAGCCCGCCCGCTCGATCAGCCAGCCGGCGGCCAGCTTGTGGCCGCGCGGGTGCGAAAAAGCCACCAGCCCCGGCCAGCGCGCCGCCAGAGCCTGGTACTCCGCCTCGCCCACCACCGGGTTCTTGAAGAAACTGCCGGCATTGGCCAGGGTGCGCGGGTCGGGCAGTTTGCTTTGCCGCAGTTCGATCACCGCCTTGCGCACCGCCTCCGGGGCGATCTCGCGGGGAGCCTGCCGGGCGAACCGGTCGGCGAGCCCGCCGTAATCGACCCGACAGGGGGCGCCACGGCGGAGCCGAAGCGTGATGTGGGTGATAATAAAATCGCCGCGCCGGCGGCTCTTGAACAGGCTGTCGCGGTAGTCGAATTCACACTCGGCGGCGGCGAACCGCACCGCCCGACCGTCGGCCACCGCCACGGTGTCCACGCTTTCCAGGCAATCGGCCAACTCCACGCCGTAGGCGCCGATGTTCTGAAACGGGGCCGCCCCGGCGGTGCCGGGAATCAACGACAGGTTTTCCAGGCCACCCCAGCCACGGGCCACGGTGTCCGCCACCAGACGATCCCAGACCACGCCGGCGCCGGCGCGGACCCGCACCTGATCCCCGGTTTCGTCCAGATAGTCGATCCGGTCGAACGCCGGGATCACCGTGAGGCCGGGCAAGTCGCCGCGCAACACCACGTTGCTGCCTTCGCCAAGCACGTAGAGCGGCTCATCGGGGCGACGCCCGGCCAGCAGCTCGCCCAGCGCGGCGGGGTCCGCCGGCCGCGCCAGGCGCCGCGCCCGGGCCGGCAATGCCAGGGTGTTGGCGGCGCTCAGATCGGCGTCATGCTCGATCACAGCCGTTCCCGCAGGCGCGCCAGCCACAGGTCGCTGGCACGTTCCACCAGGTTGAGCACATGGCCAAAACCGTCCTCGTCGCCGTAGTAAGGATCGGGGACTTCGCCCGGGCCGTCCTCGCCGAGCACGTCGAGAAAGCGCGCCAGAACCAGGCCTTCGCGGGCGACAGCCGGGCCCGGGTCGAGGTCGCGCAGATCGGCCAGGTTATTGTTGTCCATGGCCAGGATGTAATCGAAATGGCGGAAGTCGTCGGCGCTCACCTGGCGCGCGCGCAGGTCGTCCATGGGGTAACCGCGTTCGGCGGCGGCGGCACTGGCGCGCCGGTCCGGCGGCCGGCCGACGTGCCAGTCGCCGGTGCCGGCGCTTTCAATGCGGATGCGGTCACTCAGGCCGGCGTCACGCACCCGCTGGCGGAACACCGCTTCGGCGGTGGGCGAACGGCAGATATTGCCCAGACAAACGAACAGTACCGAAAGCCGCTTCATCCCCTGTCTTCCTCCGCTCGCAGGTAGCGACGCATACGTTGCAGATCCATTTCCGTGTCGACACCCCCGGGGACCGGTTCCCGCGCCGGCGCCACATGGATGGCGACACCATTGGCCAGGGCCCGTAATTGCTCCAGGGATTCCAGCTGCTCCATCGGCGCCGGCCCCCAATTCACGAACTGATGCAGAAAGCCGACCCGGTAGGCGTAGATGCCGATATGGCGCCACCAGTAGCCCGGGTCCATGACCAGGGTGAGCGGGTCCGGTTGCTTGGAGAACGCCTCCCGGTCCCAGGGGATCGGCGCCCGGGAGAAATACAGGGCGCGCCCCTCGCTGTCGAACACCACTTTACAGATGTTGGGGTTGAACAGATCCACGCCCCGTTCGATGGGCTCGCACAGCGTGGCCATGCGGCATTCGGGGTGGGCGGCGAGATTCTCCGCCACCTGGTCGATCACCGTCGGCGGAATCAGCGGCTCGTCGCCCTGCACATTGACCACGATGTCGTCGTCCGCCAGGCCCAGACGTTCCGCCACTTCCTGCAGCCGGTCGGTGCCGGAGGGGTGATCGGCGCGGGTCATCACCACCTCGCACTGATCGCCCACGGCGTCGCGCACCCGTTCGTCATCGGTGGCCACCAGCACCCGCGCGGCGCCGCTTCGCGCGCAGCGTCGCGCCACCCGGGTCACCATCGGCTGGCCGGCCAGATCCGCCAGCGGCTTGCCCGGCAGCCGTGATGACGCGTAGCGCGCCGGCACTACCACATAGAAACTCATAACTGTCCTTACAGGTCCTGCTGTCGTATCGCGCGATCAATCATCGCGTCCAGAGTGGCCGGCGGCAAATTGGCGTGCACCGGCAGCATCCACAGGCGCGGATCGTCGAAGTCGTGGCATTTTACCGCGTCTTTCTCGGTCATGATCACCGGCCGGCCGTCGGCGAAATCCAGGTCGGCGGCGGTAAAGCCGTGGTGATCGGCGAAGGCGTGCGGGGTGACCGCCAGGCCGAGCAGCGCCAGGGTGCGGAAAAAACGGTCCGGGTTGCCGATGCCGGCGACGCCGTGCACCGCGCCGTAGCGTTCGCGAAAGGCGGCCGCGTCCAGCGTCTCGCCGTTGCACAGCCGCACCAGATCGCCGGGCATCAGATGCATGGTGACGGCGCCGGGCCAGGCGCCGCCGTTGGCGACCACGAAATCCACCCCGGAAAGCCGGGACGCCGGCTCGCGCAGCGGCCCGGCCGGCAGGCAGCGCCGGTTGCCGAGGCCGCGGCGGGCGTCGATCACCACCACTTCACCGGAGCGCGGCAAGGCATAATGCTGCAGGCCGTCGTCGCTGATCACCAGGTCGGGCTGGAAATCCGCCACCGCCCGCGCCAGGGCACGGTCGCGGTGCGGGTCCAGCACCACCGGCACGCCCGCGCGCCGGGCGATCAGCAGCGGCTCGTCGCCCACTCGCGCGGGGTCGTCGTCGACCGCCACCACGCGCGGATAGCCCCCCGCCCGGCCACCATAGCCCCGCGAAATCACCACCGGGGTCAGACCCCGCTGCCGGGCCCGTTCCGCCAGGGCGATTACCAGCGGTGTTTTGCCGGTGCCGCCCACGGTCAGGTTGCCGACCACCAGCACCGGCACCGGCGGCCGCTCGGCGCGCGCCCGGAAGCGGCGCAGCCGGCGCCCGGCCACCCGGCCCACCAGCCAGCCCAGCGGTCGCAGTGGTGTCAGCCAGGGGCTGCCTTCATACCAGCCCCGCTCCACGCGGCGGCTCCAGTCAACCATGGCCGTTGTCGGCGAAATCCATTTTGTAGAGCTGGGTGTAGAGTCCATTCTTTTCCAACAATTCCGTGTGGGTGCCCTGCTCGATCAATTGTCCCTGGTCGAGCACCAGAATCCGGTCCGCTTTTTCGATGGTGGAAAGGCGGTGCGCGATCACCAGGGTGGTCCGCCCCTCCATGAGGCGCTCCAGGGCCTGCTGAATGTGGTGTTCCGATTCCGTGTCCAGGGCACTGGTGGCCTCATCGAGGATCAGAATCGGCGCGTCCTTGAGCAGGGCCCGCGCGATGGCGATGCGCTGGCGCTGGCCGCCCGACAGCTGAGCGCCGTCCTGGCCCACTTCCGTGTCCAGGCCGTGTTCCAGGCTTTGAATGAAATCCCAGGCGTAGGCGTGGCGCGCGGCCTGCTCCACGGCGGCGTCGTCGGCGTCGCGCATTTCACCGTAGGCGATGTTGTGGCGGACGGTGTCGTTAAACAGCACCACCTTCTGGCTGACCATGGCGATCTGGCGACGCAGATGGGCCAGCTGATACTCCGGCAGCGGCACGCCGTCGAGCAGCACCTGGCCCTGATCCGGATCGAAGAAGCGCGGCAGCATCGCCGAAATGGTGCTCTTGCCGGCGCCGGACCGGCCGATCAGCGCCACGGTTTCGCCGCTGTTGACCTGGAGGCTGAGGTTGCGCAGCACCGGGTGCGCGGGGTCGTAGCCGAAGGTCACGTCGCGGAACTCGATGTTGCCGTCAGTGCGCGGCAGCTCCCGGCTGCCTTCGTCCACTTCGGCGGGACGGTCCATCAGCTCGAACAGGGAGGCCGCGCCGGTGACGCCGCGCTGGATTTTCACGTTGACGTCGGTGAGCTGCTTGAGCGGCTTCTGGATCATCCCGGCGGCGGCGATGTAGGACAGGAAGCCGCCAACCGTCAGGTCTTCGCCCATCATCGTGATGTACAGGTAAGTGACCGCGCCGATCGCCACTGATACGAACAGCTGCACGATCACCGTGGAGCCGATCTTGCTGGCGTTGAGCTTGGTGTTCTGGCGGGAGAAACGACGGCTCACGGCGTGAAAGCGGTCGGCTTCCAGTTTCTGGCCACCAAAAATCTTCACCGCCTGATTGCCCTCGATGGCTTCGCCGAGGAACTGGGTGATATTGCCCATGGAGCCCTGGATGCGCCGGCTGATATGGCGGAAACGCTTGCTGGTGAGGTTCACCACCAGACCCACCAGGGGCGCGGCGATCAGCAGAATCAGCGTCAGCTTCCAGTTCTGGTAGAGCAGGAAGGTGAGCAGCCCGATCACCGTGAGGCCTTCGCGCAACATCACGATCAGCGCGTCGGTGCCGGCGCTGGTGATCTGCTGGGCGTCGAAAATGATCTTCGACATGATGCGCCCGGACGCATTGTTGTTGTACTCCGACTGCGGCAACCGCAGCACGTGCCCGAACACATCGTTGCGCAGTCTGTAGACGATTTCCTGGGCCACCCAGGTCATCGAGTA
>CAZKWA010000076.1:0-17219 GCA_964556345.1 uncultured Alcanivorax sp.
GTCGAACGTGACCTCGATCTGCGGCACGCCACGCGGTGCGGGCGGAATGTCCGCCAGGTCAAAACGACCCAGAGACTTGTTCTGCGAGGCCTGTTTGCGCTCACCCTGAACCACGTGAATGGTCACGGCGTTCTGGTTGTCTTCCGCGGTAGAGAACACCTGCGACTTCTTGGTCGGGATGGTGGTGTTCTTGTCGATCAGCGGCGTAGCCACGCCACCCATGGTTTCGATACCCAGGGTCAGCGGGGTCACGTCCAGCAGCAGCACGTCCTTGACGTCGCCGGCCAGTACCGCGCCCTGGATGGCGGCGCCGATGGCCACGGCTTCGTCCGGGTTAACGTCCTTGCGGGCGTCCTTGCCGAAGAAGTCGGCGACTTTCTTCTGCACCATGGGCATGCGGGTCTGACCGCCCACCAGGATCACGTCGGTAATGTCGGACGCCTTGACGCCGGCGTCGGCGAGCGCGGTCTTGCACGGCTCCAGGGAGCGGGTGACCAGCTGCTCGACCAGGGATTCCAGCTTGGCGCGGGTGACCTTCACCACCAAGTGCTTGGGACCGCTCTGGTCGGCGGTGATGTACGGCAGGTTCACCTCGGTCTGCTCGGCGGAGGACAGCTCGATCTTGGCTTTCTCGGCCGCTTCCTTGAGACGCTGCATGGCCAGGGCGTCGCCGCCCAGGTCAATGCCGGAGTCCTTCTTGAACTGGTCGGCCAGGTAATTAATGATCGCCAGGTCGAAATCCTCACCGCCCAGGAAGGTGTCACCATTGGTGGCCAGCACTTCGAACTGGTGCTCGCCGTCCACTTCGGCGATCTCGATGATGGAGATGTCGAAGGTACCACCGCCCAGGTCGTACACCGCGATGGTGCGGTCACCGCCTTTCTTGTCCAGGCCGTAGGCCAGGGCCGCGGCGGTGGGCTCGTTGATGATGCGCTTGACCTCAAGACCGGCGATACGGCCGGCGTCCTTGGTGGCCTGGCGCTGGGAGTCGTTGAAGTAGGCGGGCACGGTGATCACCGCCTCGGTGACTTCCTCGCCGAGATAGTCTTCCGCGGTCTTCTTCATTTTCTTGAGGACCTGCGCGGAAATCTGCGGCGGCGCCATTTTCTCGCCCTTCACTTCCACCCAGGCGTCGCCATTCTCGGCCTTGGTGATCTTATAGGGCACCATCTTGATGTCCTTTTGCACCACGTCGTCTTCAAAACGACGGCCGATCAGACGCTTCACCGCGTACAGGGTGTTGGTCGGATTGGTCACCGCCTGGCGCTTGGCCGCCTGGCCGACGAGGATTTCGTTGTCCTCGGTGTAGGCGATGATGGACGGCGTCGTGCGCGCGCCCTCGGCGTTTTCGATAACCTTGGTTTTGTCCCCTTCCATAACAGCCACGCAGCTGTTGGTGGTACCCAGGTCAATACCGATGATCTTACCCATAACGATTCCTTCTCCTTCACACGGTCCGGGCCTCGGATGACCGCCCGAACAGCTGAACCTGTTTGACTTGCCAGCTATATGGCGGCTGGCGTGTTCTTTTCAAGAGCCCGCGGCAAGCCGCTCAGCCCTTGCTGACGACCACCCGGGCCGGACGAATCAGACGGCCGTTGAGCTGGTAGCCCTTTTCCAGCACCTCGACCACGGAGTTGGGCTCCACGTCCGGCGCCGGAATCATGGTCATGGCTTCGTGATGCTCCGGATTGAACGGCTCGCCCTGCGGGTCGATCTGCTCCAGGTTGTACTTGGCGAACACATCGAGCAGCACCTTCAGGGTAAGCTCCAGGCCCTCACGGGCCGGCTTCAGCGCCTCATCCTCCGGGTCCAGGGTAGCCAGACCCCGTTCGAGGCTGTCCGCCACGGTGAGGATGTCACCGGCGAACTTCTCCAGCGCGAACTTGTGGGCACTCTCCACGTCCCGCTCGGCGCGACGACGCACGTTCTGCATCTCGGCCTGGGCGCGGATATCGGCCTCGGCGAGCGCCTTCTCCACCTTGGCGAGGCGCTCCCGTGTCCGCGCCAGTTCTTCCTCCGCCGAGGGCCCGGATTCTCCCTCCGCCGAAGGGTCTTGTTGCTCTGGCGGCCCCTGTTCTCCCGCCGGCTCTACGTCGCCGGCGACGGGCTCCGCCTCGGGCACGTCCTGATCACCCTCGCGAACGGCCCGTTCGTCGCGGGTGGCGGCCTCTTGTTCGGTCTGTTGCTGCTTTTCCTGTTCGCTCATATCCACTCCACACGTCCCGAATTCTGGGAAAGCGGGCAAAGATATGGGAACGGCAGCGCGGGATTCAAGGGCAAAGTGGAGGCAGTTGACAGTTGATAGTGGACAGTTGACAGCGAAAAGACGCGATATCGGGTCTTCTTGAAGAGAGGCCGTGCCCGCGAATCGACGGCGCGGGCACGGCCTTTACACCTCGGCAAGCGAGACCGCGCCAGCTGTCAACTGTCCACTATCAACTGTCAACTGCGCTTAAAGTTGTGTGAGCGCGGCGGAGAGGATGCGGGCGGTGATGTCCACCGTGGGGATGACCTTCTCGTAGTCCATGCGGGTCGGTCCGACCACCGCCAGCACGCCCACGGGGCCGTTGTCGACCTTGTAGGGGGCGGAAACCAGCGAATATTCCTCGAACGGCTGATAGCCGGATTCCCGGCCGATGAAGATCTGCACGCCGTCCGCTTTCATGCTGCGCTCCAGCAAATGCAGGATGTCGCGCTTGCGATTGAAGGCGTCGAACAGATCGCGGACCTTCTCGATGCTGTCCATCTGTCCGCCCTCAAGCAGGTTCGATTCCCCGGACACCACGTAATCGGAGTCCTTGTGCTCCTGGCGCAGCGCCTTGCCGGCGATATCCATGGTCGCCTGCATGAGCACGTCCATCTGCGCCCGGTCCGCGTCCATGGTGCTCAGCAGCCCTTCGCAGATGTTGTCCAGGTCGCAACCGGCGTAGGTCTTGTTGATGTAGTTGGCGGCCTGGCGCAGCTCCGCCTCACTGTAGTCGCGGCTGGTCTGGATAATGCGGTTCTGCACCTCGGACCGGTTGACCACCAGCACCACCAGCACCCGCTGGCCGGACAAGGGCAGGAACTCCACCTGCCGCAGGGTGGTGACATCACGACGCGGCACCGCCACCAGGCCCGCCATGCGGGTCAGTTCCGCCAGGCTGCGCGAGGCCTGGGACACCAGCGCCTGGGGCGACTGGTCCGGCGCCAGCATCTGACGCAGTTCCTCGCGCAGGCGGGCGTTGTCCGGGCGTTCCATGGTGCTGGACGCCAGCAGCGTGTCCACGTAAAGCCGGTAGCCGCGCTCGGTGGGCACCCGGCCGGCGGACGTGTGGGGGCTGGCCAGCAGGCCCATATCCTCCAGTTCCGCCATCAGGTTGCGGATGGTGGCCGGGCTCACCGCCAGGCCGCTGCCGGCGGCCAGTGTTTTCGAGCCCACCGGCTGGCCATGGCGGATGTGCCGCTCCACCAGCGCCATCAGCAGCCGTTGCTTGCGTTCGTTCAGTTCCAACTTGGCCATACTTCTATTACCCGTGATGAACCCTCAGTATAACCACGGAAAGGCCATTCTCCGCACACCGGCGCACCGCCGTCCAGGCGCGGGGCTTACACTGGCCGCCGGAATCGCCTAATATCGCTTTACTACTGGCCAGAAGGACAGTCCATGTTCACGCACCTCAGCGTTCGCCACTTCGCCACCGTCGACCAGCTCGAACTGGAACCCGAGCCCGGCCTTACCGTGATCAGCGGCGAGACCGGCGCCGGCAAGTCGGTGATTATCGACGCCCTGTCTCTGACCCTGGGTGAACGCGCCGACAGCGCGGTGGTACGCCCCGGCTGCGACCGCGCGGAAGTGCTGACCACCTTCGACGTGGCCGATAACCCGGCGGCGCGGGCCTGGCTGAACGAACGGGAGCTGGATAACGGCAATGAATGCCTGCTGCGCCGCACGGTCCGCGCCGACGGCCGCTCACGCGCCTACATCAACGGCACCCCCACGCCGCTCACCGAGGTCCGCGAGCTCGGCGAGATGCTGATCAGCATCCACAGCCAGCACGAGCACCAGGCGCTGTTGCGCAAGGAAACCCACCGGCAATTGCTGGACAACTTCGCCGAGGCGGGCAGCCAGGCGGAACAGGTACGGGAGAACTGGCGCGCCTGGCAGAAGGCCCGCCGCGCCCACGACCAGGCGCTGGCCGGCGCCCGCGAGCAAACCGAGCGCCAGGAACTGCTGCGCTTTCAGCTGGAAGAGCTGGACGCCCTGGCGCTCACCGATGGGGAGCTGCCGGAGCTGGAACAGGAACAGCAGCGTCTGGGCAACGCGGAGGCCCTGATCCGGCTCTGCCAGCAGGCCGTCACCGCCCTCTACGACGGCGACGAAGGCACCTGTAACGACCAGCTCGGCCAGGTCAGCCACTGGGTGGAGGAAGCCCGCCGCAGCGACGACGCCCTGGCCACGGTGTTCGATACCGTGGAATCCGCCCGCCTGCAGGTGGAAGCCGCCGCCGACGACCTGCGCCACTATCTGGAAAAGCTGGATCTGGACCCGCAACGCCTGAGCCAGGTGGAAGAGCGGCTCGACCAGACCTACACCCTGGCCCGCAAACACCGTCTGCGCCCGGAAGAACTGATCGAGCACCACCGCAAGCTGGCCGAGGAAGCGGATACCCTGGAGCACTTCGACGAGCACCTGGAAGCGCTCGCCGCCGCCGAGCAGGCGGCCCGCGAAACCTACATGGAAAGCGCCCGCGCCCTGGGCCGGCGCCGCCGGGAGGCCGGCACGCGGCTGACCCAGCAGATTCAGAAACAGCTCAAGGCGCTGGGCATGAAGGCGGCGCGCCTGGAAACCGTGCTGGAAGAAAGCAAACCCGGCCCGGAGGGGCTGGAAGAGGTGGAATTCCGCTTTTCGGCCAACCCGGGGCAGCCGTTACGGGCGCTGGCCAAGGTGGCATCCGGCGGCGAGCTGTCCCGCGTCAGCCTGGCGATCCAGGTGATTTGCGCGCGCAACCTGACCGTGCCCAGCCTGGTGTTCGACGAGGTGGACGTGGGCGTGGGCGGCGGCGTGGCGGAAATCGTCGGCCGGCTGCTGCGCGAGCTCGGCGAGCACGCCCAGGTGCTGTGCATCACCCACCAGCCACAGGTCGCCGCCCAGGGCCACCAGCACTGGCAGGTTCATAAGATTCAGGGGAAGGACACCACCCATACCCGCATCCAGAGTCTGGATGTCGGCGCCCGGGTGGAGGAAGTGGCCCGCATGCTGGGTGGCGTGGAAATCACCGAATCCACCCTGACCCATGCCCGCGAAATGCTCGACAAGGGCCAGCGGGTGGCCTGACGGCCGGCCTAGCGCTTCTTGCTCTTCGGTTTGACGTACAGGACCAGGGAATGGTCGACGATTTCATAGCCGTGCTTGTCGGCGATCATGTGCTGCCGGCTCTCGATCTCCTCGTCCATGAACTCGATCACTTCGCCGGTCTCCATGCATACCATGTGATCGTGGTGCTCCTCATCGGCCAGTTCGAACACGGCGGAGCCGCCCTCGAAATTGTGGCGCAGCACGATGCCGGCCTGCTCGAATTGCGTCAGCACCCGGTACACGGTCGCCAGGCCCACGTCTTCACCGGAGTCCATTAAGGCCTTGTAGATGTCCTCGGCGCTGAGATGGCGTTCCTCGGAGGATTCCAGCTGCTGCAGAATTTTCATCCGCGGCAGGGTCACCTTCAGACCCGCTTTTCTAAGATCCTGATTATCCAATGTCGTTGCTCCGTATGCCGCCGTGGAGGATGTCCGGTTCTCTCGGGAACCTTGTCCCCTGTTGCCAAGTCTGTATTATCGCCCGAACATTATGCCAAGTCGAAACACCATGCCAAGGATCATTGCCCTATCACTGTTATTGACCGCCCTGCTGGCCGGTTGCAGCTCCCTGCGTTTTCCCGGGGTTTATCGCATCGATATCCCCCAGGGTAACGTGGTTACCGAGGAGATGCTCTCCGACCTGCAACCGGGGATGTCACCGGAACAGGTGCGTTTCGTGCTGGGCCCGCCCACCCTCACCGACCCGTTCACGCCGGACACCTGGTTCTACCTGCTGCACTACCAGACCGGCAACGCCGAGACGGTGGAGCAGCAGATCGTGGTGTTCTTCGACGGCGGCCAGTACAGCCACTATGACGGCGAGCCGGTGGAAAACGTGCGTGAGCGCACCTCCGGCCGGCGCGACCGGGAGCTGGAACAGCGCGCCCGGGACCGCAAGGAAGACAATGTGGTCGATCCCGAGCCGCTTAATGACCCGGCGCCGGACCCGGGCACCCAGACCACCCCGGACGCCACCAGCGTGCCGATTCCGCGCTCCTAGTCGCTGTCCTTGCCGGCCCGCTGCGCGCGGGCCTTGCGGGCCGCCTTGGGGTCGATCTTCAGCGGCCGGTAGATCTCCACCCGTTCGCCATCCCTCAGCACGCGCCGCGCCGGCGCCGGTTCCGCCTTGCCGAACACGCCCATGGCGGCGCGCTCCAGATCCAGCCCCTCGAAATGCTCGGCGATGCCCGATTCAAGGGCCGCTTCCAGCATGGTGGTGCCGGGCGGCACGTCGAGGGCGATCAGACGCTGCTTCTCGGGCAAGGCGTACACCACTTCCACATGCAAGCGCTCCGACGCCATCAGCGCGCCTCCTGATCGGCGGCGGGAGCGGCCTGCTGTTCCGCCGCCGGCGCGCCGTTCTCGGCGGAGTCCTCAGCGGCGCCCTCATCCGCCGCCAGCACCGACCACAGGGAATAGACGAACAGCGCGACCACCGCCGCCGGTGACACCACCCGCACCAGCGCCCGCCAGATCAAATAGAGCGGGAAGCTCTTCATCGCCAGCTCCTTGCGGGCGTGGGTTTCCTTCATCACCCAGCCGGCGAAAATGGCGATCAACAGCCCGCCCAGGGGCAACATGACGCTGGTGGAGAGAAACTCGATATTGTCGAAGAAGGTGCCGACCAGGAACTGCTGGTCTTTCCAGACGTTGAAGGACAGCACCGAGCCCACGCCCAGCAGCCAGGCCGCCAGGCCCACCGTCAGCGCCGCCAGGCCGCGCCGCATGCCGCGCTCCACCAGCCAGGCCACCATCGGCTCACCCAGGGAAATCGAGGAGCTCCAGGCCGCGCACACCACCAGCACGAAGAACAGAGTGCCGAACAGAAGGCCGCCGGGCATCTGCCCGAATGCCAGCGGCAGCGTCACGAACATCATGCCCGGGCCCTGCCCCACTTCCAGGCCCCCGGTGAACAGCAGCGGGAACATGGCCAGGCCGGCGCCCAGTGCCACCAGGGTGTCCAGCACCGCGATCGCCGCCACCGAGGACACAATGGAGACCGGCCGCGTGTTGCCGGTCTTCTTATCCTTCACCTCGCGGGGCATATAGGCGCCGTAAGCCATGATCGCGCCCATACCCAGGCTCAGGGTGAAAAACGCCTGGCCCAGGGCGACGATCACCGCCTGACCGGACAGCTTTGAAACATCGAACGCGAACAGGAAGCCCACGCCCTCGGCGAAACCGGGCGTGGTGTAGGCGTACCCGATCAGCACCACCAGCAACGCGAACAGCACCGGCATCAGCACGCGCACCGCCCGCTCCAGGCCCTGGTTCACGCCCAGTGCCACCACGCCCATGGTGATCACCATGAACAGGGTGTGCGAGCCCATTAACAGCCAGGGGTTGGCCAGCATGTCGTCGTAGTGCGCCCTGGACTCTAACGCGGTCATGCCCTGGAACACGCCCTGGGCCGCTTCCCAGACGTAAATAAGCGCCCAGCTGGCCACCGCCGAGTAAAACGACAGGATCAGAAAGCCCGACAACGCGCCCAGATAGCCGATGCCGGCCCAGCGGCGGGTCACCTTGCTCTGCTCCGCCAGCTTCGACATGGTGTGGATCGGGCTCAGGCCGCCACGGCGGCCGAGCATCACTTCGGCCACCATGATCGGGATCCCCATCAGGGCGATACATACCAGGTAGAGCACCACGAAGGCGCCGCCACCGTACTCCCCGGTGATGTAGGGGAACCGCCAGATATTGCCCAATCCCACGGCGGAGCCCGTGGCGGCGAGAATAAAGACCCACCGGCTGGTCCACATACCGTGGACCGGCTTGTATTCCTTCTTCATCGGTAACTTACCCCTCGACGCAATTCGGCCATTGTCTTGATTTTCGACAGGCCGCTCAAGCCGGGGTAGGTAACCGCTTACCCACTCCGGGACAGAAACAAGCGTCACGCCCCTCGCCAGGGCGGCGGCCACTCTCTATAATCGCCGCCCCATGGGCAAACCGAAAAAACAATCGTCTCCGAACGCCATTGCGCAAAACCGCAAAGCGCGCTTCGACTATCACCTGGAGCAGTTCTTCGAGGCCGGCCTGTCATTGGAAGGCTGGGAAGTGAAGGCGTTGCGCGAAGGCAAGGGTAACCTCACCGAATCCTACGTGATGCTCAAGGAGGGCGAGGCGTTCCTGTTCGGCGCGCGGATAGAGCCCCTGCCCGCCGCCAGCACCCACTCCGTGCCCGACCCCCAGCGCACCCGCAAACTGCTACTGCATCGCAAGGAGCTGGCGCGCCTGTTCAGCGGGGTACAGAAAGACGGCTTCACCTGCGTGCCGGTGAACCTGCACTGGAAGCGCGGCCTGGTGAAACTGGACATCGCCCTGGCCAAGGGCAAGCAGAAGTTCGACAAGCGCGCCACCGAGCGTGAACGCGACTGGAAGCGCCAGAAACAGCGGATCCTGCGCCAGCGGTAAACGGCGCGGGAAAGCCGCCAAGGCGCCCTAGAGCGCCTTGTTGGTCTTGCCGCGGTGCCCGCCGAGCGCCTTCACGTCATCGCGCAGGCGCCAGTAGAACTGCAGCCAGGCCCGCAGCACCGCGGGCAGGAAGTACACCGCGTACAACACCAGCGGAAGGCGCGCTTCGCCGCTCACCAGAGCCACCGCGTAAGCGCCCCCGGCGTACAACGCCAGCGTCAGCACCAGTTGCAGTGACCGGGCCAGCAGTGGATGCGCCGCCACCGGCGCCCAAAGCGTGCGGATTGTCTGGTTGGCTGACCGAAAAATCGTATTCATCGTTTCCACTCCTCAATGAATGGCTGGAGCCCGTCGCATCCCGTGCGACGTCACCGATGATGCACCCTGAATGTGACAAACCCATATCACTCGGTTCGATTGTCGGACAATTTTTGTAAAGCACTGTTATAGCGAAAAACACTCCCCTCTTGTCTTCGACTTCCACGTCCCCATCTCCTACAATGGCCGCTCAGCCACAGACGGCTGACCCAACAGGGGGCGACATGGATTCGACGCCGGTAAAGAAACCTGTGGTGCATGTCGAGTAGCGTCGCAATGCTCGTAAATACCTTGTGGCACATTAAAGTAATCGCAAACGACGATACTTACGCACTAGCAGCTTAAACCCTGCTTATCGCCAAACGACCCAGCCTGTGGGGGAGTGCGGCGAGCATCGCTACACAGGCTCGCAGCAAAGTCCGTCCCGGATGGCGCTGTTAAAACCTTTAGGGACTCGGTGACTGCGCCCTGTCTGTCGGGCCGCAGCCACTTAAATCAATAGACACGACTAAGCATGTAGATCTACAGGCGGATTGCTGGCGGACGGGGGTTCGATTCCCCCCGCCTCCACCAAACACCGAAAACCCGGGCCCGCCCGGGTTTTTTTATTTGCGGATGGTGGTCGACCTTCAAGCCGCGCAAATAATTCAGTACCATTAATTTTTCTTCCGCGCCGAAGCCTGTCATGCCAAGGCGCTCCCAGCGAGCAGCCTGCGGAGCTGTAATGAAGTCCTGGATCCACGGTTTGCTGCCCTTCTTGCAATGGCCCCGCCCCACCGGCCCGGCCCTGCGCAAGGATGCCATCGCCGGCGTCACCGTAGGCCTGGTGCTTATTCCGCAAGCCATCGCCTACGCCACCCTCGCCGGGATGCCCCCCATCACCGGTCTGTACGCCGCCCTGTTACCCGGCATTATCGGCATTCTCTGGGGTTCCTCTTCGTTGCTGGCGGTAGGGCCGGTGGCCCTCACCAGCCTGCTCACCTACGCCGCCCTGGCGCCGCTGGCGGAACCGGAAAGCCCTCATTGGGTGACGCTGGCGATCTGGCTGGCGCTGTACGCCGGTGTGATCCAGTTTCTGCTCGGCGCGCTGCGCCTGGGCGTGATCGCCAACTTCGTCTCCAATGCCGTGATCACCGGTTTTCTGAACGCCGCGGCGCTGATCATCCTGGTGTCGCAACTGCCCGCCTTGCTGGGGTTCTCCGGGGACCACCTGTTACCGGCGCTCAAACAGCTGGGCGAACACGGCCTGCACCCGGACGCCGCCTGGCTGTGGACCCTGGCGTTCGGCCCCGGCGCCCTGCTGCTGCTGTGGCTGCAAAAGCGCTTCCTGCCCCGCTTCCCGGGCGTCCTGCTGGTGTGCGTGCTGGGGATCGCGATGAGCGCCTGGCTGGGCTTCCAGGCCCTGGGCGGTGAGGTGGTGGGGGCGGTTCCCTCGGGTCTGCCGGCGCTCCAGTGGCCCGACGCCCTGACCATGGAGCAGCATCGTTCTTTATTGCCGGCGGCGGTGATCATCGCGCTGATCAGCTTCACCGAGGCCATGTCCAGCGCGCGCGCGCTGCCCTCGCCGGACGGGCGGCTCTGGGACCAGAACCAGGAGCTGGTGGGCCAGGGCCTGGCCAAGGTGGCGAGCGGCCTGAGCGGCGCCTTCCCGGTGAGCGGCTCCTTCTCGCGGACCGCGCTGAATCGCTACGTAGGCGCCACCAGCGGCTGGTCGGCGCTGTTCGCGGCCGCCTGCACGCTGCTCTGCCTGCTGTTCTTCACCGGCTACCTGCAACATCTGCCCCGGGCGATCCTGGCGGCGATCATTATCCTGCCGGTATTCGGGCTACTCGACCCGATGGCCTTCGTGCGGCTGTGGCGCGCTTCGGTGGACGACGGCCTGGTGGGCATCGCCACCTTCCTGGTTACCCTGGCCTCCGTGCCCTATCTGCACTGGGGGGTGCTCACCGGCTTTTTGCTGTCGATCCTGTTCTTCCTGTACCGCCGCTCCCACCCCCGGCTGATCGAGCTGGGGCTGCACGCCGCCGGCACCCTGCGCGACCGGGCCCTGCACGGCCTGCCGCCGGTGGCGCCCGGCGTGCTGGCGCTGCGCATGGACGCCTCCCTGACCTATATCACCGCGCCGCTGCTGGACCGCTTCATCCGCGAGCGGCTGCGCGCCGAGCCCGAAATCCGGGTGGTGCTGATCTGCGCGTCGGCGATGAACGCCATGGACGCCACCGGCGCGGACACGCTGTCCAGGCTGCGGCGCGACCTGCGCCAACGCGATGTGCGTCTGACGCTCTCCGGCGTAAAGAAGCAGGTCCGCGATGTCCTCGAACACACCGGGCTGCTCACGGAACTCGGCGAAGACAACCTGTTCGTCAACAATCGGGAGGCGATCGCCGCGCTGAGCGCCGGCACCGACCGGCCGGAAAGCGGCGATAAAAATCACCAAAGCGGAGACTGAGTACCTGACAAGGCCCGCCGTTTTGGCCAAGATAAACGTCTTGCGGAGCAGGATGCCGATTCCCGTATGAAACGTTTCTTTCTCATCGCGCTGACGTTGGCGATCATCGCCGGCCTGGTGTCTCAATGGCGCTATCTGAAGCCGGTGCTGGAACTGCGCGACCATAACCCGGAACACACCGCGTTCATGGAGCGGGCACGGCAGCATGGGCAGGTGCGCTATGTATGGCGGGACTACGAGCAGATCGCCGACGACCTGAAACGGGCGGTGCTGATTTCCGAGGACGCCCGCTTCATGGAGCACTTCGGCTTCGACTGGCGCGGCATCCGCCATGCCATCGAGCGTAACGAGCAAGCGGGCCGTCCCGTGGCCGGCGGTTCCACGGTGACCCAGCAGCTCGCCAAGAACCTGTTCCTGAGTAGTGAAAAGTCCTACGCCCGCAAAATCCAGGAGGCGCTGATCGCGCTGATGCTGGAAGCCACCCTCTCCAAGAAACGCATTCTCGAGCTGTATCTGAACACCGCCCAATGGGGCAACCGCCTGTTCGGCGCCCAGGCCGCCGCCCAGCATTATTTCGGCGTCGACGCCCACGCCCTGAGCCCGGCGCAGGCGGCGCAGCTGGCGGTACTGCTGCCACGCCCCAGCTATTACGATGTGCGCGGCACCACCGAGTACGTCGAACAGCGCACCCTGTGGATTCAGAAGCAGTTGCCGCTGGTCAGGATTCCACCGCCCTGACCGGCCCGGCCGAACTAATCCGCCGCCGGGGACTCTCATCCCCATCCGCCGCCTCGCGGCCCGCAAGCACAATTCGACAGACCGCTTTCCCGCATTCCGGAGACCGCCGTATGAGACCTGTTTGGTTCGCCCTGCCGCTTCTGTTCGCCCTGGCGGCCTGTGATAACCCGGACACCCCCGCGCCCAGCGAGTCCGCTTCCACGCCGTCGCCGCAAGCCGCCACCGAGGTCCGCGACGGCCTGGCCGGCATCTGGCGCCCCCAGGGCGAAAGCCCGCTGCACGCCCTGGTACTGGAAAACGACGGCCAGCTCTATCTGGTCGGCGACCAGAGCCACCGCGGCGTGCGCTGGGAAAAGCACGATGACAGCACCGTTACCCTGCATTATCTGAACACCCGGGACAGCGAGCCACTCAACGAGGATGCCCTCACCGTCAACCTGGAGAATCCGGCCCTGACCCTGAACGGCGACGGCCCCTTCGCCGGGGAATACCGTCGCGACGCGTCCGATGTCGGCACCCTGGAAGGCCAGGTGGTTCTGCCCGATGACGCGGAAGTCCCGGACACCAGCGTCCTGGTGCTGACACTGCGTGATCAGGGCGCCGTGGACGCCACGCCGGTGGTCCAGCGGCTCACCCGCCTGGTCATCAAGGACGGCAAGATGCCGTTCCGGCTGTACTTCAATCGCGGTGACGTCGACCAGGCGCACCACTATGTGGTGGACGCCCGCGTGATTCTCGACGGCGCCGTCCAGTTCACCACCACCGCGCCCCATCGGGTGCTGGACGGCGACCCGGAGACCCCGACAAGCCTGACGCTGCACGCCGCCACCGCCGAGCCCCCGTTCGCCGACACCTACTGGAAACTGATCCAGGTTGGCGGTGAGCAGACCCCGCCGCCCCAGGGGCAGAACACCCAGGCCCATCTGGTGTTCCACAGCAACGACCAGCAGGTAAAAGGCAGCACCGGCTGCAACAGCCTCAGCGGTGGCTACCAAAACGACGGCGATCGTCTTACGCTCGAACAACTGGCCACCACCGAGCGCGCCTGCGCCGGCCCCGATCAGGCGCGGGCCTTCCTGGATGCCCTGGAACGCACACGCCGGTTTGTCATCGAGGGGCAGCGTCTGACCCTCTACGATGGGGAAGAACAACGGCTGGCCGTCCTGCAGGCGGAATACCTGTTCTGAGAAGGCCCTATTCGGAGGAGTACCTGTTCCAATGCGCGTTCACTACCTCTCTCATGTTCCGTTCGAAAAGCTTGGCACCATGGAAACCTGGCTGGCGCAACGCGGCGCGCGGCTGTCCGCCACCCGCTTGTATCAGGGCGAAGCCCTGCCGGAGCCGGAGCAGCTGGATACGCTGATCGTGATGGGCGGCCCCATGGGCGCCGACGACGAAGCCCGTTACCCCTGGATGGCGGCGGAAAAGCGCTTTATCGAACGTTGCCTGGAAGACGATAAAAAGGTGCTCGGCGTTTGCCTGGGCGCCCAGTTGATCGCCCGCGTGCTGGGCGCGCCGGTGACACGGAACCAGGAAGCGGAGATCGGCTGGTTCCCGGTGCAAAGCACCGAGGCCGGGCGGCGTGACCCGATTGGCGCCCTGTTCGATGACGGCGAGCCGGTACTGCACTGGCACGGCGACACCTTCGCGATCCCCGACGGCGCCGTGCATCTGGCGCGCAGCTGGGGCTGCGAGAACCAGGCATTCCGTTTCGGGGAACGCGTGCTGGCACTGCAGTTTCATCTCGAGCTGGGAGAGGACGACGCCCGCGCGCTGTGCCGCGAATGCGCCGATGAGCTGAAGGAGGGGCCCTGGATTCAGAGCGAAGCGGAGATGCTCGCGGACCCGGCCCGCTTCAGCGCCGCGCAGCGACGCCTGGGCCGGGTTCTGGAGACGTTTCTGGAAATCTGAGCGGGGCGGACCCGCCCGGCTCAGGCCTGGGCCTGAGCCGGGGCCGCCTCGGCGTCGACGGCCTCGGCCACCCGCCCGGCGGCGCACAAGATCGCCTGCAAGGCCGCGGCCGTGGTGTCGGCGGCCAGCGCCACCGCACTTTGTACCCGCTCGCCGACACGCACCCGCACACAGGCCATGGCGTTGGCTTCGGTGTCGTCGCCCAAGGACGATTCGTCGAAGGCTTCCACCCTGATCTGCCAGCCATGGCGACGGTTGAGCGCGTCCACCAGGGCGCCCACGGCCCCTTCGCCCTGACCGTTCAGAGCCACGGTATCGCCCTTCTCGCCGACACTGATGCTCGCCTTGACGCCGGCGTCGGTGCGGTGCAGATCGTAGGAACGCAAGGTCCAACCCGCGGGCACATTCAGGTAGTCGCCGTTAAAGCGGCGGTGAATGCGCTCGCCGGTGATCTCACCGCCGTCTTCCTCGGCGTCCTGCTGCACCACCAGCGCCAGCTCCTGCTGCAACCAGCGCGGCAGGGTCAGGCCGAAGTCCCGCTCCAGCACGTGGGCCACGCCGCCCTTGCCGGACTGGGAATTGATGCGCACCACTTCCTCGTAGCGGCGGCCCAGATCGTGGGGGTCGATGGGCAGGTACGCCACCCGCCAGGTGTCACCGGGCTTGTATTGGGCCAGGCACTTGCGGATCGCGTCCTGGTGGCTGCCGGAAAAGGCGGTGAACACCAGGTCGCCGGCGTACGGATGGCGCGGATGGGTCTGAATCTCGGTGATCTCCTCCACCAGCGCGATGATTTCCTTCATGCGCGAGAAGTCGATCTCCGGATCGATGCCCTGGGCGTAGAGGTTCATGCCCGCGGTCACCAGGTCCATATTGCCGGTGCGCTCGCCGTTGCCCAGCAAGGTGCCTTCCACCCGGTCGGCGCCGGCCATCACCGCCAGCTCCGCCGCCGCCACGCCACAGCCTCGGTCGTCATGGGTGTGCACGCTGATCAGCACGTGTTCGCGGTAACGGATGTTGTCGTTGACCGTTTCCACCTGGTCGGCGAACACGTTCGGCGTGCTCACTTCCACGGTGGCCGGCAGGTTGATGATCACCCGCTGGCCCTGGTCCGGCCGCCACACGTCGTTCACCGCATCGATCACTTCGATGGCGAAGTCGGTCTCGGTGGCGCTGAAGGTTTCCGGCGAATACTGGAAGCTCCAGTCCGTGTCCGGCTGAGCGGCGGCGCAATCACGCACCCACTCGGCGGCCTGGGCGGCGATCTTCTTGCAGCCCTCCTTGTCCACACTGAACACCTGCTGGCGAAACGTCGGCGAAGTGGCATTGTAGATATGGACGATGGCCTTTTTGGCCCCCTGGAGCGACTCGAAAGTGCGCTCGATCAACTCCTGGCGTGCCTGCGTGAGCACCTGGATGCTGACGTCGTCGGGCACCAGGTCCTCTTCGATCAACGCCCGGCAGAAGTCGTAATCGATCTGACTGGCGGACGGGAAACCCACCTCGATTTCCTTGTAGCCGAGCTCCACCAGCAACTGGAAGAAGCGCTTCTTCTGAGCCACGTTCATCGGCTTGATCAACGCCTGGTTACCGTCGCGCAGATCCACCGCCGCCCATAGGGGGGCTTTCTCGATACGGCGGGACGGCCAGCGGCGGTCCGGCTTGTCGACGGCGGGGAAAGGCGCGTATTTACGATGATCAAAACTCATGACGGACTCCTTGGATTCGGTATGCCTCGGCCGGGCCCGGGATCACCGGTGCAATGGCCCTGCGGCTGGTCAAGCCGTGGCGCTGGGTTCGGTACCGACCCCCGCCCGGTAAGGCGGGGGCCCGTGACCGACTGCGGTCCGGCTTATGGCCTTCCCGCAGCGACAGGACACAGTGTAGGCGCCAGGCCCGGCAATGTGCTTGCTTTTTGTCGGCATATCCGACATTTTTAGCAACGAAACACTCGCATTATCGATAAAAACGGGAATTTATTGCGTGGCAAAGGAAAAACCGGCAAATCTGGACCGAACCGACGTGCGCATCCTGCGCGCCCTGCAGCGCGACGGCGGCCTCACCAACCAGCAACTGGCGGAACAGGTGGGGCTGTCCCCGTCGCCCTGCTCAAGGCGCGTGCAAAAGCTGGAACAGGCGGGCGTCATCCTGCGCCGGGAAACCGTGCTCGATCCGCGCAGGCTGGGCCTCGACCTGACCGTGATGATTCAGATCAGCATGGACCGCCACACCCCCGAGCGCTTCGCCAACTTCGAAGCGACCGTGGGCGATTACCCGGAGGTACAGCAGTGCTATCTGGTCACCGGTCAGGAGGCGGACTACCTGCTCAAGGTGGTGGTGCCGGATATCGACCATTACCAGCAGTTCCTGCTGAACAAGATCACCCGCATCGAAGGCGTCAGCGGCGTCCACTCCAGCTTCGTGATGCGCCGCGTGATCGACACCTCCGCCCTGCCCCTGGACTACATCGATTAAGTCCCGGCGCCCATCCTGTTACTCTGGTGCCCATGAAACAGCTACTGATCGTCGCTCACGCCCCGTCGCCGAACACCCGCCGGCTGGTGGACGCCGCCCTGAAGGGCGCCGGCCACCCGGATATCGAGGAGGTGTCGGTGACCTGGAAGCCGCCCCTGGAGGCGGGGCCGGAGGATGTAATGGCCTGCGACGCCATTCTGCTCGGCACCACCGAGAACCTGGGCTACATGAGCGGCGCCCTGAAGGATTTCTTCGACCGTACCTACTACGCGGTGATCGACGACAAGCAGGGCCTGCCCTGCGCGCTCTATATCCGCGCCGGGCTGGACGGCACCGGCACCCGCCGGGCGGTGGAATCGATCGTCACCGGCCTGCGCTGGAACTGGGTGCAGGACCCGCTGGTGTGCAAGGGCGAGTGGCAGGACGCCTTCGCGGATCAGGTGGAGGAGCTGGGCATGTATATGGCCGCCGGCCTGGATTCCGGCATCTTCTAGGGCCTGTTCACACTACTTGCATCACGCCTGTTGTGGCTAAAAATCCACCAATCAAGGCGCGAGGAGAGAAGTTTGGTGGC
>CAZKWA010000077.1:0-17159 GCA_964556345.1 uncultured Alcanivorax sp.
CTCGATCAGCGTCGATCACGAGAACAAGGCGATCATCGCCAACGGCAACTACATCAAGATCATCTACGCCAATGACCCGTCGGCGATTGATTACACCCAGTACGGTATCCAGGACGCGCTGCTGGTGGACAACACCGGCAAATGGCGCGACCGCGAGGGTCTGGGCCAACACCTGAAGTGCCCGGGCATCAGCAAGGCGATCCTCACCGCGCCCGGCAAGGGCGACATCAAGAACATCGTGCCCGGCGTCAACCACGACATGGTCGAGGACAGCGACACCATTCTGTCCCTGGCGAGCTGCACCACCAACGCCATCGTGCCGCCGCTCAAGGCGCTCAGCGACAAGTTCGGCATCGAGTACGGCCACGTGGAAACGGTGCACTCCTACACCAACGACCAGAACCTGCTGGATAACTTCCACAAGGGGCCGCGCCGGGGCCGCGCCGCGCCGCTCAACATGGTGCTCACCGAGACCGGCGCCGCCACCGCCGCCGCCAAGGCGCTGCCGGAGCTGGGTGGCAAGCTCAGCGGTAATTCCATCCGGGTGCCGACCCCGGACGTCTCCATGGCGATTCTCAACCTGACCCTGGAGAAGGAAACCACCCTGGAGGAGCTCAACGACTACCTGCGCTGGGTGAGCCTGCACTCGCCGCTGCAGCGTCAGCTGGACTTCATCCGCAGCCCGGACGCGGTGTCCACGGACTTCGTGGGGTCCCGCCACGCCTCGGTGGTGGACGCCGAAGCGACCATCGTCAACGGCCGCCACTGCGTGCTCTATGTCTGGTACGACAATGAGTTCGGCTACAGCTGCCAGGTGGTACGGCTTCTGCAGCAACTGTCCGGGGTCGAGTACCCGATTTACCCCAAGGACTGACCCGTCCGTCGAAGAAAAGCCCGCGAAAGCGGGCTTTTTTTAGGGAGCTCCAGGCGACTAATTCCCACACGGGCAGTCCTGGCATCCGGACCACTCGGTCATTATAATGGCGCCGCCTTCCCACCTCCGCCTCCTAGCGGCCATCCGGGGAAAGCACCGCTTGACTTCAGAACACGCAACGTGGGCGAGACACTATGATCAAAATCAAGAAGGGGCTTGACCTGCCCATCGCTGGCGCGCCACGCCAGGCGATTGAGGAAGGTCATCAGGTCCGTTCTGTCGCCGTGCTCGGCGGCGACTACATGGGGATGAAGCCGACCATGGAGGTCCGCGAAGGCGACACGGTCAAGAAGGGCCAGTTGCTCTTCACGGATAAAAAGACCGATGGCGTCAAATACACCGCCCCCGCCGCCGGCAAGGTGGTGGCGATCAATCGCGGCCACAAGCGGGTGTTGCAGTCGGTGGTGATCGAGGTGGCCGAGCAGGAAGACGAGGTCGAGTTCGACGCCCATGACGCCGCCGCGCTGGGTTCCCTGGACCGCGAAGCGGTGCAGCGCCAGCTGGTGGATTCCGGCGAATGGACGCTGCTGCGCACCCGCCCGTTCGGCAAGGTGCCGGCGCCGGGCACCAGCCCCAACTCGATTTTCGTCACCGCCATGGACACCAACCCCCTGGCCCAGGACCCGGCGGTGGTGATCAAGGCCAACGAGACCAGCTTCCGCCACGGCCTCGCCGTGCTGGGCCGGCTCACCGACGGCCCGGTCTGGGTGTGCCGCGCCCCGGGCGGCGAGCTGCCGGACTTCGCCGAGGGCCAGGTGCGTGAAGAAACCTTCACCGGCAAGCACCCGGCGGGCAACGCCAGCACCCATGTGCATTTTCTCGACCCGGTAAGCCTGAGCAAGACCGTCTGGACGGTGGGCTACCAGGAGGTGATCGCCATCGGCAAGCTGTTCACCGAAGGCAAAATCAGCACCGACCGGGTCGTGGCGCTGACCGGCCCCCAGGTGAAGACGCCGCGTCTGATGCGTACCCGCGTGGGCGCCGGCCTGGAAGACTTCACCCGCGGTGAACTCAAGGACGGCGACAATCGCATCGTGGGCGGTTCCGTGTTCAACGGCCATCACGCCCGCGGCCCGCTGATGTTCCTGAGCCGTTTCAGCAACCAGGTGACGGTGCTGCGCGAAGGCCGCGAGCGGCAGTTGCTGGGCTATATCTCGCCGGGGCCCAACCGTTTCTCGGTGATGAACATCTACCTGTCCCGGCTGATGCCCGGCAAGCGCTTCAACATGACCACCACCACCAACGGCAGCGAACGCGCCATGGTGCCGATTGGCGCCTACGAAGAGGTCATGCCGCTGGACATTCTGCCCACCCAGCTGTTGCGCTCTCTGATCGTCGGCGACACCGATTCCGCCATGGCGCTGGGCGCCCTGGAGCTGGTGGAAGAGGATCTGGCGCTGTGCACCTATGTGTGCCCCGGCAAGTACGAGTACGGGCCGATTCTGCGCGACAACCTGACCACGATCGAGGTGGAGAGCTGAGATGGGCCTGAGAAATTACATCGACGATAAAATCGCGCCTCACTTCCACGAGGGCGGCAAGCTCGAGAAGTACTACGTCTTCTTCGAGATGTTCGACACCATGCTGTACAGCCCGGATTCGGTGACCCGGTCCGCCGCCCACGTGCGCGACGGCATCGACCTGAAGCGCATCATGATGACGGTCTGGTTCGCCACCTTCCCGGCGATCCTGTTCGGCCTCTACAACACCGGTTATCAGGCCAACCTGCAGATCACCGAGTTCGGTTATAACGCCATCCCCGGCTGGCGCGCCGACCTGGTGGCCATGCTCACCGGCTTCGACTACCAGAGTTTCTGGGCCAACATGCTGCACGGCCTGGTCTACTATGTGCCGATTCTGGCCACGGTTTACCTGACCGGCTTCGTCTGGGAGGCGCTGTTCGCCTGGAAGCGCGGCCACGAGGTGAACGAGGGTTTCTTCGTCACCGGTATTCTGTTTACCCTGATTCTGCCGCCGGCGATTCCGCTCTGGCAGGTGGTGCTGGGCGTCTCGTTCGGCGTGGTGATCGGCAAGGAAGTGTTCGGCGGCACCGGCAAGAACTTCCTGAACCCGGCGCTGGTCGGCCGTGCTTTCCTGTACTTCGCCTACCCGGCGCAGATGTCCGGGGACTCGATCTGGACCGCCGTGGATAACTTCTCCGGCGCCACGCCGCTGTCGCTGGCCGCCAGCGGCGACCTGAATTTCGCCGCCGGCCTCAGCGAGAACGCCCTGGCCGCCGGCGCCAACGGCGCCACCCAGAGCCTGGCCTGGATGGACACCTTCCTGGGCGGCATCCAGGGCTGCATCGGCGAGACGTCGATCATCGCCATCGGCCTGGGCGCGGCCTTCCTGCTGTTCACCAAGATCGCCTCCTGGCGCATCATGTTGGGTGTGCTGCTGGGCATGGTGGCGATGAGCGCCGTGTTCAACGCCGTCGGCAGCGACAGCAACCCGATGTTCGCCATGCCCTGGTACTGGCACCTGACCGTGGGCGGCCTGGCGTTCGGCCTGGTGTTCATGGCCACCGACCCGGTATCGGCGGCGATGACCAACACCGGCAAGCTGATCTTCGGCGCGCTGATCGGTGTCATGACCGTCTTGATCCGGGTGATCAACCCGGCGTTCCCGGAGGGCATCATGCTGGCGATCCTGTTTGGTAATCTGTGCGCGCCCTTGATCGATTACTTTGTTACCCAGGCGAACATCCGTCGTCGCCTGCGTCGGACCGGGGGAGTGGCGTAATGGCTGGAAAGAACGAAAGCGTAGGCAAGACTCTGCTGGTCGCGTTCCTGGTTTGTCTGGTGTGCGCGGTGGTGGTCTCCACCGCCGCCGTGAGCCTGCGCCCGGTGCAGCAGAAGAACCAGACCCTGGACCGTCGCGTCAATATTCTGCAGGCGGCGGATTTGTATCAGCCCGGCATGGACGTGGAAAAAGCGTTCAACACCATCGAGCGCAAGTTCGTCGATCTGGAGACCGGTGAGTACGTGGAAATGCCGGACTCCTACGACCAGCTCAAGGCGGCCAAGGACCCGGAGCGCAGCGAGCGCCTCAGCGGCGAGGAAGACATCGCCGGCATCAAGTCCCAGGCGGACGTGGCCGAGGTGTTCCTGGCGCGTGGCGATGACGGCGAGCTCAGCCGTATCATCCTGCCGGTGCGCGGCTACGGCCTGTGGTCGACCCTGTACGGCTTCATGGCCCTGGAAGCCGACGCCGAGACCATCGCCGGCCTGGGCTTTTACCAGCACGGGGAAACCCCCGGTCTGGGCGGCGAAGTGGACAACCCGAAGTGGAAGGCGCTTTGGGAAGGCAAGAAGCTCTATGACGAAGACGGCGACATCGCGATTCAGGTGATCAAGGGTTCCGTCGACAGCAACACCGCCAACGCCGAGAACAAGGTGGACGGCCTGGCCGGCGCCACCCTGACCAGCAAGGGCGTCAGCAACCTGGTGCGCTTCTGGGTCGGCGAGAAGGGCTTCGGTCCCTATCTGGAGCGTATGCGGAACAAAAGCGGAGGAGAAGCGTAATGGCGGAAAAGACCAAGGACCTTTTGTTCGGTCCCATTTTCGACAATAACCCCATCGCGCTGCAGATCCTGGGTATCTGCTCCGCGCTGGCGGTCACCAGTAACCTCAGCACCACGGTCACCATGTGTATCGCCCTGACCCTGGTGGTGGCGTTCTCCAACTTTTTCGTCAGCACGATTCGCAACAGCATTCCGTCGAGCATCCGGATCATCGTGCAGATGACCATCATCGCCTCGCTGGTGATCGTCGTGGATCAGTTCCTCAAGGCCTACGCCTACAGCATTTCCAAGCAGCTGTCGGTGTTCGTCGGTCTGATCATCACCAACTGTATCGTGATGGGCCGCGCCGAAGCCTTCGCCATGCAAAACAAGCCGCTGCCGTCGTTCATGGACGGTATCGGTAACGGCCTGGGTTACTCCGTGCTGCTGCTGGTGCTGGGCTTTATCCGCGAGCTGTTCGGCGCCGGCAGCCTGTTCGGCGTGCAGGTGCTGCCTTCCACCGCCGACGGCGGCTGGTACCAGACCAACGGCCTGCTGCTGTTGCCGCCAAGCGCCTTCTTCCTGATCGGTTTCTTCATCTGGGCGGTGCGTGCCTGGAAGCCGGAGCAGGTCGAGGAAGACGCCTTCAAGATGAAGCCGCACACCCGTGTCAGCGACGCGTTCTAAGCGACGGCCTGGAGGATTTGAAGCATGTTTGAACATTATCTGAGTCTGTTCGTACGCGCCGTTTTCGTCGAGAACATGGCGCTGGCTTTCTTCCTGGGCATGTGCACCTTTATCGCCGTGTCCAAGAAAATCTCCACGGCCATCGGTCTGGGTATCGCCGTGGTGGTGACGCTCACCATCACGGTGCCGGTGAACAACCTGATCCTGACCTACCTGCTCGGCGAAGGCGCGCTCGCCTGGACCGGCATCGACGCGCTGGCCAACCTGGACCTGCGTTTCCTGGGGCTGCTCAGCTACATCGGGGTGATCGCCGCGCTGATCCAGATTCTCGAGATGACGCTGGATAAATACGTGCCCAGTCTCTATAACGCGCTGGGCGTGTTCCTGCCGCTGATCACGGTGAACTGCGCGATTCTTGGTGCCTCCCTGTTCATGGTGGAGCGTGACTACAACCTGGGCGAGTCCCTGGTTTACGGCATCGGCGCCGGCACCGGCTGGGCCCTGGCCATCACGCTGCTGGCCGGTATCCGCGAGAAACTGAAATACAGCGACGTGCCCGACGGTCTCAAGGGTCTGGGCATCACCTTCATCACCGTGGGGCTGATGTCGCTCGGGTTCATGTCCTTCTCCGGCGTGCAGTTGTAAAGGGGAATCAGCATCATGAGTTTTGAAATTATTCTTGGCGTGGTCATGTTCACCACCATCGTGCTGGCGCTGGTGGCGGTGATCCTGGTCGCGCGCTCCCGGCTGGTGGTCAGCGGCGATGTGCACATCGACATCAACAACGACCCCGAAAAAGCCATCGACGCCCCGGCCGGCGGCAAGCTGCTTGGCACCCTGGCCGATCAGGGCATTTTCCTGTCCTCCGCCTGTGGCGGCGGCGGGACCTGCGCCCAGTGCCGCTGTCAGGTGCTGGACGGCGGTGGCGATATCCTGCCCACCGAGGAAGGCCACTTCACCAAGGGCCAGATCCGCGACGGCTGGCGCCTGAGCTGCCAGGTGGCGGTCAAGCAGGACATGAAGATCAAGGTGCCGGAGGAATTCTTCGGCGTGAAGAAGTGGGAATGCGAGGTGGTGTCCAACCCCAACGTGGCCACCTTCATCAAGGAACTGACCCTGAAACTGCCGGAAGGGGAGAACGTGGATTTCCGCGCCGGCGGTTACGTGCAGCTGGAAGCGCCGCCCTACGACATCAAGTTTTCCGACTTCGATATCGAAGAGGAATTCCGTGGCGATTGGGAGCGTTTCAACTTCTTCGATCTCACCGCGAAAAGCGACGAGACCGTGGTGCGCGCCTACTCCATGGCGAACTATCCGGAAGAGAAGGGCATTCTCAAATTCAACATCCGTATCGCCACGCCGCCGCCGGGCTCCAAGGGCATTCAGCCCGGCCTGATGAGCTCCTATGTGTTCAGCCTCAAGCCCGGTGACAAGATCACCGTGTTCGGGCCCTTCGGCGAGTTCTTCGCCAAGGACACCGACGCGGAGATGGTGTTCATCGGCGGTGGCGCGGGCATGGCGCCCATGCGCAGCCACATCTTCGATCAGCTCAAGCGCCTCAACTCCAAGCGTAAGATCAGCTTCTGGTACGGCGCCCGCTCGATCCGCGAGACCTTCTACTCCGAGGAGTACGACAAGCTCGCCGAAGAGAACGACAACTTCGAGTGGCACCTGGCGTTGTCCGATCCGCTGCCCGAGGACAACTGGGACGGCCCCACCGGCTTCATCCACAACG
Source organism: uncultured Alcanivorax sp. (assembly GCA_964556345.1). Lineage (GTDB taxonomy): Bacteria > Pseudomonadota > Gammaproteobacteria > Pseudomonadales > Alcanivoracaceae > Alloalcanivorax. The sequence continues at coordinate 6,859 of CAZKWA010000077.1, forward strand.
TGGTCTACGACATGTACCTCAAGGACCACCCGGCCCCCGAGGACTGCGAGTACTACATGTGCGGTCCGCCGATGATGAACGCCTCGGTGATCAAGATGCTCGAGGATCTGGGCGTCGAACCCGAAAACATCATGCTGGATGACTTTGGTGGGTGAGCTCTCTGGGCAGGGTGCCTGTGGGAGCGGGCCCCGCCCGCGAAAGGCCGGCCAAAGGCCGGCCGGCAGGATCCCAGAGACCTAGCCAACCAGCCAGCACCCCGGGCCGGCCCCTCCCATGCCCGCAAGCGCCCCTAAGCGAGGCCCCATGACCCGAATCCTGTCCGCTTTTCTCATCGTCCTGGCGACACTCCTGACCGCCTGCGACGACACCACCGATCGCCTGTCCCAGCTCTCCGGCCCGACCATGGGCACCAGCTGGTCGGTGAAATTCACCGGCACGCCGGAGGACGGCGTGCCCGCGCTCAAGAGCGCCATTGAAGCCTCCCTGGAAAGCATCAACCAGGAAATGAGCACCTATTCGCCGGATTCGGCGATCAGCCGTTTCAACAGCCTGGCGGCGGGCGACACCCTGGTGTTGCCGACGGATTTCGCCATGGTGCTCAGCGAGGCCCTGAAGTTGGCCGAGGATACCGACGGCGCCTACGACGTGACCGTGGGGCCGCTGGTAAACCTGTGGGGGTTCGGCCCGGATCCGGATCGTTTCGAGCCGCCGGCGGCGGAGGATATCGAAGCGGCCCGCCAGCGGGTCGGCTGGCAACAGCTCACGCTGGAAGACCGCACGCTCACGCAGCCCGGCGGCGTTTACCTGGATCTGTCGTCCATCGCCAAGGGCTTCGCCGTCGACAAGGTGGCGTTGTTGCTGGAAAAGGCGGGAATTAGTAACTATCTGGTCGAGATCGGCGGCGAACTGCGCGCTTCCGGCACCAAGCCCCAGGGCCAGCCCTGGCGGGTGGCGGTGGAGCGCCCGATTCCCGGTGTCCGCGAGGTGGAGAAGGTGATTCCATTGCGCGATAGGGCCATCGCCTCCAGCGGCGACTACCGCAACTTCTTCGAGAAGGACGGCAAGGTCTATTCCCACACCCTGGATCCGCGCACCGGGCGGCCGGTGGATCACAAACTGGGGTCGGTGACCGTGTTACACTCCAGTTGTATGACAGCGGACGGCCTCGCCACCGCGCTCACCGTGCTCGGCCCGGAAGAGGGCCTGGCGTTCGCGGAAGAGCGTGAACTGGCGGTGCTGTTTATTGTCAGAACCGATAACGGGGTCAAAGAAATCATGACCCCGGCCTTTGAGGCACTCCTCAAGGGCCGCGAAGGAGGAAACTGAAATGCTCGCAACCGTGATCGCCAGTATCGTTGTTTTCGCGCTGCTGTTCACCGGCATGGCGATTGGCTCGATCCTGGCCAACAAACCGGTGAAGGGCTCCTGCGGCGGCCTCGCCACCCTGGGCATGAAGCAAGGCTGTGAAATCTGCGGCGGCGACCAGGACGCCTGCGAGGAAAACACCCGCGAAGTGAACGCCAAGCGCGCCGGTGAGCTCGGCAAGGACGTTCTGAAGACCTGATCTTGCTTTCTGGGATCCTGCCGGGTGGCTGTCGCCACCTTTCGCGGGCTGGGCCCGCTCCCACCAGGCTCGCGAAGCAGGGTTTGTGGGAGCTTGCCTTGCAAGCGAAAGGCCGGCGACGCCGGCCGGCAGGATCCCAGAGACCCCGCCCAATCACTCCCGGCCCACAATCACCGCCGTCCGCAACCGGGACTGCCCGTAGCGCGTCATCTGCTCGAACCGGTCCCGGCTGATCGGCACGTGCTGGCAATCCAGCGGCACCTGATCGTCCGCCGGGTCCGGATCGTGAATATAGAAGCATTCCCGGTCGGCACCGCTCACCACCACCCAGTGCGGCGCCTTGCGCCCGTCCAGGCGCCAGGTGCTGATCAGCACGATCGCCACTTCGCCGTCTTTTAACGCCTGATCCAGCCGCCCGGCGGTGAGCTCCTGATAATGCACCGGCACTTCCTGGCGCCGCGCCTCGTCCTCGAAATGCCGGTGCACGGTTTCGATCACCCGCTTTTTATTCTCGTCGCGCACCGAATCCAAAAACAGCGGCCCGCTCTGGTTGCAGTAGACCGTGGCGCTCAGCCCCCGGCGACGGGCGGCCAGCGCCAGCCCCAGCGGGTGGCAGCCGCCGTGGCCCGCGGTCATGAAGATGGTGGTCGCTTCCCGCCAGATCAGCAGTTCGTCGGTGTCCGCCGGCGAATGGCCGTCCAGAGCGTGGCGGGCCATCAACAGACAGGCGGGGCCGCAGGTGAATTCGGTGGTCTGGCGCACCCAGGGAATATCCAGCCGCGCCGGGTTCTCCGGCCGGTAATGCAGCCGCTTCTGGAAGCGCAGCGCGTCCTGGTGGTCCTCGTAGTAGTCCGGCGTCTCGGCGAACACCTTGTAGCCCAGGCGTTCGTAGAGGCGGATCGCCGCGTCATTGTCACGGCGCACTTCGAGACGCAAGTACAGGCGTTTCTCGCGGTGAGCGTAGCGTTCGGCGGCGGCCATGAGCTGTTCGCCGAGGCCTTTGCCGCGCCACGCCGGGTCGGCGGCGATCGAATAGAGCCGCGCCATGCGCGTGCCGCGCTGCAGAATCACCAGGGCGTAGCCGGCTAACGAGCCTTCGGTCCCTTCTTCGCCGCCCGAGGCGTGGGCCACGATCAGCCCGGAGTGGGCCTGGCGGATCCAGTGCCGGAAGCTGCGCCGCGACAGGCGGTCGCCGTCGAAGCAGCGTTGCTCCAGGTCAACAAGGGCATCCAGGTCTTCGGGGCGGGCGGGGCGAAACGAAAAAGCGGCGGTCATGGCGTAATCCGGAAACAGACCGGGGCAGCATAAAGCGGAGTGGGGCGGGGAAGCCAGTGCTTCCCGACGGATGACGCCGGGGGGCGTCAAACGGCATACTGGCGCGATAAGGAGATCACACCATGCCCCAAGCGTCCGCCCCCAATCGAGGGCTGATATTGTCCGGCGGCGGTGCCCGCGCCGCCTACCAGGTGGGGGTGCTCAGCGCCATCGCCGATATGCTGCCGCCACACACCAGCAACCCGTTTCCGATTATCTGCGGCACCTCCGCCGGCGGCATCAATGCCGCCGCCCTGGCCGCCGGGGCCCACGACTACCGCCTGGCGGTGCGTGGCCTGGAACGGGTATGGGCCAACATGACCGCCGAGCAGGTCTACCGCACCGACATTTTCGCCTTTCTGCGCAGCCTGCTGCGCTGGCTGGTCAGCTCCGCGGCCGGCGGCCGGGCGGTGACCCGCAGCGCGCTGCTCGACAGCACGCCGCTGAAGCGGCTGCTGCGGCTGGTGATCAACTTCCAGCGCATCGAGGAAAGCATCCGCCAGGGCCACCTGCGGGCCCTGTCGATCACCGCGTCCAGCTACGCCACCGGCGAATCGGTGGCGTTCTTCCAGGGCGCCGAGGGCGTGGAAGAGTGGACCCGCGCCCGCCGGCTGGGCCGCCGCTCGGACATCGGCGTGCAGCACCTGCTGGCATCGGCGGCGATTCCGCTGCTGTTCCCCGCCGAGAAAGTGGACGGCAGCTACTACGGCGACGGCGCCGTGCGCCAGCTGGCGCCGGTGAGTCCGGCGCTGCATCTGGGCGCCAGCAAGCTGCTGGTGGTGGGCGTATCCGGTAACGTCAGCGCCGACCATCAGCGCCAGCTCAGCGGCTACCCGTCGCTGGCCCAGGTGCTCGGGCATGTGCTCAACAGCGTGTTCGTGGACACCCTGGAAGGGGACGTGGAGCGCCTGGAGCGGATCAACCGTACCGTCGAGGCGCTCGGCAAACGGGCCCGCAGCCAGCACGGCATCCAGCTGCGCCAGGTGGACGTATTGAAGATCTACCCCTCCCAGCCCATCGACGAGATCGCCGCCGAGCACATCAAGGAGCTGCCGCGCACCCTGCGGTTCTTCCTGAGTGGCTCCGGGGCCACCCGTTCGCCCGGCGCCAGCGCGGTCAGCTACCTGCTGTTCGAGCCGGGCTTCACCGGGCGGTTGATGTCGCTGGGCTACCAGGACGCCAAGGCGCGCGAGGACGAGATTCGCGCCTTTTTCGAAGACTGAAGTGGGGTAGAGGGCTCTCTGGAATCCTGCCGGCAAGCTTTGCTTGCCTTTCGCGGGCTGGGCCCGCTCCCACAAATAGCGCTCTGTAGCCTGGTCGGAGCGGGCTTTGTGGGAGCGGGCCCAGCCCGCGAAAGGCCGGCTACGCCGGCCGGCAGGATCCCAGAGACTTTGTTTAACCCTTCCGCGCCGCCCGCTTCTCAAAATGGGTGATAAAACTGGTCGGGAAATCGGTGATGATGCCGTCCACGCCCAGCTCCGCCATGCGCTCCGCCCGGGTCAGGTCGTTGACCGTCCAGGTGGACACTTTCAGATTGCGGCGCCGGGCCCGGCGCATCAGCGCCGGCGTCACCAGGGTGTGGCGCGGCATCAGCCAGGTGCAGCCCAGCGCCACCGCCCGCCGGGTGGGCTGCTGGTAGCGGTATTCCGCCACATAGCCGCGCTCGATGTGCGCGGTCATGGTGCCCAGCATGCGCAGGAAGCCGGTGTGGCTGGAGGTCACCACCACCCGGTCGTTCAGCCCCTGCTTGTTGATGAAATCCACCAGCTGGTGGGCGAGCCGGTGCAGGATCACCTGATCGGCGCCCTTGACCTCGAACTGGAACCGCATCGACGGCCCGCACAGTTCCACCACTTCCCGCAGCGACGGAATCCCCAGGGGGCTGTGCCAGCCGGGGGTGTTGCGGCGCGCGTCCAGCACCGCCAGTTGCGAGAGGGTGAAGTGGTGGGCCTTGCCCCGTTCGCCGGTGGTGCGGGTGACGTTGGCGTCGTGCACCACGATCAGGTGACCGTCCCGGGACAATCGCACGTCCAGTTCGATTTCGGTGACGCCCGCTTCCATGGCGACCTGGAAACCGGCCGCGGTGTTTTCCGGCGCCTCGCCGCGGGCGCCGCGGTGGCCGACAATGGTGGGGAAGGTACTCATCAAGCCTCGAATTGATAAGGTTGCCTTGGCGGCCGGCGGCCGCGATTCAGGAGGCAGCATACAGGATGCAGGGAAAATTTTGAGGCATCCGTGTGACCGCTTTACTTTGGCACCACTTGTGGGAGCGGGCCTCGCCCGCGAAATACCGGCAAAGCCGGCCGGCAGGATCCCAGAGACCTCTCTGAGTGCTTAACAAAAGCCTCTGGAATCCCGCCGGGAGCTTCGCTCCCTTTCGCGGGCAAGGCCCGCTCGCACAAACACACCACTGCGTAGTGGTGTATGACATGGTTCTGTCATCTTTTTGCTGCTAGTGTCGGCGCGTCTTCGACGGAAGTAGGAAGCTATGGGTGCTTTGTTAAAAGCCTACGCGCGGTTGTTCGTGCGCTCCTGGTGTCCGGACTACGGTGGCACGCTGAAGGGGGTGTCGTTCCGCCGCTGGCTGGTGATGGCGCTGTTCTGGCCGCTGTTTGTGCTGCTGCAGGCGATCAACGGCGCGGGCCTGCTGCTCGATTATCTGCTGTTTCCTGATTTCCGCCGCGTGCGGGTGCGCGAGCCGCTGTTCGTGGTGGGCGTGCCGCGCAGCGGCACCACCTTCCTGCATCGGCTGCTGGCCGGCGACCGCTCGCGTTTCACCACCCCCGCCCTGTGGGAGCTGATCTTCGCGCCCTCGATCAGCCAGCGCTGGTTCTGGCACGGGGTGGGGCGCCTGGACGCCCTGATCGGCGCGCCGCTGAGCCGGTTGTTTTTCCGCCTGGAACGGCGGGTGCTGGGCGGCCTGGACGATGTCCACCAGACCGGCCTGCGCGACCCGGAAGAGGACTATCTGGCGCTGCTGCCGGTGCTCGGCTGCTTCCTGCTGGTCCTGGCGGTGCCGGACCCGGCGCTGTGGCGCCTCACCTACGCGGACCGGGACCTGCCGGCGGCGGAGAAGCGGCGGCTGATGGCGGCCTACCGGCGCTTCGTGCAACGCCACCTGTATTTCCACGGAGAGCACCGCGCGTTCCTGTCCAAGAACCCTTCATTCACGCCGTTCATGGCCACCCTGGCGGACGCCTTTCCCGACGCCCGCTTTATCGGCTGCCTGCGCGACCCCACCGCGGCGGTGCCCTCGCAGATCAATTCCATCGTTATCGGCGGCAAGCTGTTCGACGGCCGCGACACCGCCGACTACTGGCGCGAAGGCTTCCTCGCCATGCTCGATTACTACTACCGGCACCTGCTGGAACAGCTGGACAGCCTGCCGGACGGGCGCGGCGCGCTGTCGGTGATGGAGACCCTGGCGGCCGCCCCCGGGGACACCGTGAGGGGCTTCTACGCGGCCTTCGGCTGGACGCCCTCGGCGGACTACCGGGCCTTTCTGGCCGGCGAGGACCAGCGGGCGCGGGCCTACCGCAGCGGCCACCGCTACTCCCTGGAAAACCTGGGCGTGGACCCGCGCCGCCTGGTGGAGATCTTTGGCTGGGTGTATGACCGTTTCGGTTACCCCAGGCCCGTTGCGTGAACCGTGTTAGGCTAGGGGTGTCATAAATACGACATACGTGGTGCGGATACTGACGACCATGAAAACAAAAGACCTGCGCGTACTGTTTGTCGTCGACGCCATGAAAGGCCGAAATGGGGTTGGCGCCTACTTCCAGGACCTGGTCGCCCACCTTGACGGGGTGGTGGCCCGGGCGGAGCTGGTATCGCCCAGCCTGGAAGACCCTCACCCCTGCCAGGGGCTGTCCATGCCGATCCCCGGCGATCCCACCCAGCGGTTGTTCCTGCCGAAAATGCGCGAGCTCACCGCTCTGGTGTGGGAAATGAAACCCCATGTGATTGTGATTCCCGGCCCGGGGATTTTCTCCCTGGGCGCCTTCTGGGTGGCGCGCAAGCTGGGCATTCCGGTGTGCGTGACCTTCCAGACCGACTACGACAGCCTGGTGCGTTTGTACTGGGGCCCGCGTCTGGCCCGCCTGGCCGGCGGCCTGCTCAACTGGGTCAACCGCACCCTGTTCCAGGGCAGCAGCGCGGTGGCCACCATCTGCGAAAGCCTGATCGCCGACGCCCGCGCCGCCGGCGCCCGCCACCCGCAACTGGTGGGCACGCCTCTGGGCTCCGAGTTCGTGGACCGGCCGCCGCTGCCGCTGGCGGACCGGGTGGATTCGGTGCTGTACGTGGGCCGGCTGGCGGCGGAGAAGAACATTGAGCGCTTCCTGGCGCTGGCCGCCCAGCGGCCGGATTGCCGCTTCACCGTGGCCGGCGACGGGCCCCTGCGCGAGCAGGTGGAAGAGCAGGCCCGCCGTCTCCCCAATCTCACCTTCCTGGGCTGGTGCAGCCGGGCCCGGGTGGTCGAGCAACTGGACGCCGCCCAGGTGCTGGTGCTGCCGTCGGTGGTGGAGGCCTTCGGCACCGTGGCCCTGGAAGCCATGGCCCGCCAGCGGCTGGTGATCACCACGCCGGCCTGCGGCATCAACCAATGGCCGGAGCTGGCCCGCGGGCTGGCGATCATGGAGGAGGGCGAAAGCCTCGGCGATACCCTGGCGCGCCTGCAGGCGCAGAGCCCGGCGCAACGCCGCGAGCGCGCCGAGCAGGCCCGCCACGCCGCCCTCACCATGAACCAGCGCGCCCTGGACACCTGGCTGCAGGTGCTCGGCCATTGCGCCCACCAGGCCCCCCTGCTGCCCAAACGCTGGCCGTCGCCGACCCTGGCGGTGCTGCGCCGCCTGAGCACCGCCCGTCCGGAGCTGTGACATGGCGCTCAGCGGCCTGATCTCCATCCATGACGTGATGCCGGAGACCCGTGAGCGGGTCAGCGACATCCTGGAACAACTTGCGTCATTGCCGCCGGCGGCGGTGACGCTGCTGGTGGTGCCGGGCAAGGAGTGGGGCGCCGCCGACCTGGACTGGCTGCGCGATCTCGGCGAGCGCGGTTACCCGCTCGCCGGCCACGGCTGGCGGCACCGCTGCGAGCCGCCGCGAAGCCTGCATCACCGTTTGCACAGCGCGCTGATCTCGCGGGACGCGGCGGAGCATTTATCGCTGGACGAAGCAGGGATTGTCGCGCTGATTCAGGATTGCCATCGCTGGTTCGTGGAGCACGGCCTCACCCCCGGGCCGCTGTACGTGCCGCCGGCCTGGGCCCTGGGCGCGGTGCACAAAACCCGTCTGGCGGCGCTGCCGTTCCGCTACTACGAAACCCTGGGCGGTCTTTACGACGCCCGCGAAAAGCGCTTCCACCCCATGCCGCTGCTCGGTTTCGAAGCGGACACCGCGCTGCGCGCCTGGAGCCTGAACCTGTTCAACCGCTGCAACTACCTGGCCGCGCTGGCCACCGGCAAGCCCCTGCGTGTGTCCATCCACCCCCAGGACCTGCGGCTGCGCCTGGGCGCGCAGGTGCTGCCCTGGGTACGGCGTCTGGAACGCCCGCTCGAGGCCTACGCCTGACTAACTCCATTTAGGCTTTAGGCCTTGGCGGCCGACGTCATCGGCTGTTTCAGGCGCTCCACGTTTTCTTCCAGGAAATTAATAAACGCCCGGGTTTTCGCCGGCAGCAGGTCGCGGCCCGCGTAGACCATGTAGAAATCCAGGTCCGGCGCCCGGTAGCGCGGCATCAGCCGCACCAGCTCGCCGCGCTCGAGATGCTCGGCGATGTCCCACTGGCTTTTCAGGGCGATGCCGTAGCCCTTCAATGCCCATTCGCGCAGGGTCTCGCTGTTGTCGGTGATCAGGTTGCCGGACACTTTCACGTGGTGCTGGCCGCCGTACTCGTCCTCCAGGTACCACTGATCCTTGAAGGAGCCGTGGCAGTCGAGAATCAGGCAGTCGTGTTTTTTCAGATCCTTGGGGTGGCGGGGGGCTTTGCGGCCTTTCAGATAGGCCGGCGAGGCGCACACGCAGCAGGGGTTGCTCATCAGGCGCTTGGCCACCAGCGAGGTGTCGTCCGGCGCGCCGATGGAAATCGCCACGTCCACGTCGTCGACCACCATGTCCACGTAACGGTCGCCCAGCGACAGCTGCACGGTCACGTCCGGATACAACGCGGAAAATTCCGACACCAGGGGCGCGATGCGATTGCGCCCCAGGCCGATGGTGGAAATCACCTTGAGCAGCCCCTGGGGAACATCCCGGCTGGCGCTGACATGGGCAATGGCTTGGTTGAGTTGGCTGAGAAGGGTTTCCACGCGCGCGTACAGCGCCTGGCCTTCGCTGGTGAGCCTGAGCCCCCGGGCGTTGCGCAGCAATACCCGCACGCCGAGCTCCTGCTCGATGCGCGATATATACTTGCTGATGGACGCCACGGAAAGGCCCAGGTCCCGTGACGCTTCGGAAAGACTCCCCGCCTTTACGACCGACACAAATACACTGAGATCAGCTATCCGTTTCATCGTCGAATCCTTATTTTAAGGAACCGTGATGGCCGGCATGAGCGTGATGGGTTACGCAAGACGGTACAGCGGTTCCTTCCACCTTTTTGTTGTTTTCAGGCCCCGGGGGTCCCGGCACCCGTCCCGTTCAGGTGTTTTTACCGATCCTTGGACAGTTCTTTAAAAACTATAACACAAGACAACCTTTTGAATACGCTTTCGCGGCGCCCTGCCAACGGCCGTCGCGGCTCCGGCGCAGCCCGCGTGGCACGGGCGTTTCAGAGCGAAAAGAGCGGTCTTCGCCAGGTCGCTGTTACAAAAAAGTTTGGCGGTTTCCCAAAAAAATACCACCAAAACACCCCGTGTTTCTTCTGGTAACACCTGTAAACATAATGGCAATTTGATGGCGTCCAGAAGCCCTTTCTTACCCCCTGCAAGCGGCGGACCTGGCGCACAAAAATCAGTAAACAGTGATGTCGTCATTGTTTATTTGTTTGTTTACTTTTCTCGAAAGTTGCACATCAAAGGCCCTGTTAAGTGGTGTAAAAGTGTCTGTCACCATAAAAAATGACCGACTGGTCAGGCCTGTGAACAGTGAGTTTCGGCGATGTTTTCATTTTTTGAAAGACCTGTTTTCACGTTTTCTTGTGTCCGACGTGAGTCACCCCCCTATAGCCTCAGCAGTTGCACCCATCCCGTAGGTGCCTCACCCGTTCATGGACAGTTCGGGACATAACACCAATAACGACTGTTTGCGGAGTACACCCGCGAACAATTAGAGAACAACAACACATCGGAGGGAAAATCCGCATGCGACCGCTTCCTTATTTGAAGACCGGCCTGTGCGCCAGCGCCCTATTGCTGGCACCCGCTATCTCCCTGGCGAACATGGGCAACACCGCCACCACCTATGGCCTTCTGCCGACGGACAT
>CAZKWA010000078.1:0-16525 GCA_964556345.1 uncultured Alcanivorax sp.
GAAGAACTCTTCCTCGTTAACCTCCTTGGCGCTGGTGTGGTGGCGGATAAACACCACCTCGGTATGCTCGTAGTTGCGCTGCAGGAACAGATACAGCAGCAGGAAAAAGCGCTTGGCCAGATCTTTCATGTCCTGGTTCATGGAGCCGGACACATCCATGATGCAGAACATCACCGCGCGGCTCACCGGTACCGGCACTTTGACGTGGTGGTTGAAGCGCAGGTCCACCTCGTCAAGAAACGGGATGCGCTCGATGCGCCGGCGCACCCGCTCGATCTGCGCTTCCAGTTCGGTGAGGCGCTCGTGGCGTTGCGGGGACTGGTCCTGGTTGAGCAGCGCGTCGCGCTCTTCCTCCAGCAGGCGCAGCCGGCGGCGGCTCGCGGCCGTCAGGGCGCGCCGGCGCATGGACGCCTGGCGCATGGAACGCACGATATTGATCTTGGCCGGCAGGCCGTGGCTGACGATGCCGCCGTGACGGCGGTGAAAGGACCGGCTGCCCTCCAGGTGCCGCTTGATCAGGTTGGGCAGCTCCAGATCCTCGAACAGGAAATTAAGAAACTCGCGCTGATCAATCTCGAAGGCGAATTCGTCGGCGCCCTCGCCGGAATCACTGGCGTCGCGGCCGCCCGCGCCGCCTTCGCCGCCGGAAGGCTTCTTGACCCGGTCGCCGGTCTGGAACTCCCGGTTACCCGGGTGCACCACGTTGCGGCGCCCGCCGGAGCCATGGTGAAAGCGCGGTTCGGACAAATCCTTCTCGGGAATACTGATGCGCTCCCCCTGCTCCATATCGGTGATCGAACGGCGGCCCACCGCTTCGTTCACCGCGTCACGAATATGGCGCCGGTAACGCTCCAGAAAGCGCTGCCGATTCACCGTACTTTTGTGCTTCCCATTGAGACGCCGGTCGATGATATAACTCATACCGCTCTCCACTCCTGACACTCACCGGGCTCGGCCCCGCACCACACCCTTTATTCGCGGGCACGGCCCCGAAGCCCAATCCCACCTCTCCCGCGCGCTATTCACTATTCACTGTTAACTATTAACCGCCTTCTATTGCGCTTTCCGAACCCGCAAATACCACTCAGAAAGCAAACGCACCTGCTTCTCCGTATACCCCCGGTCCATCATCCGCTTGACGAAGTTGTCGTGCTTGCGGCGGTCGTCCTCGCTGCCCTTGGGGTTGAAGGAAATAACCGGGAGCAGCTCTTCGGTGTTGGAGAACATCTTTTTCTCGATCACGTCGCGCAGCTTCTGGTAACTCATCCAGCTCGGGTTGCGGCCGCTGTTGTTGGCACGGGCGCGCAGCACGAAATTGACCACCTCGTTGCGGAAGTCCTTGGGGTTGGAAATGCCCGCCGGCTTTTCGATTTTCTCCAGCTCTTCATTGAGTGACTGGTGGTCGAAAATCTCGCCGGTGTCCGGGTCGCGGAACTCCTGATCCTGAATCCAGAAATCCGCGTACATCACATAGCGGTCGAAGATGTTCTGGCCGTATTCGGAATAGGATTCCAGGTAGGCGGTCTGGATCTCCTTGCCAATGAATTCCACATAGTGAGGAACCAGATATTCCTTAATGAAACGCCGGTACTGCTCCTGCTGTTCCTGGGGGAATTGTTCCTGCTCGATGCGTTGCTCGAGAACATGCATCAGGTGCACCGGGTTGGCCGCCACCTCGGAGTGATCGAAGTTGAACACCTTGGAAAGAATCTTGAAGGCAAAGCGGGTGGACAGCCCGTCCATGCCCTCGTCCACCCCGGCCATGTCGCGATATTCCTGCATCGACTTGGCGCGCGGGTCCACGTCCTTGAGGTTTTCGCCGTCGTACACCCGCATCTTCGAATAGATGCTGGAGTTCTCCGGTTCCTTGAGGCGGGTCAGCACCGAGAACTGCGCCAGCATGCGCAGGGTGTCCGGGGCGCAGTGGGCTTCGCGCAGGCTGGAATTGCGCAGCAGCTTGTCGTAGATCTGCTGCTCTTCGGTGACCCGCAGGCAGTAGGGCACCTTGACGATGAAGACACGGTCAATGAACGCTTCGTTGTTCTTGTTGTGGCGGAACGTCTGCCACTCGGCTTCGTTGGAGTGCGCCAGCACAATGCCGTCGAAGGGAATCGCGCCCATGTGCTCGGTGCCGTTGTAATTGCCTTCCTGGGTGGCGGTGAGCAGCGGATGCAGCACCTTGATCGGCGCCTTGAACATTTCCACGAACTCGAGCAGACCCTGGTTGGCCCGGCACAGGCCGCCGGAGAAGCTGTAGGCGTCCGGGTCTTCCTGGGCGAATTCTTCCAGCTTGCGGATGTCGACCTTGCCCACCAGGGAGGAAATGTCCTGGTTGTTCTCATCGCCGGGCTCGGTCTTGGCCACCGCCACCTGGTCGAGAATCGACGGATAGCGGCGTACCACGCGGAAGCGGCTCAGGTCGCCGCCGTAGTCCTTCAGGCGCTTCACCGCCCAGGGCGACATGATGGTGCGCACATAGCGGCGTGGAATGCCGTATTCCTCTTCCAGGATGGGGCCATCCTCTTCGGCGTCGAACAGGCACAGCGGCGACTCGTTCACCGGTGAATCCTTGATCGCGTAGAACGGCACCTTCTGCATCAGCGCCTTGAGTTTTTCCGCCAGCGAGGATTTGCCGCCGCCCACCGGACCCAGCAGATAAAGAATCTGCTTCTTCTCTTCCAGGCCCTGGGCCGCGTGGCGAAAATAACTGACGATATTCTCGATCACGTCTTCCAGCCCGTAGAACTCATCGAAGGCCGGGTAACGCCGGATCATTTTGTTGGAAAAAATCCGCGACAGGCGCGGGTCCTTGGAGGTGTCCACCAGTTCCGGCTCGCCGATCGCCATCAACATGCGCTCCGGGGCCGAGGCATAGACGCTGGGATCGCTTTTGCACAGGGCGAGGTATTCCTCCAGGGACATCTCGTCTTCTTGTCCTGCTTCGAAGCGGGCCTGGTAGTGATGGAGAATACTCATGCTTTACACCCTCCTGGCGGTGCGCCGGCTATCGGTATGACGGGGAAAACCATGCGAGTTTCGTTCCAACCGGACGGGGAACGACGGGAAAAAGGATAAAAGCGGGCCCTGACGCCGATCAGCGGCACAGAAACAGAGATGAAGGGTCCACGCCTGGCACATTCGAACGCTCCTGGCCGGCGGACTAAGGCCGGCGGATCACAGGAGTTCGACAGGGGCGGGCCTGGCCCGGCCGCCGTCGAATCATTTCGTTTCTAGCATGGGGCTAAAACGAAGGCCAAGTCAAAACCAAAAAAGTTTTTTGTTTGGAACTTTTTTATTAATTAAAAAAACGGATTCAGCGGCAGGGGCGTTGAAAGCGCTGGCCGTCTTCCAGGCGCAGGGCGGTCAGGCAGCCGCCCCAGACGCAGCCGGTGTCCAGGGCTTCCACGCCGGGGGTGCCGGTGCGGCCCTCGAGGGCGGCCCAGTGGCCGAACAGCACGCGAACGTCGCGTTCACGGCGCTGCGGATGCTGAAACCAGGGCATGAAGCCCGCCGGCGGCTGGTCCGGCTCGCCCTTGCTGTCCAGGTCCAGCTCGCCGGCGTCGTTGACGAAGCGCATGCGGGTGAAATAGTTGGTGATCACCCGCCAGCGGTCCGGGCCTTCCAGGCTGTCGTGCCAGCCGGCGGGGGTGTTGCCATACATTTGCGCGAAAAACGTTTCCGCCTTGTCCGGGGACGCCAGCACGGTTTCCACTTCCAGGGCCCGGGCGCGGGCCTCGTCCAGCCGCCACAGCGGCGGCAGGCCGGCGTGGGTCATCACCGCCTGAAATTCCGGCACCTCCACCAGCAGCGGCTGGCTTTGCAGCCAGGCCAGCAGCGACGCCCGGTCGGGGGCGTCGAGAATCGGCCCCAGCGTATCCTTGTTTTTCAGGCGGGCGTGGCCGTGGGCGGCCGCCAGCAGGTGCAGATCGTGGTTGCCGAGCACCACGCGGACATTGTCCCTGAGCTGGTGCACCCGGCGCAGGGCGCCCAGGGAATCCGGGCCGCGGTTGACCAGGTCGCCGGCCAGCAGCAGCCGGTCGCGGTCCGGGTTGAAGCTGATCTCGTCGAGAAGCGCGTCGAACGGGGCCAGGCAGCCCTGCAGGTCGCCGATTGCGTAGGTGCTCATGGAAGGTCCTTCAATGTAGCGCGCGCGGCACCGCCAGGGTGAAGGCGGGGACTTCCGCGTCGAAGCAGGTGCCATCTTCGGCGATCATCTGATAACTGCCGTGCATGGTGCCCACTTCGGTTTCCAGGATGGCGCCGCTGGAATAGTTGAACTCCTGCCCCGGCGCGATGCTCGGCTGCTCGCCCACCACGCCCTCGCCGTGCACTTCGCGGGAGCGCTCCTCGCCGTCGGTGATCACCCAGTGTCGGGTCAGCAGGCGCGCGGTGACGGCGCCCTGGTTCAGGATGCGGATATGGTAGGCGAACACCCAGCGCTGGTTGTCCTCGTCGCTCTGGTCGGGCAGATACTCGGTCTCCACGGAGACCTGCATGCGGTAGCGGTCGGTGTCGATGGCGCTGTCGTCCGTGGCGGTCATGGCGTCGGCTCCTTGGTTGTTCCGGGGGCGGTGGCGTTGGCCAGGGTCACGTAGTCCGCCACGGACAGGTGATCCGGGCGCAGGCCGGGATCGATGCCGGTGGCGGCGAACACCTCCGGGGCGATCAGTGTTTTCAGGCTGTTGCGGATCGCCTTGCGGCGCTGGCTGAACGCCTGCGCCACCAGCCGGCTCAGCCAGGCCGGATCGTCGGCCGGCCAGGGCGGGCTGGCGTAGGGGATCAGCCGTACCACGGCGGAATCCACCTTGGGCGGCGGCTGAAAGGCCCCGGGCGGCACCGGGAACAGGTAATCCGCCTGACAATGATACTGCACCATCACCGACAGGCGGCCGTAATCCTTGCCGCCGGGGGCGGCGGTGAGCCGCTCCACCACCTCTTTTTGCAGCATGAAGGTCATGTCGCCCAGGGCGTCACCTTGCGCCAGCAGATGGAAAATCAAGGGCGTGGAGATATTGTAAGGCAGATTGCCCACCACCCGGATCGGTCCTTTGTCGGCGAGCGTGGTGAAATCGAAGCGCAGGGCGTCGCTCTGGTGGATGGTCAGGCGGTTCTCGGGGGCCCGTTCGCGCAGGCGCCCGATCAGGTCGCGGTCCAGCTCCACCACGTCCAGGTGGGCGACCCGCTCCAGCAGCGGGAAGGTCAGGGCGCCCTGGCCGGGGCCGATTTCCACCAGGGTGTCCTCGTCCCGGGGCGCCACCGAGCGCACCAGCCGGTCGATGATCTCGGCGTCATGCAGAAAGTGCTGGCCGAAGCGTTTGCGGGCGCGATGTTCGCTCATGGGGCCTCCGTGCCGGCCCGGGCGGCCAGATCCGCCGCCAGGCGGGTGGCGGCCAGCAGGCTGCCGGGGCGGGCCCGGCCGCTGCCGGCCAGATCGAAGGCGGTGCCGTGGTCCACCGAGGTGCGGATGAACGGCAGGCCCAGGGTCAGGTTCACGGCTTCGCCGAAGCCGGCGTATTTGAGTACCGGCAGGCCCTGATCGTGGTACATGGCGAGCACCGCGTCGTGTTGCGCCAGCAGCTCCGGCTGGAAGGCGGTGTCCGCCGGCACCGGGCCGGTCAGCCGCAGGCCCTGCGCTTCGCGCAGGCGCGTCAGGGTGGGGATGATCACGTCCAGTTCCTCGCGGCCGAGATGGCCGCCTTCGCCGGCGTGGGGGTTGAGCCCCAGCACCAGGATACGGGGGCGCGGCAGGGCGAACTTGCGGCGCAGGTCGTCGTGCAGGATGGTCAGGGTGCGCGTCAGCGAGGCGTCGGTGATGGCCGCCGGTACCCGCGCCAGGGGCAGGTGGGTGGTGGCCAGGGCCACCCGCAGGTCGCCGGCGGTGAGCATCATCACCACCTGGTCGACGCCGGCGCGCCGGGCGAGAAACTCGGTGTGCCCGGTGAACGCCGGATCGGCGCCCTCGCAAATCACGTTCTTGGCCACCGGCGCGGTGACCATGGCGGCGAAGGTGCCGTCCAGACAGCCGTCGGCGGCGTGCTCGAGCATCGCCAGGGTACCGGCGCCGGTGGCCGGGTCCGGCTGTCCGGCGGTCACCGGCGCGCCGGCCGGGCAGTGCCACAGGGCGGCGCCGCGCTCCGGCGCCGGCCGGCCCGGCGCCCATTCGGGCAGCGCCAGGCTCAGGCCGAGCGCGGCGGCCCGCGCCGCCAGCACCTCACGGTCGGCGAGCAGCACCAGGGGCAGCTCCGGCAGGGCCGCCGGCAGGGCCGCCAGCAGGTCCGGGCCGATGCCGGCCGGATCGCCGGCGGTGATGGCGATCGGGCGCCGCTTCATGATTGCAGGCGGATATCCACGTAGGCTTCGGCGCGCTGTTCCTGCAGCCAGTTTTGCAGCTCTTCGTCGAAGCGGCGCTTTTGCAGCGCCTGGCGGGCCTGCAGCTCGCGGAACTGATCGCTCATGTCCGCTTCCCGGGTTTCCTCGACGCGCAGGAAGTGCCAGCCGAATTGGCTTTGGAACACCGGCGAGAGCTGGCCCGGCGGGGTTTCCGTCATCATCTGTTCGAATTCGGGGACCATTTCGCCGGGGGTGACCCAGCCCAGTTCGCCGCCCTGGCGGCCGCTGCCGGGGTCGTCGGAGTGTTCCGCCGCCGCTTCCGCGAAGCTCAGCGCGCCGCTGGCCACCTGATCGTGGACGCGGTTGATCTCCGCGCGGGCCTGCTCCTCGCTGGTAAGGGTGTCGGGGCGCACCAGCACATGCCGCACCCGGTACTGGGTGACCACTTTTTCACCGCCGCCGCCACGGCGGTCGATCAGCTTGAGAATGTGGAAACCGGCGCCCGAGCGCAGCGGTTCGCTGATCTCGCCCTGGTTCATGTTGATGGCGGCGTCGGCGAACAGGCTCGGCCATTGGGCCGCTTCCCGCCAGCCCAGGTCGCCGCCTTCCAGGGCCTGCGGGCCGTCCGATTCGGACACCGCGGTTTCCGCGAAGTCGGCGCCGTCGCGCAGCCGCTGGACCAGCGCCTCGGCCTTGTTCTGCGCCGCGCTGACCTGCTCCGGGCTGGCGTTGCCGGGCACCTTGATCAGGATGTGCCCGAGGTGGAAATCGGCCTGGAACATCTGCCGGCCGCTTTCCGATTCCATGAACCGTTGCACTTCCCGGTCGGTCACCCGCACCCGGGACGCCACGCTGCGCTGCTGCAGGCGCGAGATCACCATTTCGTTGCGCACCTGTTCGCGGAACCGGGACCAGTCATAACCGTCCGCGCGCAGGGCGTCAGCGAACTGCTGCAGGGTCATGTTGTTTTGCCGGGCGATGCCGGAGAGCGCCTGGTTGAGCGCGCCGTCGTCGACCCGGATGCCGCCGCGTTCCGCCATTTGCAGCTGCAGGCGCTCCAGGATGATGCGGTCGAGCACCTGTTCGCGCAGCACCTCCCGGGGCGGCAGCGGGCGGTTGTCGCCGCGGAACTGGGCGGCGATTTCGTCCACCCGTTCCTGCAGCTCGCTCTCCATGATCACGCCGTCGTTGACCACCGCCACGATGCGGTCGAGCATTTGCACCTGGGCGTGGGCGCCCGGGGACAGCAAAATCGTCGCGCTCAGCAACCAGGTTGCCAGAGACCTAATCATATTCACTCCTGTATCCGGGAATGCTGCGTTCCAGCAGGGAATCCACCCGGCCGCCGAAGCCGCCCAGCCCGGTCATTTGAATCTGTAGTAGCACGGTGGTGTCCGCTTCCAGCGTGGTGTCACCGTCTTCGTCGGTGAGCTCCCGCTGGTTCAGCAAACGGATTTTCCAGCAACAGTTGCGCCACTCGGCGCCCGCCAGGGTCTCCACGGTACGCTGGTGCTCGTAGTCATAGAGCCAGCGGCCCACCAGACGCCAGTTATTGTGGATCGGCCAGATGGTGGCGATCTCCGACTGGCGGATATCGTCGGCGGGGCGGTCGTGGAAGGCCAGGTTGAACACCCGCCGCTCCCGGTCGGTATACCCCAGGCGCACCGAGGAGCGCTGCCGTTCATTGGCGTGCGTATCCCATTGGCCCTCCGTGTAGAGGTACCAATCGTGCCCAAAGTTCCAGCGCATGTCCGCGACCATGGGGGTCTGGTCGGCGTCATCCGGGGGTTCGCCGTCCAGTTGCACCTTCCGCTCGCCCCGGTAGAAGCCCTGGCCGAGACGCAGCCGCAGCTGTTCGCGGCCGTCCGCGTTCCGCAGAAAACGGCTGGTCAGGCCCAGGGACGCCTTCTCCTCGTCGCCGAACCGGTCGTAACCGATGAAACGGTTCTGACGGAACAGGGTGTTGTAGGAGAAGGTCAGCTCGCCGCTGTCGAAATTGGGCAGCTGATCCTGCTGCTCGTAGGCCAGCTTATTGATGAACAGTCGCGGCTCCAGGGTTTGCGTGTAGCCGCGCCCGAACAGGCTGGTTTCGCGCTCCAGGAACAGCCCGGAATCCACGCTCGCGCCCCAGGTGCTCAGCGTTGCGTCGCTGGCGGAGGTTTCCGCGTCGTCGAGCTGGTAACGGTTATGATAAAGCCGCGCCTGGGGTTCCACATAGCCCCAGCTTTCCTCCATGCGCACCGCCAGGCCCGGGGCCAGGTGCACGCGGGCGCCGGTGGGGTTGTTGCTGGTGTCCTTGTCGGAGCGGTCAAAGGCGGTCACGTCGCTGAGCCACAGGCCGCGCACCGGGCCCACCAGGTGCGGGTCGCCGGAGAGCTGCAGCTGCGGCAGGCGGCGGTAGGGCAGCTGAGCGTCCGGCAGGGTCGGGTCGATGGTCTGCCAGGATTGCAGCCGCGCCAGGGCCCGCCAGTCGCGTCCGAAATAGCGCGCCTGACCGAGGCGCGGCAGGTGGGTCCGGGAGCTGACCTCCAGGCCGGTGTCCAGATCCTTGAAGTAGAAGTCGTCGGACACGTAGTTCACATCGGAGGTGAGCGCCCAGCGCCCCACCGAGCCGTCGTGCTGCCAGGCCGCCAGTTCCCGGTCCTCGCCGTCGAATTCGCTGTCGTTGAACAGCACGCCGTAGCTGAGCCGGCCCTGGCCCAGGTCGGTGAGGTAGCGGAATTCACTTTCCACGCCGCTGCCCCGGCCGTCGATATGGCGCGGCGCGATGGTGGCGTCCATTTGCGGGTGGATATTGATGTAGATCGGCTGAGTGATGTCCACGCCGCCGCTGTCGCTGGTGGAAATGGTGGGGAACAGCAGGCCGGTCTTGCGTCGCTCGTCGATCGGGAAGGTGATCCACGGCAGCCAGATCAGCGGCATGCCCTTCACGCGCAGGGTCACGTCACGGGCCTCGCCCCAGCCTTTTTGCCGGTCCAGCCGGATCTGCCGGCCGCTCAGCTCCCAGCCGTTGGAGCCCGGCGCGCAGGTGGTGTAGGTGCCCCGCTCGATGGTGGTGAAGTTGTCCACCAGGTCAATGTGCTCCGCGCTGCCCCGGGCGCCGGGGCCGAACAGCGCGTAGCGGACGCCGTTGAGGCTCGCTTCGCGGCGCCGGGTCTGGCCGCTCATGCCGTCGGCGATAAAGGTGAACTGGTCGGTCTCCAGGCGCAGGCTGTTGGCCACCTCGAACTTGCCGCTGGACTGGTCAAGCAGGGCGGATTGGGTGGTCAGGCGCCGGCCCGGGCGTTCGATCAGCACCTCGCCGTCCATGCTGATCAGGCCGTCCTCGGTGAGGCTGGTGCTGTCGGCGGTGATGATGATGTCGCTCTGGTCCGCCGGCACGCCCACGGAAGGGTTGTAGTAGATGCCGCTGCACCAGACCGGAATCGGGCGTTGCTGGACCGGCGGCAGCGTTGTCATGGCGTCCCGGTCGACCCAGTTGAGGTCGTCATCGGCTCCGGCGACACCGGCCAGCAACAGGGCAAGGCCGGGTAAAAACAATCGTGAGGGCAGTGGCATCGGCTGCTCGGAACAGGTAAAAAGGCCGTCTCGCAATCGCGGCAGTGTAATGGATTGATGGTGGCAATGCAGCCAGAGAAGGGTAACCCGGATATGCGCCGCCGGGCACTGGACCAATGGGTCGGTGCCTGGCTGGGGGCGCCGGTGCGCGGCGAGGTGGCTTCCGCCGACGCCAGTTTCCGCCGCTATTTTCGCTACCGGCACGGGGGGCGCACCCTGGTGGCCATGGACGCGCCCCCCGAGCAGGAGGACTGCCGGCCCTTTGTCGACGTGGCCGGCCGTCTGGCCCGGGCCGGCGTGGCGGTGCCGGAAGTGCTGCACCAGGACCTGGAACAGGGTTTCCTGCTGCTCACCGACATGGGCCGGGAAACCTGGCTGACCGCCATTGACGAGCACAACGCGGACGCCTGGTTCGGCGATGCCCTGGACACCCTGATCACCCAGCAGCGCTTCGCGGACACCTCCGGGTTGCCGGAGTACGACCGCGCCCTGTTGCGCCGCGAGCTGGACCTGTTTCCGCACTGGTACCTGGGCGAACACCGGGGGCTGGAACTGGACGACGGAACCGCCGGACGCCTGGAAGCGGTGTTCGATACCCTGATCGAATCCGCCCTGGCTCAGCCCCGGGTGTTCGTGCACCGCGATTTCATGCCGCGCAATCTGATGGTCAGCGACCCCAACCCCGGGGTGATCGACTTCCAGGACGCGGTGCGCGGGCCGCTCAGCTACGATCTGATCAGCCTGTTCAAGGACGCCTTCCTGAGCTGGCCGGAAGAGCGGGTGCTGGGCTGGCTGGGTGACTATCACCACCGCGCCGCCCGGGCCGGTCTGCCGGTGCCGGAAGATTTCGAGGACCTGCTGCGCTGGTGCGACCTGATGGGGGCCCAGCGGCATTTGAAAGTGATCGGCATTTTCGCCCGTATCCGCCACCGCGACGGCAAGCCCAAATACCTGGAGGACGCGCCCCGTTTCTTCGCCTATTTGCGTACCGTGATCGCCCGCCGTCCGGACGAGCTCGGCGATCTGGGCCGGCTGCTGGATCTCTGGGAGTGCCCCTGATGCGCGCCATGATCCTGGCCGCCGGCTACGGTAAACGCATGCGCCCGCTCACCGATCACACCCCCAAGCCGCTGCTTGAAGCCGGCGGCAGACCGCTGATCGAATACCACCTTGAGTCGCTGCGCCGCGCCGGCATCCAGGACCTGGTGATCAACACCGGCTGGCTCGGCGAGCAGCTGGAAGCGCACCTCGGCGACGGCGGCCGTCTGGGGGTGTCGATCCGCTGGTCGCGGGAGGGCACGCCCCTGGAGACCGCCGGTGGTATTCGCCGGGCCCTGCCGTTGCTGGGTGGCGAGCCCTTCGTGCTGGTCAACGGCGATATCTGGACCGACTACGACTTCCGTGGCCTGATCGAGGCCCCGGCGGGCGACGATCTGGCCCGGCTGGTGCTGGTGGACAACCCGGCCCATCACGACGGCGGCGATTTCCATTTAACAGCCGACGGCCGGGTAAGCGATAATGCCGGGCCACGGCTGACCTACGCCGGCATCGCCCGGCTCGACCCGGCCCTGTTCGCCGCGCTCGACGAGGGCGAACGCCGGCTGGCGCCGCTGCTGCGCGCCGCCATCGCGGCGGGCCGGGTCAGCGGTGAGCACCACCACGGCCACTGGTGGGACATCGGCACCCCCGAACGGCTGGCCGCGCTGAACCGTTTCCTGGCCGCCGCCCCGGACACAGATTAAGGATATTCCATGGCCAAGCAGACCGATTTCATCGCCCCTTCCATTCTCGCCGCCGATTTCGCGCGCCTGGGCGAGGAGTGCGACGCGGTGCTTGCCGCCGGCGCCGATATGATTCACTTCGACGTGATGGACAATCACTATGTGCCGAACCTGACCATCGGGCCGATGGTCTGCAAGGCGCTGCGCCAGCACGGCATCAGCGCGCCCATCGATGTGCATCTGATGGTCAGCCCGGTGGACGATCTGATCCGCATGTTCGCCGACGCCGGCGCCTCCATGATCACCTTCCACCCGGAAGCCTCCGCCCACGTGGACCGCTCCCTGCAACTGATTCACGACGCCGGCTGCCAGGCCGGGCTGGTGCTCAACCCGGCCACCAGCCCGGCCTGCCTGGAATACGTGATGGACAAGCTGGACATGGTGCTGCTGATGAGCGTGAACCCGGGCTTCGGCGGCCAGTCGTTCCTCCCCGGCACCCTGGGCAAGATCGAGCAGGTGCGCGCCCTGATCGACGCCAGCGGCCGGGACATCCGCCTGGAAGTGGACGGCGGCATCTCGGAAAAAAACATCCGCCAGGTGGCGGCCGCCGGCGCCGACACCTTCGTGGCCGGTTCCGCGATTTTCGGCAAGGACGACTACCCGGCGGTGATCGGCGAGCTGCGCCGGGAGCTGGCCGGCGCCTGATTGCCGGATGTGAAATCTCGTAATCATCGCCGGGCGGACCTTGCCGGCCGGCGCGCCTTCCCCTGAAGCTGACGCCCTCCTTTACCACGCGAACAGGACGCGAGGAGGCAAGATGCTTTCCCAATGGCTGACCTGGCCGGTATTGGCGGTCTGGGCCCTGGTGTCGCTGGCGTGCGCCGGCTGGGTAATCCACGACCTGCGCCGGCACAACGCCTTTCTGGGCGGCATGATGAAGGTCGCCTGGGTGCTGACGGTGCTTTATTCCGGCCCGCTGGGGCTGGCGGTGTATTGGTACACCGGGCGCGGCCAGATCGCCCATGACTCGCTATGGCGCAAGAGCTTCCGCTCCGTGGCCCACTGTTATTCCGGCTGCGGCCTGGGCGAAATCATCGGCGTGCTGACGCTGGCCGGGGTGTTCGCCATCAGTGGCTGGCCGGTGAACGTGGCCTCCTTCGCGCTCGCCTATGTGCTTGGCTTCGCCTTCACGCTGGGCCCGCTGATGCAGGCCGGCGAGGCGTTCCGGGTCGCCTTGAAGGATTCGGTGGTGGCGGAGTCGCTCAGTATCACCGCCATGGAAGTCTCGGCCCTGTCGGTCAACGCCGCCCTGGCCGGCGACGCCCGGATCGGCGATCCGGTGTTCTGGGGCGCGCTGATTATTTCCCTGTCGGTGGGGTTGCTGGTGGCTTATCCCGTCAATCTGCTGTTGATCCGTTTCGGCGTGAAAGAGGGCATGCACAACCCCAGGCATATGATGGAACATCAGGGGCACCACTGAATTCGGCGTTGGCCCGCGGCGGCGGCCGGCGGTATAGTCCGCAAAATGCTATTCCGAAAACGCCAGGGAGAAGCCGTTTCCGTGCGTCACGCCCCCACCCGACAACGCCTGCCCCTGCTTTTATCGCTGGTGCTGGCGACACTGCTGGCCGGCTGCGCCAGCCGCCCGGCACCCCATGTGGAAGAGCGCGCCGCCGGCGGCGAGCCGCCGACCTTGTTGCGCGACGACGTGCCCGCGCGGGGCACCGAGGACGAGGTGCCGCCGGTGCTGCCCCTGCTGCAGGCCCAGGCGGAACGCTGGCGCGGGGTGCCCTACCGTCTTGGCGGCAGCAGCGAGGCCGGCGTGGACTGTTCCGCGTTCGTGCAGATCACCTTCCAATCGCGGCTCGGCGTGGACCTGCCGCGCACCACCGAAGAGCTGGCCCGGCAAGGGGAGAGGGTCGACCGGGACGAGTTGCGGGCCGGCGATCTGGTGTTTTTCAAGACCGGCTTCCGGCAGCGCCATGTGGGCATCTACATGGGCGGCAAGCGCTTCCTGCATGCTTCCACCAGCCGTGGCGTGATGACCTCGTCGCTGAATAACGTCTATTGGGATGAGCGCTACTGGAAGGCCCGCCGCATCGAGCTGGCCGATCAGCCCACCAGGTTGTCGGCGTCCGACGCCTCCCGGTAAACCACCTCGCGCACGTCGAGCGTGCGGCCATCGGCGCTCTGCACCGTCACCGGGCGCACCGGCTCCCCGTGGGCCCGATCCACCAGTGCCGGGCCGTCGCTTTCCCCGTTCCAGCGGTCGCTCCACTGGCGCAGGGCGGTGATCACCGTGAACAGATCGCGGCCCTTATCGGTGAGCCGGTACTCGTAGCGGGTGCCGTGTTCGCCCACGTCCTGTTTGATCAGCACCCCGTTCTCGAGCAGCCGCGCCAGCCGGTCGCAGAGAATATTGCGGGCAATACCCAGGTTCTGCTGAAAGTCCACGAACCGGCGGGTGCCGAGCATGGCTTCTTTCACCACCAAAAGGGACCACCAGTCGCCCACGTCGTTGAGGGCGCGGGCCACGGAGCAGTGCGTGTCGGGAAAACGTTTACGGACCATGGGGGCAGTGTGCCAAATACGGTTGCAAGAAGAAACCGTTATAGGTACGGTTTCGAAACGCAACCGAATTGCCCGTTATCGAACCCATCTGGAGTGCCCCAATGAACGCTGATCTGGCCCCGCTGTTCCGGCCCTTTGAATGCAAATCCCTGAAACTGCGTAACCGGGTGGCCATGGCGCCGATGACCCGTAACTTCTCGCCGGGCCAGGTGCCCACCGGGGAAGTGGCCGGCTATTACCGGCGCCGCGCCGAGGGCGAAGTGGGGCTGCTGATCACCGAAGGCACCACCGTGGGTCACCCCGGCGCCCCCGGGCACGACCAGGTGCCGGCCTTCCACGGCGAAGCGGCGCTCAATGGCTGGAAAGAAGTGGTGCGCCAGGTGCACGCCGCTGGCGGCGCGATCATTCCCCAGCTCTGGCACGTGGGCGGCACCCGCCGGCCCGGCGTGGGGCCCGACAAGGACGCCCCGGGCTACTCCCCCTCCGGCCTGTTCAAGCCCGGCAAGCCCAACGGCGAAGCCATGACCCTGAAAGACATCCAGGACGTGATCCAGGCGTTCGCCGATTCCGCCCGCGCCGCCAAGGAGCTCGGCTTCGACGGCGTGGAAATCCACGGCGCCCACGGCTACCTGCTGGATCAGTTCTTCTGGGAGGGCACCAACCAGCGTGACGACCAATACGGTGGCTCGCTGGAAAACCGCGCCCGCTTTGGCGTGGAGGTTGTCGAGGCGGTGCGCGCCGCGGTGGGCGAGGACTTCGCCATCGTGCTGCGCTTCTCCCAATGGAAGCAGCAGGATTACGAAGCCCGGCTGGCCAACACGCCGGAGGAACTCGAGCGCTTCCTGAAACTGTTCACCGACGCGGGGGTGGACGTCTTCCATGCTTCGACCCGCCGTTTCTGGACGCCGGAATTCGAGGGTTCCGACCTGAACCTGGCCGGCTGGACCCGCAGGCTCACCGGCAAGCCGGTGATTTCGGTGGGCAGCGTGGGGCTGGATGACGACTTCATCGGCGCCAATAACCAGGGTATCGGCGGCACCGCCAACCCCAAGGGCATCGAAGAGCTGGCCAAGCGCATGGAGGCGGAGGAATTCGACCTGATCGCGGTGGGCCGTGCCCTGCTGCAGGACCCCAACTGGCTGGTCAAAATGCGCGACGGCCAGCATGATGAGATCGAGCCGTTCACCAAGGCGGCGCTGGGCTCTTTGAGCTAGCGGGCCGGCGTTCGCCGCGCGCGACCGTGCCATACGCCTCCCGGTAAAGGAGTACGCCGATGTCGGAGCATCAACATCAGGACGCCGTTCAGGCGATTGAGACCTGGCGGGCCGGTGGCTCGGCCTTTGACTGGCGTGGTCAGAGCCTTTATTACCGGGACGAGGGCGGCGCCGACCGCCCGGTGCTGGTGATGATTCACGGTTTCCCCACCGCCTGCTGGGACTGGCGGCATATCCTGCCGGCCTTCACCGCCGACTATCGGGTGGTGATGATGGACCTGCTGGGCTTCGGGCTCAGCGCCAAGCCGCGCCGCTTTCCCTACAGCATTCACGCCCAAGCGGACCTGGTGGAGGCGCTGCTCGCCGACCTGGGCGTGACGCGCTGCCGGATACTGGCCCACGACTACGGCGACACCGTCACCCAGGAGCTGCTGGCCCGCCACGGCGAGCGCGCCGACCGGCAACAGCCGGGCCTGGCGATCGAGAAAGTGGTGCTGCTCAACGGCGGCCTGTTTCCCGAAACCCATCTGCCGGTGCGCCTGCAGAAGCTGCTAATCAGCCCGCTCGGCCCCCTGCTGGTGAAGTTCTTCCGCTTCGAGAAGATGGCGGCCACTTTTCAGCACATCTGCGCCCGGCCCCTGCCGGACGGCGAAGTGGCGGGCTATTGGGCGCTACTGGAGTACAACAACGGCCGCGCCGTGATGCCGCGCCTGATCCGCTACATGGAAGAGCGGCGCCGCTACCGCGAGCGCTGGGTGGGCGCCCTGCAAGACGCGGCGGGGCGCGGTATTCCGGTGCGTTTGATTGACGGTACCGAGGACCCGGTGTCCGGCGGCCACATGGTGGCCCGCTACCGGGAGCTGGTTCCCGATCCGGACGTGGTGGAACTGGCCGGGGTCGGCCACTACCCGCAGACCGAGGCGCCGGACGCCGTCATCGACGCCGCCCGGCCCTTCCTCGCCGAAACCTGAATCCGCAGGGTTCCAGAGACCTTGGTTGTTCCGGTGTTCGGAGCTCCGTATCCGAGACGCGGTGCAATGGTGGTGCCTTCCGGGACCGCTCAAGTCTTCCCTGATCGCTGTTAGTTTGGCCGTCCCTGGCCAAACAGCTCCCTCCAGGCACCACCATTGC